>NZ_NXGA01000001.1:2345391-2467470 GCF_002802965.1 Sporolactobacillus pectinivorans | reverse complement strand
GAGTAGAGTAGGTCACTGTCAGGCGAATATAGTTTAAAAGGCATTACCCGAAAACGGGTAATGCCTTTTGTTTTTTATTTTTTTCTAAACAATCATCTGCTAAAGCAGGTGGATCCAGACATAAATGTCTGCGACTTAAAGTCACCGCTCAATATCGAAGTCTTCTGAAGCGCTTGTGCTCATAGCACACTGAATGCCGGCTGAACTCAGTCATCAATCTTGAAAATATCGTCTCTGATTTTATTGGACTGGTTGGCAATATAATCTCGAATGATTTCTTCCGTCACGTTGCCGGCCGTCGCACAGAAATACCCTCTGGACCATAGATGTTGCCCCCAATACCGTTTCTTCAGTTCGGGAAACTCATCCTGAAGCAGTCTGGATGAGCGCCCTTTTAGGTATTGGAGAATCTTACTCGGGGCCAGACTCGGCGGGCAGGCAATCAGCAAATGGATATGCTCCTTGCCTACACTCCCCTGCAGAATTGTGACGTCTCTAGCCTCACATCCCTGCCGGATCAGTTCACGCAACCGAATTGCTACCTGACCCCGCAGCACCTGACACCGGTATTTAGTCGCCCAGACCACGTGATACTTGATATCATAGACCGCATGACCGCTTTTCTGATAGCCGTCCATACTTTTCACCTCTTTTGAAAAGTATGGACATGAAAAGATAAGGTTAAAAGCGGATACCGTCTAAAGACAGTGGGTTTAGCCCTTGCTTTTGGAAACTAAAATGTTGTTTTAGAATGGCTCTTTTCGTAAGTGTTGTTGCTAACAGGAGGGGTTATCGAACGATCCCACCGTTATACCGCAATCTATAAACCTTTTGACCGTTCATAAGAATGATTTCCTTACCGAAAAAGCAGTCAAGAGTGCCTTCATACTCATTGTCAAAAATGAAATTACCCGATCCAAAATGGTGTGGACCACGATATATTGAATTTGTATCAACTAACCTTAACGCTTCTCGAAAGAAACTATAAATTGGAGCAATAATATCCCAGTCTGCGTTCGAAATGATGACACCGCCTGAATAGACCATCGACCAGATTGGACAATTCTCAAATTCAACCGTTTCTTGTCCAACAAAGAAAGCCGAACCAAAGTAAATATCCCGATAAAAGTAATCACCACTGCGGTATTCGAGTTGTTTTGAACCATTTAATAAAGGTTGAAATGATGCCTCATCATCTTGGGACGCATATGTGTTTCTTTTGGCTTCCACAATGAAATTGGTGAGCTGTTCATGATTAACAGACATATGAAACCCTCCATTACGATGCACTTCTAATAATTTATGCAGAGGTGAAATCTGCTTTCTTACAGGCATCTAAAACCATTCCGCTTAAGAAACGGAACCATAATAGGCAGTTGTCCATGTACTTTGTAGTAACTCCATTGAACCGCTCCATCCACTTTTTTCAACGCTGATGATATACGTTAACGTGCTGGATATGACGGTGTCGTGAGGAAAAGTTGTCAGGCAGTTTGAACACTCGTTGAACGCGCTCAGGTACGTTATGCGGCATGTCCCGTCATATCCGGCTGATTACAGTACTACAATAAAGAGAGCAAGGCGACAGTGAGGAAGCCGTACATGGCAGGGCAGAGCCACAAGTGATTTTAGGAGTATGTAGTGAAGATCCGGAAACGAGATGTACGATGCAACTGATGTAGAAAGTTGTTGATTTATGAGGACGTCAGCGTTTACTGAACATGCCAGAAGATCAGATGATCGATCAGACAAAACGTATATACGGCGAGAACCAATGTTCATCAATTAATTTCTGAAACTATTCAGCTCATATCCATAGCCTTATCGAAAATTCGTGAATGATGGCTTGATATAGATTAAACTTATAATCAATATTACTAATAAATAAGTCATTAATATAGCAATAGGGGTTGAACTTTTTTTAAATATGTATAAAATGTGATAATTGAAAGGATAAATTGTTACGTATGCCTGCTGAGCTTAAAAAAATCAGCATTTTTTGTTTATTTACACGATAAAAAATGCGGCAGGCACAAACGAAAAGATAGATTGGAAAGAGGATGAACAGTTTGAAAGTATCATTGTTTACAACATGTCTTGGTGAACTGTTTTATGTTGATGTGCTTAAGGACGTCACAGAAGTCCTCGAGAGACTGGGGTGTGATGTTGATGTACCTGAAGGCCAGGTTTGCTGCGGCCAACCCGCATATAACAGTGGGTATGCAAAAGATACAAAAGGTCCGGCCAAGCAGATGATCAGAGCTTTTGAGCATTCCGATTATATTGTCTGTCCCTCCGGTTCATGTGCTGCAATGTTCCATGAATACCCTGATTTTTTCGCGGATAATTCGGAGTGGCATGAAAAAGCCATGGCGATTGCAAAGAAAACATATGAGTTTACGCAATTTATTGTTAATGTTCTTGGCGTGGAAGATGTTGGTGCCGAATACCATGCGAGGGCTACGCTGCATACTTCCTGTCATATGACCAGACTTCTTGG
Source organism: Sporolactobacillus pectinivorans (assembly GCF_002802965.1). Classification (NCBI taxonomy): domain Bacteria; kingdom Bacillati; phylum Bacillota; class Bacilli; order Caryophanales; family Sporolactobacillaceae; genus Sporolactobacillus; species Sporolactobacillus pectinivorans. The sequence goes on along the minus strand of NZ_NXGA01000001.1, from coordinate 2,464,970 downwards.
AGAAAGAGAATCGCATTATAAACTGCTGAACCATGTCAAAGGACTGGAACTGGTTAAGTTGCCAAATAATTACGATTGCTGCGGTTTCGGGGGTACTTTCTCCGTCAAAATGTCTCCAATCTCTGAACAGATGGTGGACGAGAAAATCCGTCACATTGAAGAAACAAAAGCAGATGTTCTGGTTGGGGCTGATGCAAGCTGCCTGATGAATATCGGAGGCCGTATGAGCAGGTTAGGCAAAAACATTAAGGTGTTACATATTGCCCAGATCCTGAACAGTCACCAGAAGGAGGGGGGAGCTAGCAATGTCAATGAAAGTAGGAAATCAACCATTCTTTGAAGGTGTGGATGAGGCCATTCACAACTCTTTCATGGTCAACGCTGTATCTTCAGCCCAGGACGGCCTCCGCGACAAAAAATTAAGAGCGACGGTAGGAGATGAAACGCTGGGTGACTGGGAAAACTGGCGGAATGCCGGTGAAGAAATCCGATCATTTACACTGAATCACTTAGACTATTATCTGAAGCAGCTGAGCGACAATTTCTCGGCACGTGGTGGTCATGTTTATTTTGCTCAGACTGCCGAAGAGGCCCGCGACTACATAAAAAAAGTTGTGAGAGATAAAAAGGCCAAGAATATTGTCAAGGCAAAATCGATGGTTACAGAAGAAATCAGCCTGAACGAGGCGCTTGAAGAAGAAGGGTGCAACGTCCTAGAAACAGATCTTGCCGAATTTATCTTGCAGGTAGATAAAGACAGGCCATCTCATATCGTAGTCCCCTCAGTGCATAAAAACAGGCAGCAGGTTCGTGATTCATTTAAAAAGCTCGGTTATACTGGTAGCGATGATCCAAAAGAGCTGGCTGGTTTTGCGAGAAAAACTTTGCGCAGCCAATTTCTTAAGGCTGATGTCGGGATTACCGGCTGTAATTTTGCGGTTGCGGACACGGGAAGTATTTGTCTTGTAACCAATGAAGGCAATGCCAATATGGTAACAACCTTTCCAGAAACACAAATTACTGTTATGGGTATGGAGAGGCTGGTTCCAAGCTGGAAAGAGCTGGACATACTGGTTACTCTTCTCTGCCGAAGTTCCGTAGGACAGCGTCTGACGACCTATGTCACGGATATAACTCCGGGAGGACAATTAGACACTGTCGACAGTCCAAAAGACTTTCATCTGGTCATTGTTGATGCAGGCCGTTCCAATGCGTTGGGGACAGAATTTCAGCCTGCGCTGCATTGCATTCGCTGCGCAGCCTGCCTGAATGTATGTCCGGTTTATCGCCATATTGGCGGCCATGCCTATGGATCGATTTATCCCGGCCCGATCGGTGCCGTGCTGTCTCCGATTTTAGGCGGCTATAAAGAATACGGGAAACTGCCTTATGCATCCAGCCTTTGTGCAGCCTGTACGGAAGCCTGTCCGGTGAAGATTCCGCTTCACCAGCTGCTGATCAAGCATCGCAGGAAATATGTTGAAGGCGGAGGAAACCCGCCGGTGGGTGAGAAGATTGCGATGAAGGGGTTTGGCATTGGGGCTAGTTCCCCTTTTATGTTCAAAGTCGGAATGAAGACGGCACCTATCCTTTTGAAGCCGCTTGTCGACAACGGAGCGATAGAAAAAGGACCCGGCCCGATGAGGCCGTGGACACATGGACGTGATCTTCCCGCGCCCAGCAGTGAGAATTTCAGAGCATGGTTTAAAAAACATAAAGAAGTTGAAAGCGAGAACAAGACCAAAGAAACGAGTGAATGGCAATGAGTGGTACTATTGAGAATCGCGAAGCATTTCTTGAAAAAATTGCACATAAGTTAAACCATAAAAGTGGTGATCCGGTTGAAACTCCGGAATGGATCAATCAACCGCAATGGGCAGTCTATCAAGGTACTTCTACGAATCAACTTGTTAACGTCATGAAAAAAGCCTGTGAGTCCGTTCATACGAAAGTTTTTGAAACAGATGCTGGTAATCTGGCCGATGTGCTTGACCACGCGATCACAGAATATGGCGGGGCACCTGTTATTGCAACAAAAGATCAGCGCTTTTCTGAGTTTGGCCTGGTCGATGTACTTCATAAAAATAGTGTTTCTATTTGGGATACGGCTGAAGGCCACAAGAATATCGAACGTGCCGCCCAAGCAAACATTGGCCTTTCAATCTGCGACGTCATGCTTGCAGAATCGGCGACGGCCGGGCTTTTCAATGATAAGGATAAGGCCAGAAGTGTCAGCCTTTTGCCGATCACTTCAATCGTCATCGTTCCACAAAGCCTGATTGTTCCTCGGCTTACACAGGCTATGCAAATGGTGGAACAAAAAGTTACTGAGGGCAGTGAGTTTTCTCATTACATCAATTTCATTTCCGGACCAAGTAACAGTGCGGATATAGAGATGCGGCTTGTAGTCGGTGTGCACGGACCTGTGAAAGTGGCCTATGTTGTCGTTCATGATCTTTAATCTGTCAATCGAAAATAAAAAAGACCGGGAATTTCAGAGGCTACTGAAAAAGTCACGCTTTCTAAATTAATGACGGTTTTCATCAATATCTGGAGAGTGAAAAGTTCTGTGTAAATAAACAAAAGGATAACCCCTAAATGGGATTTTATGGTATCCTCTCTTTACCACAAGCGAGGAGAAAAATCACCTAGGGTTATCGTGTTTCTAGTTTACCCTGTCTCAGTGTGATTGACTAGGGCCATGTTAAAATATATTGATTCCGTACTTCTGTTGTTCCGTTCCCGTTTCCATAGATTCGCTGCGTTTCAATGGTTTGTTGTGATTATCACCGGTCTGATGATTCGTTCCGACTGTCTCGGTGTCACCTCTGTGATTCGTGACTTAGCGCTTCATCCGAAGGGGTATGAATCCATGATTCATTTTTTCCGTTCCTCCGCCTGGTCTCTGGATGAGCTGCGTCACCAGTGGTTGCGTGTTGTTCTCAAGGTTGCACCGCTCAGACGGGAGGGTGAAGCGGTCATTCTTGTTGGGGACGGCGTTAAACAGGCGAAAGAAGCACGCTTCATGCCCGGTGTGAAGAAACTGTATCAGGAATCCGAGGATGTGTCCAAGTCTGCCTTCATCTTTGGGCATCTCTGGGGATCCGTTGGCCTTCTCATTGGAGACGCCGGAAAAACGTTTTGTCTGCCACTCTCTCTTCGTCTTCATGATGGTATTCAGACGATTCACCAGTGGGAAAATGACGGTGAAGCACAGGGCTCCCATGTCGTGCAGATGATTGATCAAGGATTTTCAGCCGCTCGAGTGTTGGGGCGCGCGTTGTTTTTACTCGATCGCTATTTCTTGTCCGTGCCTGCCCTCCGTCGTTTGAATCAGCGGAATCAGGAAGAGCGCACGCGATTGGATCTGGTCACCAAAGCCAAAACTTCCTGTGTGGCTTATGAACATCCCGTTCAAACTGGAGGCCGGGGACGTCCACGAAAGAAAGGAACCCGTCTCAAAGTGAACACGTTGTTTGACACGCAAGCGAATCAATTCCAGGCCACCCGCCTGTCGCTGTACGACAAAGAAGAGAGGATATCCTATCTCTGTCGGGATCTGCTTTGGGGTCAGGGACTGTATCAAGACCTGCGCTTTGTGCTCGTGGTCATGGGTGGACGACGATCCATTCTGGTCAGTACGGATCCATCCCTGGAACCGGAGACCATCATCCGACTATACGCACGTCGCTTCACCACGGAAACGACTTTTCGCGCGCTGAAACAGTCACTCGGTGCTTTTACCTATCATTTTTGGAGTCGGTCAATGCCCAAATTGAACCGTTATCGCAAATCGGATGAAGCCGAACCGTTGGATCAAGTGACCGAAGAAAACGTGCAAAAACGAATTTGTCAAACCGTCAAAGCCATCGAAGGTTTTATGATGTGCAGTTGCATCGCAATGGGCCTACTTCAAATGATTGCGTTGCGCAAGGAAAACAAACGACAAAACAAAGCTTTTCGTTTTTTACGGACACCGTCCAAGAGAGCAGCCTCAGAGGCAACGATTATGGCCTATTTACGTCAGACGATTTTTCAACGGTTTGCACAAAATCAGCATTTAACCATAACGCAAATAATTCAAGAAAAGCAGGAAACACCTGAGGTACATGACGAGTTACTGATTTCTTAGTGGTTTAAAACTTTTGACTGTCCAGATCAATATGTAGAAAATAAAAGAGCAAAGCATCTACTGTATACAGATGTCTGCTCCTTTTTCTTACCATCATAGGTTTTTCAGTGGCCTTGGAATTTTACCAGTCTGTTTTTTTTCACAGCATTCATCGACGGGTCTGTCCCGTACCTTCCACTAAATATTTAATACTAGTTAAAGCTTCAAGTCCCATTGGCCCTCTGGCGTGAAGTTTTTGCGTGCTGATGCCGATCTCCGCACCAAACCCGAAAGCTTCACCGTCAGTAAAACGCGTAGACGCATTGTGGTAAAGTGTGGATGCATCAACATATTGAAAGAAGCGATGAACATGGGCAGCCGTCTCTGAAATAATTGATTCTGAATGTTTTGTACCATAATGGTTGATGTGACGAATCGCTTCATCAACGTCTTTAACAATTTTTATTGCGATAACTTTGTCGAGATATTCTGTCCGCCAGTCTTCTTCCGTGGCAACCGGCAGATCCGGGTACAAGTTAGCAACCATCGGGTCAATGCGGCATGCCACGTCTGCCGACAAAAGTGAGCGAATCAGTTGATCCCCATGGAGAATAAACCATTCTTCATCAACAATGACCGTTTCGATGGCATTACATACAGAAGGGCGCTGGGTTTTGGCATTCAGGGCAATCTTGATAGCCATTTTCGGATTTGCTGTCCGGTCAATAAAAAGATGGCAGTTCCCTGCGCCTGTTTCAATAACTGGAATACTTGCTTCTCTGACAACAGTTTGAATCAAACGCTTGCTTCCGCGCGGGATCAGCACGTCGATCAACTCATTCAGCTTAAAAAAATGGCTTGCCGTTTCGTGGCTGACATCCTCCAATAGCTGCACGCTTTCGGAAGGAAGTTCAGTTTTCTCGAGTGCGTGGCGGATAACTGAGACAAGTGTCCTGTTCGATTCAATCGCAGATCCACTTCCCCGCAGAAAAACAGCGTTGCCGGTTTTCAGGCAAAGACCGGTGGCATCTATGGTCACATTGGGACGGGCTTCATAAATCATGCCAACAACACCAAGCGGGACACGGACCTTGTGTATGTGAAGTCCATTTGGCCGATCCCATTCGTTCAGGCGGTCGCCAATCGGGTCGTGCAGACCCGCCAGATCGGCCAGTGCATCGGTCATGGCATGAATCCGTTCATTAGTCAGCGTCAGTCTGTCAATCAGAGCGTCCGAAGTCCCCTTGCTTTTAGCTGCTTCTACGTCACGCCTATTAGCTGCCATAATTTCTGTGACATTTTGCCGCAATGCATCCGATAGCGCAAGAAGAGCGAATGTCTTTTGCTCAGACGTGGCGACAGCGAGTGTTCTGGACGCTTCCTTTGCTTTCTGACCTTTTTGGAGCAGTTCATTATAGTCAAGAATCTGGTTCATGATTTTCTCTCCTTTTCAGATATAATGGGCTGAATCTGAGCGGTCCAGGGAACCCAATTATCCCGGTGAACGACCTCGGGATGATCGCCGTTCGCTCTGCTCATTGCCATGCTGCTTGGCAAGCTTTTGATTTCATTCAGCTGTTGCGAGGAATAGTTTACCTGACCTTTTCCGAGGACATGATGGTTTCTGTCGATAATCTGAATCACTTCCCCGGCTAAAAAACGGCCGATTATTTTTTTTACTCCTGCAGGCAGAAGGCTCTTTCCGTCATCCATTAACGCATGAACAGCACCGTCGTCGATTTCAATTTTTCCTGAAATCGGTGAATGCAGCGCGATCCACTGTTTGGTAACTTTCAAAGATGGTTTGAGATCAGCGGATCCGATGTATGTCCCGTCACCGTCACCGTCAATCATTTTCAGTAGCTTTTCCGGGCCGGTTCCTTTGCCGATAAAAGTTCTGACACCCAGTGACAGGGCAGTTCTCGCTGCACGCAGTTTTGATCTCATGCCGCCTGTACCTACCTTGGATCCGGAAACGCTGCTTATTTCATTCAAAAATTCATCAGGCAGTTCATCTAGCTGATTATAACGTTTCGCGTCCGGATAGAGGACTGGGTTCCTGTCGTATAACCCGTTGACATCAGTAAGAATAGCTAAAAAATCAGCGTGAACCAGGCCGCTAACCAGCGCGGACAGCATGTCATTATCACCGAACGTTAACTCCGCAAGTGAGACAGAATCATTCTCATTAATGATCGGAATTACTGATCGCCTGAGCAGTTCGGAAAGCGCTGAGTAAGCGTGGCTCATCTGTTCACGGCGTTCAAAATCCTGACGTGCCAGAAGCAGCTGTGCGACCGTCAGCCCGTGCCTGCCGAAAGCATTAGCGTAATTGTTCAGCAGCATCACCTGCCCGACAGCTGCCGCTGCCTGTTTTCCCGCAATTGTAACGGGACGGGAAGGATAACCGAGACCGCAATATCCTGCCGCGACTGCACCGGAAGACACAATGATGACTTCGTGCCCCGTTTCTTTCAGCCTGGCACTGGCATCAGTGTGATCTTTCAGCTTGATTTAGTTTNCACCGGAAGACACAATGATGACTTCGTGCCCCGTTTCTTTCAGCCTGGCAATGGCATCAGTGTGATCTTTCAGCTTCGACTGATTTAGTTTTCCGTGAGCATCTGTGAGTGAGCTGCTGCCGATTTTTACGACGATCCGTTTTGTTTCCATGGCTGGTTTCCTCTCATATCGTGAAAAAAAGCCTCTTCGCGTCCTGAATAAAAGGACGGGAAGAGGTTTCACCCGCGGTACCACCTTTGTTAGCATGCTATCTAAGCCACGCTCTCTCGGCACTTCGTAACGTGAAGCAGGCGGCCCGGTTGTGAGCCGGAGCAGCTCAAGGGTAGGTTCAACAGGAAGGATGCGGCGGTTTCTTTCAGCCGGGGGATACCGCTCTCTATCGCATTTCACTGCTTACTAATCCCTATCAACGCACTGTATAATTAATTAATATTATATTCATCGTTGCAAAGAGAGTCAAGATATTGTGCTTGTTTTTCAAAAATTAAGCAGCGTTATGAATCCATTCGATAAGCGAAGTCTAATTTTTTACCATTCCTGATAGTGATGTTAAAATGAGCAGTGTGAAGTTCAATCAGGGAGGTTTTCAAATTGGCATTTACATTGCAGATAGGAGAAAAAGCACCTGCATTTTCATTACTTGCGACTGATGGTAAAACATACTCATTGTCTGATTTCTCAGAAGTAAAAACTTTGGTGGTTTTTTTTACATGCAATCATTGTCCTTTTGTGCTCGGTTCAAATTCTGTTACTAAGAAAGTCGCTGAAAATTATCAGGATAAGGGAGTAAAGTTTGTTGCCATCAACTCGAATAGTGAACACACACATCCCGGGGATTCATTTGAGCATATGATTGAACAGATGAATCAGAAAAAATATCCGTGGCTATATTTGCGTGATCAGTTCCAGGAGGCTGCAAAAGCTTACGGTGCGCTGAGGACACCGCACTTCTTTGTTTTTGATGAAGAGCGCAAGCTGGTCTATACCGGCAGGGAACTGGATAATCCGAGACAGCCTGAAAAAGCAACGGTAAATGATCTTGACAATGCGCTTGCTGAAATAACAGGCGGCAAAATTGTCACGACACAATTAACGAATCCGATCGGCTGCAATGTCAAATGGGAAGGTAAAGATGAACACTGGATGCCCGGTGAGGCATGCGATCTGGTCTGATCTTTTTCCATGGCAAGCTGATAAAAACAGTCCGCTCATTTGTGTGGAATGAGCGGACTGCTTTTATTTATCTTTTAAAATCCACGATTTAGCGGGGAGGTTACACATTTTGAAACAGAAGAAATATAAAGAAAAAGAAGCAGACCCTAAGCGATGAATCATGTGCACGCGATGAAAAATCTCCGGAAACTTTCTCTTAATGAAAGGGGAAAATAAAAAAAGTGACGGAAAAATACAATTTTGATCAAGTTATTGACCGCTATGGAACAGCCTCAGTGAAATGGGATGAAGCAGATCGACTGTACGGCGGCAAGGATTTGCTTCCCATGTGGGTCGCCGACATGGATTTTCAGGTGCCTGAAGCAATTACTGCTGCGCTTGCAAATCGAATCAGGCAAGGTATTTATGGCTATACCTACCGGGCGGACAGTTATTTGTCCGCTGTCCAGAAGTGGATGCAAGTCAGGCACAACTGGTCTATTGAAAAGGAGTGGCTTTGCCACAGTCCAGGTGTGGTTACAGCGTTAAATCTGATTGTGGATGGCTTTACAGAACCGGGGGATAAAATACTGATTCAGCCGCCGGTTTATCCTCCGTTCCGCAAGTCGGCTCAGAATCAGGGACGAAAATTGGTCACGAATCCATTGGTTTATCATGGTGGTAAATACACAATTGATTTTAATGATATTGAGCGGAAACTGTCAGATCCGTCAGTGAAGATGATGATTCTTTGCTCCCCGCATAATCCGGTCGGCCGTGTCTGGTCACGATGGGAACTGCAGCAAGTAGCCGACCTGACGAAGAAATATGGTGTACTTGTCGTTTCTGATGAAATTCATGGCGATTTGGTTTTTGAAGAGTATCAACATATTCCCTTTGCCAGTCTGTCGGAGGAAGCTGCCGGCCATTCGATTGTCTGCACGGCGCCGAGCAAAACTTTCAACCTCGCAGGTCTGCAGGTTTCCAATATTATTATTCCTGATCCTGATTTAAGAAAAATATATCTCAATCAATTGAATCGTTTCAGTTTGAGTGAACCGAATACACTGGGCATGGTTGCTGCCGAGTCAGCCTACCTAAAGGGCGGAGAATGGCTTGATCAGTGTCTTAAATATATCACGGAGAACGAAAACTATATTAAAGAATATCTGCACAGCAACCTGCCGAAACTTTTTATGGTTCCGTTAGAAGGCACGTACCTTGGATGGATTGACTGCCGCAGACTTGGACTTGATAGACTGAGTCTTCAGAAACTGCTGATTCAAAAAGCACACATTGCTTTTAACCAGGGATATACTTTTGGAAAGGAGGGTGAAGGATTTATCCGTATAAACCTTGCCTGCCCGCGACCGCTTCTTGAAGAAGCGATGGCCAGGCTGAAAACAGCGCTCATAGAAGGAAAACGAAGCTAAATGACGTGTTAAGAAGAATTTTGCTGAAAGTCAGGAACTCTTTTTGAGTTTGTTCGTATAATCATTATCTCAATGAAAAGGGCGAATACCAACTCAATATGGAGGAAAATCGAATGATAAAAAAATTAATGACAGCTTTTCTTACGTTGACACTTATATTATCACCGGCAGGAGATTTTGTCTTTCACGAAAATCATCAGGCCAGTGCCAAGGGATTCCGCTCGGGGATTAAATCGTTCAGCCCAAATAGGGGAAGCGGTACTTTTTCTCTGTTTAAAAGCAAACAGCAGAAATCAAATCAAGGTTTTAGCAGTTTTGGTTCAGCAAAAAGGTTCACAAGCGGCGGATTTATGCGTGGGATGATTTTCGGAGGAATTTCCGGACTGTTGTTTGGGAGTTTGCTTTCTCATTTCGGTGGTTTTGGAATGATGGCCGGTCTGTTGATTAATATATTGGCGGTCATTGCAATTATCGCGCTGATACGATATCTGTTCGTCAGTGCAGCCGATCGTGCCCGCCGTAAAAAATCAGAGGAATCTGATCCATGGAAGAGGTAATTATTGCGGAACAGGATATTGTCAATGCCATTTGCCTGTTTATGTCCGATAAAAAAGAAATAGCCCCCGATGCAGTGAGGGTTGAGTTAATATATGATGACGATTATGGATTTTCAGCTGAGGTCTATGTGGATGGCAGGATGCAGGTGCTTGTTGAATCAAGTATCATTGAAGCCGTCCGTTTCTGGCTTGACACGGCGGTGCAGGTGGATCCATATGCGGCATCGCTCCGCCTGGAGCTTGATCCTCAGGAAGGTATAATCATGCTTTATCAGGCGTGACAGATACAGTATAGACACAGGAGAAAGTCCTCAGAACCCCAGAGACTTTCTCCTTTTTAGTTTCTTGTTACCCGCGGGAATGTTAAAAGGAAGGAAGTGCCTTCGTTTTTAGTACTTTTAACCGATATTTCCCCCTGGTGATTATGGACGATTGTGTAGGTGACCATTAATCCGAGGCCGGTCCCGGTGTCTTTAGTTGTGAAAAATGATTTTCCAAGGTTTTTGATCATCGATCCGGGAATTTCTTTTCCGACATTACGTATTTTAACGTATTCCGATGATTCGTCTGATGAAAGCGTAATTGTTACGGTGGCCCCGTCGTTCGACGCTTCAATCGCATTCTTAATCAAATTAATAAACACCTGTTTTAACTGGGTACCGTCACCGTTAACTAAATGTTCACTGTCCCCCGGTCTGAGTTCCAGACTCACTTGTTTTATCAAAGCCTGTGTTTCAAAGAGAACCACCGATTCATTGACCAGAACGGAAAGATCCTGGACCTCGAAATGTTGAGACTTTGGTTTTGTAAAATAAAGAAGCTCTCCGGCTATTTTTTCGATCTGTTCTACTTCATTAAGAATTATTTTAATATAGCTTCTGTTTACAACAGGATCTTTCTGCATCAATTGCAGAAATCCCTTAATGGATGTCAACGGGTTTTTGACCTCATGAAGGATGCCTGCTGATAATTTACCGATGACAGATAATTTTTCAGACTGTCTCAGGCTTTCTTCAATGGCGATCCGGTTACTGATATCATTAATCGTTAGCTGGACTAAGGACTGATCACTGGCATCGATCATGCTGATTGCCATTTCCACGGGTTTGATCTTGTTGTCAGCTGAACGAATCGATAAATCAATTAAATGATCGCTTAAATTATTGAAAAAGCAACGATGAATTTTAACTTGCAATCGAGATAATGCGTCTGCATCAAGAAATTGAGAGAAAGAGGTGCCGCAGAGTGACCGTTGCCTAGAATCCAAGAATAATTTTTCTGCTGGTTGATTGGCAAAAATGATCATTTGCTCTTGCAATATAATGACAGCCTCGGTCACATTGTTTAAAACTTTCTCATAATCAATCATTGTAACGTTGACAGATTTTCTGTTGCTGTCCATTTTTAGGCCTCCTGATAAAAATCATAGATTTTTTCACATAATTTGTAAACATTTATGAATAACTTAGCAAATATATTCGACCTTTTTTTCTCTCGCAGCGAAAAAAGAATTTATTGAGCGATTTCGGACGAATTGTCCGATAAATAAAGGATTGTCAAAAGCGGACGAATAATCTATAATTTAAATGAAAATAATTATCATTTAGCTTGGAGGATTCATCATGCAATTATCTGAATTAAAATCAGGCACGCATGCGATCATAGCTGATCTGTCCGGATTAGATCAGCTAATCCGGAGAAGGCTGATGGATTTTGGCATCACTGAGGGAGAATCTATCTGCTATAAATCGTCGATGCCGTTCGGCGGGCCGTGCATGTTTGAATCTTGCGGTGAATGTATCGGAATCCGACGTTCCGAAGCCGATGCCATTATCGTGGAGTGTGAGTAAGATTGGAACTTGCCCTTTTTGGGAATCCGAATACAGGAAAGACATCCTTATTTAACCTGCTGACGGGTTCGTATGCTTTTGTCGGAAACTGGACCGGCGTGACCGTAGAAAAAAAGATTGGTCAGCTGAAAAATAATCAGGGGACATTGGTTGATTTGCCCGGACTTTATGGCCTGTCTCCATTATCTAAGGATGAGTCCGTGGCAACAACATTTTTAATTAAGAACTCATTTTCAGCAATCATCAATATTGTTGATGCTTCCCAGCTCTCGAGAAATCTGCAGCTGACTATAGAATTGCTTGAATTCGGGAAACCGGCGATCATCGCTCTGAATATGGTTGATGTCGCGAAGCACCGCGGTATAAAGGTCGATGGTGATGAACTTTCAAGATTGCTGAAAGTACCGGTTCTTTCAATTGTTGCCAGAAGCGGGAGGGGAAGCCAGGCAGTATCGGAAGCCGCTGCTCAATTAAAAGACGGGGAAGGGTCTCGATTCAGCTTATTCTATGGAACCGATACTGAGAAAGCAATCAGTGCTTTGTCAGCCTTAATTCCCGGGGAAAAGTTTAATAAACGCTGGCTTGCCATTCAATATCTTGAGGGGAATCGGGTTGTCGTGGACTTATTCCACTCATTTGCAGATCCATTAAAAACAGAGGAAATTGCGGAAAGGCTGAATCACTCGCTGAACGCCGGCTCCCGGAATAAAACCGCTGAAGAATGGATTCATCAGACTAGAAAAAGGTTCATTGATCATATTCTCGCAAACGTTATTGATGAAAAGTCCGGGGATCAGTCTTCGTTTTCCACAAAGATCGATTTGCTGGTCACAAATCGATTCCTTGGCATCCCGCTTTTTCTAGGGATTATGTACCTGATTTTTCATGTAACTTTCAACTGGATTGGCAACCCGATATCCGGTTTGCTCGATGCTTTTTTCTCAGGACCGTTGACGAGCTGGACGCGAACCTGTCTTGAGTGGCTGGGAGTGGTTCCCGCTATTCGCGATGTCATTCTGAATGGAATCATTGCGGGAGTCGGTGGAGTCATCGTCTTTATTCCACAGATTTTTGTCCTTTTCTTTTTCATTTCCTGGATTGAGGATTCAGGATATATGGCCCGGGTGGCTCTTGTTATGGACCGTCTGATGCAGGCGGTTGGATTGAATGGTAAAGCATTTATTCCGCTTGTGATCGGATTCGGATGCAACATACCCGGTGTCATGGCCGCGCGCACCATTGAACAGCCAAAGGAAAGGCTGCTGACGGTTTTGATCTCGCCGCTCATGTCCTGTTCCGCTCGATTGACCGTATACAGTCTGTTTGCCGGCGTTTTTTTCGCCCGATACCAGGCGCTGGTGGTTTTATCACTCTATGTTTTAAGTATCGTTATGGCAATGATCATGGCAAAAATCTTTTCATCGTTTATGAAAAAGGAAAAATCTGTTTTTGTCATTGAAATGCCACCTTACCGGGTTCCGAATATGCGGACGATTTTCCGGAGCACATGGGATAAAGCCAAGGGATTTGTAAAAAAAGCCACGACCTTTATTCTTGGCGGCACTATCTTTGTCTGGCTGCTTTCTTATGCAGGACCCGGAGGCATGAACGTAGCTATCGACCGGAGTTTTCTTGCGCTTGCCTGCTCGGCAATTGCGCCTGTTGTCGGCCCGCTGGGATTCGGGACCTGGCAAGCTGCTTCGGCACTTGTGACAGGCTTTCTGGCAAAAGAGTCGGTGGTCTCAACGCTGGGAATTATTTATCATACATCAGGCGACGGATCGCTTACCGAATCGATCAGGCAGGCATTTACACCGCTTCAAGCGTACAGCTTTATGGTCTTTACGCTCCTGTATATTCCCTGCATGTCAACAGTTCCAGCCATTAAGCATGAAGTCGGGAATATGAAGCTGACCTTATTTACGATTGGATACTGTGTCACGCTTGCCTATCTGGTCTCATTCATTTTCTATCATGTCGGACTGCTGCTTGGATTCTGAAGCACTCTTTAAGAAAGTAGTGATGTAAAAATGGGTATTGCAATCAGCGTTATTCTGGGGTTGTTGATTTTTGGCTATGCGGCTTGGATGATGATAAAATTTTTTCAGACGAGCAGGAAGGGTAAGTGCGCGGCCTGCGCCATCAAAGAATCCTGCAGTCGGAGTGACTGCCGCTGCATTGATCAAAGCAAAGCTTCAGCAGCCCGGCCTGTTGTTTTCAAAACGTTCGACAAGTAAACGATTACCCTTAAGAAAATAAAAACGGGCGACCGTTTTTATTTTGGCTGGAAATTAAGTTATACTTTAAATGTTAATGATAAATCACAAAAAGTTAACTAAAAGATCAGTAAAGGGGGTAGTGTTTTGTCAGAGATTCATTCTCTCAGTGCCATAGAATTAAAACATGCATACATGGAGGGTCGCCTGACTCCCTCCGAGGTTGTCAAGGATGCTCTGGAGCGTATTGACTCTTTGAACCCGCGGTTTAATGCTTTTGTAACGCTAAACCGAGAACAGGCACTGGAACAGGCTGAGTCAGCAGGTAAAAGATACAGGGAGCGGAATGCCCGGCCACTCGAAGGCATTCCCGTAGCAATCAAGGATTTGACAAACACAGAAGGGTTGCGTACAACTTATGGCAGCCTGGTTTATGAAAACCATGTCCCGGATCGCGACGCAACAATTGTTTCACGATTGAAATCGGCCGGTGCCGTGATTCTCGGCAAGACAAACACACCTGAATTTGGACACAAGGGTACGACCAACAATCGATTGTTTGGCGCTTCACGAAATCCCTGGCAACCCGATAACGGGACGGGGGGATCAAGCGGAGGCTCGGCTGCGGCCGTTGCAGCCGGATTTTGCCCACTGGCGGAAGGGAGTGATGGGGGAGGCTCGATTCGTATTCCATCCAGCTTGTGCGGTGTCTTCGGTTTCAAGCCGAGTTTCGGGCGTATTCCCGCAGATAACCATCCTGAAGATCTCTTTGCAAATACAGTACCCTTCATCAGTTATGGTCCGATAGCCCGCACGGTATCAGATGCTGCGTTGATGTTTGATGCAGTGCAGGGTCCGTCATTGCTTGATCCGTATTCGCTGGACCGGATGAATCCATCCATATGTGAAACACTTGGGGAAAAAATAAAACCGTTCCGTATCGGTTATACATTAGATTTTGGCATGTATCACGTGGATGCAGAAATTCAAAACGTTTTTGAAAGAACACTGAAGAAATTGGAAGAGTCCGGTGCTATCATCGAGCCGGCAGACATCCGAATGGAAAAAGATTTGCGGGGTTATGTCCGCTTTTTTAATCGCCTGTGGATGATTGGGCTTGCAGTAAGTACAAAAGACTTAATGGCAGGCCATCAGAATGAATTATCTGAAACGCTGGTTTCTATGATTCACAGAGGAGAAAATGCGACTGCCGAAGAGTTTTTGAATATGAATCGTTATCGGACTTATATCTGGAAAATGTTTCAGGAGCAATTTGAAAGATATGATGTTCTTGTCTCTCCGACGCTTGCCGCAGTGGCATATCCCTATGAGGACGAAGGACCGGCCCATGTCAATGGGCAGAAAATAAATCCGGAATCCGATTGGATGATGACCAGTCCGGTAAATTTGACGGGACAGCCGGCATGTTCCCTTCCAATCGGTTTTACAGCTGCCGGTCTTCCTGTCGGCATGCAATGCATCGGACGCCGGCTGGATGACAGAGGCCTGTTTCAATTTGCACAGTGGTCGGAGACAATACTAAATGTACCCACTTTGGCGCCCATTGAAATCTCGATGGACTAATGAAAGAGGTTAATATAGTGTTAAATTAATATATGATAACCTTTACATTTTAGATGAAAAGGGTTACAATGACCATGTTGAACGTGATTTATATGTCCAATGTAATACTTTGCACTTAGCGTGATTACCCAGCTTTATTGACACGCCTGCTGCCCGTTTGAAGTGTCGGCTGCCCATGCCGGCGTTCACGATCTTTCATATCAGTGATGGAAGGGGAGCATGAGCGGATGGGCTTGTGTCCTCGTCTTCCGAATGATTCGGGGGACTTTTCTTTTTGGGCAATTTTCATCCTGATAAAGAAAAAACACCTTCGCAGATGCGAAAGTGTTCCATAAAAAATAGAACGAATTATTTTGTTTCAGCAGACGGAAGAACTTCTTTGTCTAAAGGTCCGTTTTCACCGAGATAATAGCGATTTAACGGCTTGAGATTTTCATCGAGTTCATAAACCAGCGGAGTGCCTGTAGGAATGTTCAAGCCAACGATTGTATCGGCAGAAACATTGTCCAAATGCTTGACCAGAGCGCGAAGTGAATTGCCGTGAGCAGCGACAATCACTTTTTTGCCGTCCTTGAGTTGAGGAACGATTTCTTTGTTCCAGTAAACGAGCACGCGATCAACCGTATCCAGAAGATCTTCGGTCAGCGGTTGTTCAGCTTCAGTCAGGTCTGCATACCGTGGGTCGTTCAACTGGGCAATATAGCGTTCATCATCCTTAGTCAGTGCAGGAGGCTGGATGTCTGCGGAGCGTCTCCAGATATGTACCTGTTCGGCACCGTATTTCTCTGCAGTCTTCGCTTTATTCAAGCCCTGAAGCGCGCCATAATGGCGCTCGTTCAGACGCCATGTATGTTCTACAGGAATCCATGTCAGATCAAGAGCGTGAAGGACATTCCACAACGTATGATTTGCTCTCGTCAGTACAGAAGTATAGGCAAGATCAAAAGTGTAGCCATTCTTCTTAAGGATTTCCCCGGCTTCAGTCGCTTCCTGTTCTCCTTTTTCAGTTAAATCAACATCTGTCCAGCCTGTGAACCTGTTTTCCAGATTCCAAGCGCTTTGTCCGTGGCGGATCAATACAAGTTTAACCATTTGGTGAGTCCACTCCTCTCAATTTTGAAAAGAAAATTGATCACTCTTACAGTGTCTCAAAACATTATAGACGGAATTGTTTTCATCTGAGCAACGCTTTGAAACCCTGTTCAGAGTATCGGCAAAAAGCAGCCCTTTTACTCGAAATCACTTGCGTCAAGCGGCATAGAATGACGAAACAGTGATTTTTCACATCAATTAATTATAGCATGCTTTTTGCCATTTTACATTTTCATCTATTAAAACAATGTGAAAGTCTTGTTCCTATCGGATAGTCATATTATAATAAGCGTACTCAAAAAAGAGAGAAGCTTATCAATCATGGATGGTTTCCATAGAATCAATGATTCAAATGAGAAAAATGTTACGCATGAAGTTGCAGCAGTCTGCGTTTTGGCCGGCAAAATTCTCCTGGAAAACGGCGCAGAAACATTTCGCATTGAAGATACAATGAATCGTCTGGCAAAGAGCTTTTCTGTCGATCAGGCACAGAGCTTTGTGACGCCCACCGGGATCATTTTTGCCATAGAGGGCTGTGACGTAACTCAGCTTGTAAGAATTACCCATCGCAGCACAAATTTGCGCAAGGTGACTGAAGTGAATAGTCTGTCCAGGGAAGTAGCCGAAAAAATGATAGAACTTGAAGCAGTCCATCGCAGGCTGACGGATATTGACCGGTCAGCCAAAGTGTATCCTGACTGGATGCAAATACTGGCTGCTGCGGGTGCGAGTAGCTGCTTTCTGCTCATGTTTCTTGGAAGGTGGGAAGATGCGCTTCCGGCCTTTATCGCCGGCGGGACGGGGCAGGCAGGAGCCATTTATTTTCACCGTCTGACAAAGGTGAAATTTTTCTCCGAGTTTATGTCGTCCATTCTTGTTGGCGTGATTGCAGTTTTGAGTGTTAAAATCGGAATGGGTTCAGAACTGAATAAAATTATTATCGGGGCCGTCATGCCGCTTGTTCCCGGTGTTCCGATCACGAATGCTGTACGCGATGTGATGGCAGGGGATCTCGTGTCAGGATTGTCTAAATCGGCGGAAGCCGGTCTGACCGCTTTTGCCATCGGTATCGGTATTGCCTTAGCTTTATCAATTAATTGAAGGTGAATGATTTGGCGTATGCAATGATGTTCGCTGTACAATCTGTGACGAGTTTCCTGGCAACATGTGCCTTCGGTATCATATACAATATTCCCCGCAAACCGCTGTTTCATGGCGGGCTAATTGGAATGATTGCCTGGCTGATCTATTTTTTCCTGTATCAGTGGAATCGTAATGATTTTGTCGCCACATTTGCTGCCTCCTTTGTAGTCGCATTAATGAGTCAGGTCTTCGCGAGGTTATATAAAAATCCTGTAATTGTCTACAGCGTAGCGGGCATTATACCGCTTGTTCCCGGAGGTCTGACTTACTCGGTCATGAGCCAGGTAGTCGGAGATCAGTATAATTTGGCCATTCATCTGGCCGAGAAAGCTTTTGTGCTCTCCGGAGCCATTGCCATGGGGCTGATATTCGCGGAAGTACTGTATCAGATCTTTAAGAGAAACTTTCTGCACAACATGAAAAAAATAAATACGCGTGTTGCTTTTTTGAAAAAATAGTCGTTTTTCTGCCCCGGCACTGTAAAATTGGGAAGTCATCTGATAATATGTACGTAAAGGTTTCGACCGGCGGCTACAATAAAGCCGGGAAGATCAGGAGATGATTCACTTGAAAATTGTATGCTTCGGTGACAGTGTGACTCGTGGAATCACTTTCGTACGCGGTAGATTCAAAATCATCAGAGACAATTATCCTGTACTTCTGCAGCGCCTTCTTGGCGATCAGGACGAAGTGCTAAATAAAGGCGTTTTTAATGACAATTCTGATTTACTGGTCGAGCGTCTGGACAAAGATGTATTGCAGCTTCATCCTGATCTTGTCCTGATTAACATTGGCGGCAATGACTGTAATTTTCGCTGGGATCAGGTTGCTCAGCTCCCTGAAGAAGAGCATGTACCGATTGTGCCATTAAATCGTTATCTTTCAAACATCAAACAGATTGTCCGTCAGATTTCGGCTTCCGGGGCTGTCCCGGTCGTGCTCAGCCTGTTGCCGCTCGATCCTGCCCGGTATTATCATTCACTGATGGAGCATTACAGTCACTCGATTGGGCACTGGATCAGCTGCTGTGGAGGAATTGAACATTGGCATGGCATGTACAACCGCTCGCTTAAAGAGATGGTTCACTCGTCAGGTATTCCGAGTTTGGATATTCGCTCAGCTTTTAAAAGCAAGGGAGATTTTTCAGATCTCATTAATGAAGATGGTCTGCATCCGACAGCCAAAGGGTATGCTGTCCTCGCTGAGATTGTTTTTTCGGCTATTCCAGATTTGAGACTTGAAGTCGGGAAAGTGCATGCGTTAACTTGATTGCTCATTAAAGGAAAAGCAGTAAAAGAGAGACCGGTTTCGGTCTCTCTTTTACTGCCAGTTCATTTTTTTATTTTGGATGGTTTTCTCTAAGGGCGGCTTGCAATGCATCGGCGAGACTGTTTCCAAAATCCTCAGTGTTCTTGTTTATTTCGTTCAGCAAATGTCTCGTTTCTCGTTTATCTGCTTTCTTCTCCGCTTTCACTGCTTTTTCGACGATTCCGCAATTCCGGCACTGAAAATAGACGCCGGCTTTTCCTCGATGCAGCTCCATTTTTTTATGACAATGGGGGCAGCGATGGTTTGAAATTTTGGGATCTTTTCTTTTCCGGAAACCACACGAACGATTGATGCACACAAGGACACGACCACCGTCGCGATCTCGTGATTCTTTCATCAGTGACCCGCATTCGGGACATTTTGTCGCTGTCAGGTTTTGAATTTTATAGGCCTGTTCGCTGTCTTTGACTTCACTTACAAGCTGCTGCGTCTGCAGGCGGATATTCTGCATAAATCGGGCCGGATTTCCCGCTCCTTTTGCGATGTTTTCAAGCTCCTGTTCCCACTTTGATGTTAATTCGGGAGATTTCAGCTCCGGATTTACCAAGTCAATCAGCTGTTTACCCTTTGACGTGGTGCTCAACCTGCCGCCGGCATTGCGTTTGATGGATTCGGATTGAATCAGTTTTTCAATGATATCGGCTCTTGTGGCAGGTGTACCCAGACCGTATTTTTCCATTTGTGTCAACAGGTCAGCCTCGGAGAAGTACGCCGGAGGTTCAGTCATTTTTTGCGAAATTTCTACTTTGCTGACCGGAAGAATTTGCCCTTTCACAAGTGATGTATGCGGCTGACTGCCATGGCTTGTTTCCCGTTGTGCCACTTGCCGGAATCCCGGATCAAGTTCCACTGTCTCGCGAATGATCAGTGTTTCGCCGGCTGTATCAAGAATAGCCCGTCTGTTTTCATACTGATATTCGGGATAAAAAAGAGCCAGGAAACGGGTGATGACCATATCATACAAATTCCGTTCGTCAGTTGAGAGATCATTGATAAAAACCGGCTGCTCGGTAGGGATCAGTGCGTGATGGTCGCCTACCTTAGAATCATTATATACAAATTTCGCCAGAGCTTCGCCTTTTTTCCTGTGCAGGATTTGCCGCGTTTCTTCCCCGTAAACTGAAGATATGGCCTTTAACCGTTCGGGCATGGTCGCAGCGATATCTTGGGTGAGATAACGGGAGTCTGTCCGCGGATAGGTTACGATTTTGTATTGTTCATACAAATTCTGAAGCACATTGAGCGTTTTCTTGGCAGAAAATCCGAGACGTCTGTTTGCATCCCGCTGCAGTTCTGTCAGATCATAAGGGAGCGGCTGGCGTTCTGATTTTCTATTGATTTCTACTTTCTGGACAACCGCATTCCGTTTGCGAAGTTTTTGAAGAATCGTTTCAGCGTCTTTTTGGTTGAAGACTCTTGTCTGATTGCCACGCTGCCAAACCGCGGTATATTCCCCTGCCTGCGCCTGAACGGTCCAGTAAGGCTCCGGGCGGAATGCATTGATCGTGCGCTCCCTGTCCAGAATCATGGAGAGTGCGGGGGTCTGAACACGCCCTGCTGATAACGAATCATTAAACTTCGTGGTCAAAGCACGCGAGACGTTCAGCCCGACCAGCCAATCGGCTTCAGATCGGCAAACTGCAGAACGATAAAGCTTATCATAATCACTGGCTGGTTTCAAATTTTTGAAACCTTCGGTGATTGCCCGATCAGTCTGCGATGAGATCCACAGTCGCTTCACAGGTTTTCTCCAGTTTATTTTTTCTATAATCCAGCGGGCAACAAGCTCGCCTTCACGGCCCGCATCTGTCGCAATAACAAGATCATTCAAATCTTTTCGCATCGCGAGCTGGCGAATCGCATGGAATTGCCCGCTAGTCTGTTTAATTGGCTTGATTTCCATTTTTTTCGGGATAATCGGCAGGTCTTCCATCCGCCACGTCTTAAAGCGACTGTCATAATCCTCAGGCATTTTTAATTCAATTAGATGTCCCAGTGCCCAGGTCACGACATAGCGGTCGCCCTCAATATAATTTCGATTGACCGTCCGGCAGCCAAGCACGCGGGCAATTTCTCGCGCTACACTGGGCTTTTCCGCCAGAACGAGTGATTTTACCATAAAAAAACATCCTTTCCAGTCCATCATGGGGCTCTCATTTGAAGCAATAGTCTAATGCTATTATATCGAAGCAGGGGAAAAGTTTCAGGAATGATACATTTTTATAAAAGGTCAGTAAAAGTCAAATATATTTTGACCTTTACTGACCAAAGAGCTATAATATTATTGTATACGATAGGGATACTAATTAAATAAGTACAGATGCCCTACAAAATTCAAGGAGGAATGCTTTATGGCAAATCTGTATCCAACAAAAAAAGATCGTGACGGGTTTTTTGATTTTCTGCCTTCCTGGTTTGATGAATGGGGTCACAATTTCTTACGCAATCCAAGTGTTCAGCCCTTTGCGGCTGACGTTGAAGAAAAAAACAACGAGTATGTTGTAAAAGTGGATCTTCCGGGTTTTAGCAAAGACAATATCCATCTCGATTTTGATCAGGGCATACTGAGCATTCAGGCTTCACGTGAGCAGGAAAGCAGCGAAAAAGCAGAAGATGGAAGCTTCTTGCACAAAGAACGTTCTTCGGGTTCATATGTTCGCAGGTTCATGCTCGACGGTGTAGATGATGGAAAGATCAAGGCGTCGTTCAAGGACGGTGTTCTGAACGTGACTCTCCCAAAAAAAGAGGAATCACAGAACCCAGGCAGACTCATCTCGATTGATTAATCCAAATTTTTTAAATGGGATCGTTTTTCATGCGATTCCCATTTTTTTGCTTTTTTGATGTTTACTTAGCCTGAAAAAACTTATATAATAAACACATTGGTTTCGAATAGAAGAGGAGGTGAGTGTCATGAAATTTTCATATGCTGTGGCTTTTCCGGTTCGCGGAATTCAATTTACTGCTGCTAATGATGTTTTGACACTCATCTCTTTTTCCGGGCGTGGATAATAAATAAACGTTATTTTTGATGTGAGTTTATTGTTATTTTAAAGCCGTAGGAGAAAGGATTATCTTTTCTCCTACGGCTTTTTTTGCCTGAAATAGTTAGTGGTATTGCATTAAGGAGGTTTGTACTGTTGCGTATTTTTATCGACTTATGGTGGTTTTTTAAACAGGAAAGGTACAAATATTTATTCGGTATTATTTTTCTTATGCTTTCCAGCTTTCTTTCTCTTATACCACCTTACGTTGTCGGTATCATTGTCGACGACATCAGGAAACGGAACCTGACACTTCTTGTGCTGGCCGAATGGGTGGGTTTCCTTATCCTTGTCGGGGCTGTTTATTATTGTACGGGTTATATCTGGCGACAGCTGATTTTCGGCTCATCAATTATTCTGGCCAAGCAGCTTCGGAATGATTTGTATAAACACTTTACGAAACTGTCTCCTGATTTTTATCAGAAACGGAGAATCGGTGACTTGATGGCTCATGCGACGAATGATATCAATGCCGTACAGGGTGCGGCAGGCGATGGCATTCTAACCCTTGTCGATTCGATAACAATGGGCGGCATGGTCATCATCGCTATGGTGACGCTGATCAGCTGGAAACTGACGGTCATTGCGCTTCTGCCCATGCCGGTGATGGCTGTCCTGACAATGTATTACGGATCTTTGCTGCATAAGCGGTTTGGAATTGCACAGGCGGCTTTTTCAGATTTGAACGACAAAGTTCAGGAAAACATATCGGGTGCCCGTGTTATCAAAGCCTTCGGGGAAGAAAAGGCACAGGTCAGTACGTTCCGAAAAGCGTCCAGAGATGTTGTAGATAAGAATTTGGCGGTCGCAAAAATTGATGCACTATTTGATCCGACGATTACTTTTATTGTTGCGCTCTGTTTTTTTCTCGCTTTGATATTCGGGGCGGGATATGTGGTCCGGGGAACCCTCTCTATTGGGCGTCTGACCAGTTTCACTTTGTATCTCGGACAGCTTGTCTGGCCGATGCTTGCTTTTGGTTTTCTTTTTAACGTTGTAGAACGCGGAAGCGCTTCGTATGATCGCATCCGGCGCTTGCTTGCCGTCCAACCACAGATCACAGATCAGAAAGACGCGTCCACGGCTGTGCCAAGCGGGGATATTACGTATGCGATCCATTCATTCCGGTATCCTGGCAGTAACAGCGCTGCACTGTCTGAAATCTTTTTCTCAGTGGGAAAAGGTCAGACACTGGGCGTCGTTGGCAAAACGGGAGCAGGTAAAACAACTTTGCTTCGGTTGCTGCTCCGCGAATTTGATTTGCGGGATGGCGCGATTGAAATAGGGAATGTGCCTATCAAAAGTGTCACCCTCGAGGCATTGAGAAGCGCCATCGGCTATGTTCCACAGGACCACATTCTTTTTTCAGCAACAATTGCCGAAAACATTGCTTTCGCGCGACCTGAAGCCACCCAGGGAGAAATAGAAAGAGCGGCGAAATTGGCCAGTATCCATGAAGATATTCTGAACTTTGTGGATGGATACGGGACTATTGTTGGCGAGCGCGGAGTGACCTTGTCAGGCGGACAGAAACAGCGCGTATCGATTGCGCGGGCTTTGCTCGCCGACCCGGAAATCCTGATTTTTGATGATTCGCTTTCCGCTGTCGATGCCCGGACTGAGGTGGCTATTCTTAAAGCTTTAAAGAAAGAGCGTCAATATAAAACAACGGTTATCTCCGCACACCGCCTGAGTGCCGTTGAGCATGCGGATCAGATTATCGTGGTGAATGACGGAAAAATCAGCGAGCGGGGAACACATGAAAAATTGATGGCTGAAGGCGGTTGGTATGCAGAAATGTATGCCCATCAGCAACTGGAATCTCTCGTTTCTGAAGGAGGAGGAAGCCAATGAGAGCAGAGATGAATCCCGTACAGGAACAGCGTGTGGAAAAACATGTGATGAAACGCCTGATGTCTTATCTGGTACATTTTAAAAAAAACCTGATTCTGGCTTTTTCGCTATTGATTATTGCGACAGTTTCGGATGTACTTGGCCCCATTGTAATGAAGGTTTTTATTGATAATTATTTAACACCGCGCCATTTCCCATGGCTGCCGCTGACACTGCTGGCCGCGGGTTTTATCGGATTATACGCCATATCTGCGCTATTTAATTACTTTCAAGTGCTGCTTTTCCAGAAGATAGCATTGAATGTGGTTCAGAAAATGCGAGTTGAAGTGTTCAGTAAGGTTCAGCATTTGGGTTTGACTTTTTTCGATCAGACGCCGGGCGGCAGTCTCGTATCCAGAATTACTAACGATACAGAAACGATCAAAGATCTGTACGTCAGTGTGCTCTCAACCTTTGTCAGCAGTGGAGTTATGATGATGGGGATTTTTGCCGGCATGTTCTTTCTCGATGTCCGCCTGGCCCTGGTCTGCCTCATTTTGATGCCTTTCTTGCTGCTACTGATGTGGGTTTACGGCAGGCTCAGTTCAAAAGTTTACCGGGTAACGCGAGTTAAACTCAGCCAACTGAACGCAAAACTGAACGAATCACTTCAGGGCATGGCGATGATTCAGGCCATGCGCCAGCAGAAGCGTCTGCGCAGGGAGTTCGGTAAAATTAATGATGAACACAAGACGGCTATGCTGAAAAGTGTCAGACTGAACAGCCTGATGCTGCGTTCAGCCGTCTATTCAGTCTATCTGATTGGCCTGATCATGATTCTGAGTTTCTTTGGTGTCCAGTCCATCGGTGGCATCGTACAGCTTGGCGTGCTTTACGCCTTCGTCAACTACTTGGACCGCTTCTTTGATCCGGTCAACCAGGTGATGCAACAACTAACTCTTTATCAGCAGGCCATGGTTTCGGCGGAACGCGTTTTTGGGCTGCTTGATGACAAGCGCATGGCACCTGTCCAGCATGGATCTGAATCACCAACAATTGAAGAGGGACGTGTGGAATTTAGAAACGTAACCTTTTCCTATGACGGAAAAACAGACATTTTGAAAAACATCACTTTTACGGCGAATCCGGGTGAGACGGTGGCACTGGTCGGACACACTGGAAGCGGTAAGAGCTCAATCATTAATCTCCTGATGCGCTTCTATCCTGTAGAGCATGGCGGCATTTATATTGATGGAAAATCGCTGACGATATACTCAGATGCGGAAATGCGCAGCAGGCTGGGGCTTGTCTTGCAGGATTCTTTCATGTTTGTCGGCGATGTCGCGGACAACATCAAATTGAGCCGTACTGTATCGGACGAGGAAGTTGAGGCAGCGGCTCGGTTTGTTCAAGCTGACCGCTTTATTGAAAAGCTTCCAGATAAGTATCATGAACAGATCGGTGAGCGGGGTGCGACTTTTTCAAGTGGACAGAGACAGCTGCTTTCTTTTGCCCGGACAATGACACTCAATCCCAAGATTCTAGTGCTGGACGAAGCCACCGCCAGTGTCGATACGGAAACAGAAGAAGCGATTCAGGCGGCTCTGACACGGATGAGAAAAGGGAGAACAACAATCGCAATCGCTCACCGCCTTTCAACCATACAGGATGCAGATCAAATCCTTGTTCTTCATCGCGGAGAAATAGTTGAACGCGGTACGCACCAGTCACTGTTAAAAGAAAAAGGGCTTTATTTTAATATGTATCAGCTTCAGCATGGAAAGACTGTAGAGAATGAAACGATAGCCCGGTGATAGAAACAAAACGTTTTTGAATCGAGTAGGGGGAGATTTCTCCAACCTCTCACACCACCGTACGTACGGTTCCGTATACGGCGGTTCAATAGTTTGAGTGTGCATACTCGAACAGATGGGTTAGATTCTTCAGACCTATCTGTTCGGGTATTTTATTTGTAATCACTCGATGTAAGATATGGGTACAGGCGATACGCCAGTAGCCTTTTCGTGTGTCTGCCCATTCCCACGCCTTTTGTTTCGGCACTTTGAGTTGAACAAGACTTTTATATCTCGTCTTGGTCTTCTTCCACCGTTTCCAAATGATCTGTCGAATTCTTATTAATTTTTTTCTTAGACTACTGGAGAAAACAGCAGAAAGAAGCCTTAATCTGTGCCGGAAGGGCTTCCAAAACATAATATTTAGTAGCTGAGAGTGCTTATCATTCTGCAAATGTGGAAAGATGGCATATAATAAAGGAAGTGATGGATGCAATCAAGAATTAGAGCAAGAGGTGATTTTCTGTCATGGCAAAACAGATTGTTTCGATCAAGGTTCCACTTAAATCCATGAGCACTTTGACGTTGAAGCGCGCGTTGCGTTTGTATGAAACGATAAAAAAGAGTCATTGTACCGCTTATTTTTCAATTGATGGAACAACTTTTTCAATAAATGAAATGCCTAAAACCCTCTCTTTTCTCACTGAGATTAGGAAGAAAGAGATCCTGCTTGTCATTGAAGGAGAAAAGGCTGAACAGCTTTATCAGCAAATTAAAGACTCCATCCAGATTTCAAAAGAGAATGCCCGGGAGAATCCCGGACTTTACCGGCAAAACGGCTAGCACATGGAAGAATAGAAAATGAATATACACAAAGCAGGGCTGCATTTTGTCCTGCTTTGTTGTTTTATTGGGTTATTGCGTATTGTGAAGTAAAATGCCCGCAAGCATGTCTTAACTTCCGGAAGCATACAATGAATCAGCAAACGTTTGCTGCCGGAGCATTGCCTTTGGTCTGTGCAGGTGTAGAAAGGCTGGAGCGTTTCGCACTGAATATGAAAAATTCCGAATGAGGAGGTAGTTATGCACAGAAGGCATGCGGGGAAAATTATAGCAATTGCCGGAATTGCGTTGACGGCTATTCAGGTGATTTTCGGATTTTCATCAATAATCATAGCAAGTCATACAGACGGTAAAGAGGTTTTTGCGCAGATTGGCGGTCGGAATACCGCTCACGGAGCAGTGGACGGTCTTGTCACCTTTGGACTTCAGGCACTTGTTGCCGGTACAGCAGCTATATTGCTGGCTGCGGTGGCATTGTTCCTGATCAAGGAAGGAAGATGGCCGACGCTTTCCGGCCTTCTGTTCATTCTTGCCGGAACAGTGAACAGTATTGTCCTTTTTTCTGCTGGATTGCCTGCCGGCGTTGTGCTGATGGGAGCAGGAATGGCTGCTTTGATCAGAAAGCCGGGCAAAGCTGTTTGACTGTCTGCATTATCGTGTATCTCTGAATAAAAATGCCCGTCTGGCCAGGCTAAGACGGGCGACTTTTTCAGTTTCTGGATCTTGTTTGATGCTGATCTCGAGTTTTTTTTACGCTTGTTTCTTCTTCAGCAACGGGCAATTGGGTGGAAACGGCTTGTTTGGAAGCATCAAAAACCATCTGCGGACGGGTGGTTGCAAGTTCAATATCCTCGTCATCTAATAGAGACAATATGGAAAAATTGAATTTTTCTTTAAGCTTCAACCATTCCTCAAAATCCGTTGTCCGTACAAAGAACTGTATCATCAGATTAATGCTGGAAGCCGTAATTTCATCCAGATAAACCATCATACCTTCCTCATAAACTTCCTGATCGTCCGTCAATAGCTTTCGTATGCGGGTGACGCATTGGGTCAGCTGCTTATTCGATGTATCAAGATCAATAGGTATCCTGAAGGAAACACGCCGTTTGTTCATTCTCGAAAGATTGGTGATAGGCTGCGTTGCAAGTGTCGAATTTGGCACTGTAACCAAAGCCTGATCCGCCGTCCGGATTCGCGTCGACCGAAAATTAATGTCCTCGACAACACCTTCAATGCTTCCTGTATGAATCAGCTCACCAATCGTAAAAGGAGCATCAGTGATAATCACAAAACCGCCGAATAGATTGCTGAGCGTATCCTTCGCGGCCATGGCAAAAGCCAGTCCGCCGATACCAAGACCGGTGATCAAACCGGTGACGTGATAGTTCCACTGGTCAAGAATCAGAACTATAGTGAGGATTGCCACGATGAATTTTGCTAATTTGGAAAGAAACGGAATAATAATGTTATTGAACTGCAAATCAAACCGGTCACCCATGTGATTGAAGAAAACGCCAATAGCGTCAGAAAACAGATAAAAACCCCAGCCTATTGAAAAAGTAGCTGCCGATGTATAAAAGAGCGAGACAACATCCTTCCATTGATGCGGTATCGGCAAATAGGCCAGGGCAAGATAAATCCCTGTTGCTATAAGTATAAAACCGATTGGCCGTCGGAATGCTGTGATCAGCGCATCATCAATCTGGCTTTTGCTCAATTTCGTCATACTTGCGATCAATTTTGGAAAATACTTGGCGAAAAGAATACGGGCAAAGAGAAAAATGATAAAAATGCCAGCAGCTACTGCTCCGTCAGTCCATGTCATCCTTGTTAGCCATTCAAACTGCCCCACTGTCATGTCACTCCGAAAAATTTAATATTTTCTCCTATAATAGCACGTAATAATCAACTCTGCATGAATGCTGGATTAATATTGACAGAATAGCTGCGTCTGTATATATTAAACATATACAGTATAAACAGTTGGTGCTTTTATGGATATTATTCTTATGAATACTTCTGATCTGCCGATTTATCAACAGATCAGAAACCAGGTCGCGGAACAGATCTTACAAGGGCAGCTGCAAGAAGGGAGTCAGCTACCCTCCATTCGTGCGTTGGCAAGGGAACTTTCGATCAGTGTGATTACTACCAAGCGGGCGTACGAGGAATTAGAGAAAGATGAGTTTATCGATTCCGTTCCTGGAAAAGGTTTCTTTGTCTCTCTACGCGATAAAAATGCAATGAGAAAGAAACAATTGGCTGAATTACAAACGCAATTGGAGCAAGTTGTTAAAGAAAGCCAAAAGTATGATATGACTTTGGAACAAATGATTTCATTAATCAAGAAGTGGTACAGGGAGGAAGAATGATGGATAACATTCTTGAATTGAATCATGTCAGCAAGGCATTTAAAGGGTTTGCACTTGAAGATATCAGCTTTTCGCTGAAAAAAGGCTATATTATGGGCTTCATCGGTCCAAATGGAGCGGGGAAAAGTACAACAATCCGCTGCATCATGGATCTTGTTCATATTGACAGTGGCGATGTCCGTCTTTTTGGTGAGAGTTTTAAAAATAACATGAAAGCACTAAAACAGCGCATAGGATTTGTTTATGACCAGGATGTGTTTTTCGGGGAATTAACTGCAGAGAAAAATAAACGGATTGTCGCTCCTTTCTATGAAAAGTGGGATAATGATATTTTTTACCAATATATAGAAAAATTCGGCGTTCCACTTGATAAAAAGGTGAAATCACTCTCTAAGGGAACCAAAATGAAGTTCGCTCTGGCGGTGGCGCTCTCTCATCATGCGGAACTGATCGTTATGGACGAGCCGACTTCCGGACTCGACCCGGTATTCCGAAAAGAGCTTTTGGATGTCCTGCTCGATGTGATTCAAAATGAAAACAAAGCCATTTTTTTCTCAACACATATCACAACTGACCTTGAGAAGGTGGCGGACTACATAACGTTTATTATGGACGGTAAAATCTT
This sequence comes from Sporolactobacillus pectinivorans, assembly GCF_002802965.1. NCBI lineage: Bacteria > Bacillati > Bacillota > Bacilli > Caryophanales > Sporolactobacillaceae > Sporolactobacillus > Sporolactobacillus pectinivorans. Next base: position 2,435,467 of record NZ_NXGA01000001.1, on the reverse strand, counting down.
GTTCAGCAAGGAAATGGAGAGTCTGTCAGAGTCTTTTTTGCTTGTTAAAGGGCCAAAAAGCGCTGAATCAGAAATAAAGAGGGCTCATCCGATTTCTGTCAAAGAAACGTCACTCGGTTTTGAAGCTTTTATGGAAGGGAATTCGGCGAGAGAGCTCGCAGAGAAATCAAATATCCACCTTGAGCGGCCCAACCTTGATGAAATTATGTATTACCTCGTCAAATCAAAGTCACAGCAATGATAAACATTTCACTAATTTCTCAATGTTCGCTGTCTGAGGGGAGTCAGAATGCGATGTTTCAATTGATGATGAAAGATATTTTTACGAAAAAGTCGGCCTACTGGGATCAATCTTTTTTGGGGTCATGCTTTTGAACACTGGGAGGGTTCGATAAACCGACATTATTTTTCATCCGATGGTGCAAGGCCTCTTCTACAGGCTATATTTCATAGTGATTTTTTCTAAATTTATGGCGGGAATATCCCGGTTTGGGACTCATTTCGGAGCTTCTTTTTTACTATTTGAATTCCCGATTGTCACTATTGTGATCGGAACCCTGTTCATTGTTTCTTATTTCTTTCTGACCACCTTTATCAAAAGGAGGAATTCAAGATGCTGGAAAAACCCGGATGAGAGCTAAGTCGTGAATCATTCCAGTTTTTCAATTTTTACAATACGAGGAGATGCTTTAAATGAAAAGAACAGGTGAATTTGTATTATCAATTGTTGCAGGCGCCATCAATTGTCTGGCTTTAATCTCGGGATTACGCGCAGTTTCGTTGAACCCGTCCGCTTTAAAGCAGCAGCTCAGTGCTGCCGGCAGCCAGCTGAGTGCACAGGAAGTGGCTAACATCATACACTTGAGCCATTTGATCGGAACTTTACTCACTATTTTTTCGGTCATCAGTGTTATTTTAATGCTTGTTGCACTTTTTCTTCTAAAACGCGGCAACAGCCCGAAACTGAGCGGATGGCTCCTGATTCTCACCGGCACCGTCAGCCTGATAGAAGTCATTCCGGCCATTCTCTACATCATTGCCGGAATAATGACCCTCGTCAGAAAGCCAAATGGTAGCTTTTCAAATGCCGGCATCTGAAATTGTGGCCATGGAAGGAGAATAAGGATGATTCACTTAATGGTAAAGGATATGTATACGCAAAGAAAGACAGCTTATATTGCACCGGTTTTTCTGCTGCTTTATATTCTGACATGGGGAAAATCATTCGGCAATAGTGAACCTTTGTTTCAATGGATCAATGGCGTTGGCGTGGCTTTTATCGCTTTCCTCATGGTACTTTACTCAAATGTTACTACGGGTGAAAGCGATAAAATGCAAAACCGGCTTGTGCTCAGTCTTCCGCTGAACAGGCGGTCGGTCGTAGACGCCAGGTACCTCATGATCAGTGTCTGGTGGCTGCTCGCCTGGCTTTCCTGGGTCATTCTGAGTTTAATAGTGAAAAATGTTTTCCATGAATTTGGCGGCCAGATCTTTGATTACAAATTACTGGTTTTCTCTCTTTGCTTTACCTGTATTTTTACATCAATATACTACCCGATTTATTATAAATTCGGCTTTAAAGCTGCTCAATTGATTGTGACGGTTGTCTTCTTCCTGTTTTTGTTTGGAGCGGGGAAATTTTTCTCACTTAAAATCAATACCGGTATTTTTCTACCGCTCTTAAAACATCCGATGATCTCCAGTATCGTTGTGACCGTAATTTTTGTCTGTCTCTCTTATCTTTTATCTTTTTATTTCTATGAAAAAGAACAATTTTAAGCCATTTACCGGTTGAGGGAAGAGGTTCTAGTTGACTCCAAAAAGAAAAAAGTTTTACTATTACGCAACGGCTGCTCTATTTGCTGCCATCGGTATCCTTCAAACCGTTGACGATAATGCATTTGCCGTTTTGTTTTATTTTTGCGCCATTGTTCTTCTTTCAAGGGCTATGCGTTCAAAGAATGAATAGGAAGTTTTATTGAAATAAAAAAGGCGGTTTCTGCCACCGTTTGGTGAACAGAACCGCTTTTATTAGTTACCAGCTAAGGTTCTTGTTACATTTTTCCTTCAGTGAAAATCTGGAAAGTGATTCCGAACTTGTCCGTTACAATACCATAAGCAGGGCTGAAAAATGTATCCTGAAGCGGCATTTTCACGGCGCCGCCCTCACTTAGGGCTTCGAACATCTTTGTCGACTTGTCCTTGTTGTCGGAAGTAATACAAATGGTAACTTGATCTCCGGTCTTGCTGGACTGGCCGGGGAAATTATCGGAAAACATCAGGTCGGAGTCACCGATTTTCACCATTGCGTGCGATACAAGATCCTTTGCCTCTTCCGGTAGAGGGAAGTTCGGATCTGCCGGCATTTCTCCAAAGCTCTGTTTGAACGCAACTTTGGCGTCTAATGCTTGTTCATAGAACTTAATAGCTTCTTCTGCAGTGCCATTCATCATTAAATAGGGGGCTAATGATAGTGCCATGATTGGTTCGCTCCTTTATTCTAATCCGTATAGTTATTACTGGACTACCTTTAAATTATACATGAAAGAACGTATGTTTGCAATCAAAAGTTGCGAAAATCGACACATTTAAGCAGCTAGAGAGACGCTCGACCTGATCAAGATTCTTTAATTCGGGTTATAAAATACACTTTATTTTTCACGATCACCATATATATTGACAAATAAGTACGTAGACAATGATCCCAAAAATATAAAACAGCTTGACTTTGACTGGCAGCGTACTGCCCAGGCACTCATCGAGAGCACAAGCAGCGTATCGGAAATTCAATTGGGGCAACCGTTTTTGGTGCGAGAAGGTCATTTTTACCGCTGAAAACTTAACAAATGAAAAGGTGAAGAGGCACCGGCTCGTAACCCTCCGGTGCCTCTTCACAGTCAAAGCTTTGGATCAGTCTTTCGAAAAAATTATTCTGCGGGTTTCCTGACTAAAGCCATGATGCCGGCAATGATGTAGAGAATGGCCGGAACGACTTCCACCAGGCTGGCGATGCCGGCGAAAACCAGCAGCCATCCACCAAGTTTCGCCCTGTTGCTGCGTTTTAGAAGAATGAGTGCAACAATCATTAAAATAATGCTGATGATCGAAAAAATAATGAGTAAAGTCCCAACTAAATTGCTCAGGTGTATGATGTTGGCCACTTCCTGTGCACTCAGTTGGCTGCCGGCAGCACTGAGCTGCTGCTTTAAAGCGGACGGGTTCACTGAAACTGCGCGTAATCCTGAGATTAAGGCCAGACAATTGATGGCGCCTGCAATAATTGATAGCGTAAATTCACCTGTTCTTTTCATTGAGAAAGCCTCCTGTTGGAATATGTGTATTATTTAAATAATTGAATCATCTCTGTCTTGAATTCTTATTCAGAGTTCGGCAGAATCTAGAACTCTTTCTTTTAGTCGGAAAGAAAATAGTCAGTAACAATAATCATTGCGGCCATGCTTGCAAGAAGGGTGATTGTCCGTCAGCAATATATACCGCTCTCACAAAAATTAATCCCACGTATAATGTTCAGTCAAGCAGCTTTATGATCCGGATATGCTTACTCAATTAAGCTCAATTAGTCTAATCGTCCTCCTTCTCCCGTTTTTTTCTGAGGTAATAAGAAAAAGAAAAAGCGGCTAAGAAACAACCAAAAAAAACAAAACCGCTGATCAGTGCATCAATCGGATGATTGGAGTCAGTGGTCAGAAGCAGCAATCCGACGATCAAACCGATGGCGGAAGCGATTAAAACAAGTCCGTAATAGGGCATACGTTTTTTCTGCTTTTTTTCGGTTGCTTCTATGTCCACCGAGACACCCATCTGCAAGTAAAAAAATATAACAGTTGTTACTGTCATGACAAAGAACAAAGGAGAGTCAAAGGCTACATTTGGGCCGCTGACGATCGCTGTATAAATCAAAATAGCCAAAATGCTAAGCGTTTGGAAAATAAAGGCGATCCGCACATTCTTTAATGTGATAAGAATTAAACGTTCATCTTTGATTTTTTTCAATGGTTCTCCTCCTTGTTTTCAACCCAGAAAAGTTCATCCAGGGATCTATTCAGCGTATAACAGATAGCAAGGCATAACTTAAGGGTTGGATTGTATTTTCCTTTTTCAATCAGGCTGATGGTTTGTCTTGTTACCCCTGTTTTTTCCGCCAGATCCAGTTGCGTCATCCCTGCTTCAACGCGGGCAATTTTTATATGGTTTATCAATGAAAGAAATCACCTCTTAATTTATATTGTAATATATAAGTTGCATTATGCAATATATATATTACATAAAATAGAATTGTATCTTTTCCGGAACAAGCGTAAAATGATTTCGAGGAGCAAAATTTGATATTAATATGATAAATTTAGTTAATCCCATTCGTTTGAAACTTTTTAGACGGTTGCTGCGTATTAGTAACAAGAAAAAAAGGAGTGACTTTTTTTATGGCCAAAAATTATGACCTGGTCCTATTAGGAGGTGGCACAGGTGGATATGTCGCGGCAATCCGTGCCAGCCAGCTTGGGCTGAAGACAGCCATCGTGGAAAAAGACGCACTCGGCGGGACTTGTCTGCATAAGGGATGCATTCCAACTAAAGCGCTGCTTAGAAGTGCCGAAGTTTACACGACGATGAAAAAGAGCGGAACTTTTGGCATCGACATATCTGAAGCAGTGCTCCACTTTTCCAAGGTTCAGGAACGGAAACAGGAGATTGTTGAAAAGCTGCACAATGGCGTCCTTCAGCTGATGAAAAAAGGGAAAATCGATATCTATAAAGGTTACGGCCGGATACTCGGCCCTTCGATTTTTTCCCCCATTTCGGGATCCATTTCGGTCGCATACGAGGATCATCGCGAGAATGATGTTTTGACGTCTAAGAATGTGATCATTGCAACCGGATCCAGGCCGCGATCATTGAGTGGACTGGATATTGATGGAACCCGGGTGATGACTTCTGATGAAGCACTTCAACTGTCAGAATGCCCGGCATCTATTTTGATCGTCGGAGGCGGTGTGATCGGGGCGGAATGGGCATCGATGCTGGCCGATTTCGGTGCGAAAGTGACGGTCGTGGAGTACACGGACCGATTGGTTCCGACCGAAGACCAAGCCATATCACAGGCGATGGCCAGAAGCTTTAAGAAACGGGGTATCATTGTTTTTACGAAGGCTAAGATTCTCCCGGAAACATTAAAAAAAACAGATTCGATTTCGATAGAAGCGGAAATCGGCGATAAACGTGAAACTTTTACTGCAGAAAAAATGCTCGTTTCGGTCGGCAGGCTCCCGAATTCAGAAGATATTGGGCTGGCGAACACGTCAATTGAGATCGAAAATGGGTACATCAAAACTAATGCTTTTGGACAGACGAAAGAATCGCATATTTATGCGATCGGAGATGTGATCGGCGGGCTGCAGCTGGCGCATGTGGCAGCACGTGAGGGCGTTAAGGCCGTTGAACATATGGCGGGACTCTATGTTGAAGCCATTGACGAAGACCTTGTACCCAAATGTATTTATACGCATCCGGAGGCGGCGTCAATTGGTATGACGGAGGAAGAGGCTAAAAAAGACCATGAGATTAAAATCGGCAAAGTTCCTTTTGGGGCGATAGGAAAAGCACTTGTTTATGGAGAGTCTGGAGGTTTTGCTAAAATCATTGCTGATAAAGAAAGCAATGATATTCTCGGCGTTCATATTTACGGCCCACACGCGACCGATTTGATCGGTGAAGCGGCACTGGCAAAGCTGCTGGATGCTTCGCCGTGGGAAATAGCGGAAACCATTCATCCGCATCCGACACTGACGGAAGTCATTGGTGAAGCGGCACTGGCTGTTGACGGGAGAGCGATTCATATATGATACAAATAAACAGGGAGGAAAAGATCATGCAAAATCGCCACCATGTTCTGGGATTTTCAGATCAGGACGTTTTAAATATGTACGAGATCATGTTGGTAACACGCCGGTTTGATGAACGCCTGTGGCTGCTGAACCGTTCAGGGAAAATACCCTTTGTTGTTTCGGGCCAGGGACAGGAGGCTGCTCAAGTCGGAGCTGCGTTCGCATTGAACAGAGAAAAAGATTATGTTGCGCCTTACTATCGGGATTATGGTTTTGTACTTGCCTGGGGCATGACACTCCGTGAAATGATGTTAAACAATTTTGCCAAAGCAGAAGATCCGAACTCAGCAGGACGGCAGATGCCCGGCCATTTCGGGTACCGAAAACTGCGAATGCTGACACATTCTTCACCGGTTACTACCCAAAATCCGCATGCGGTGGGAATCGCCCTGGCTGCCAAGCTGAAGGGTGACGACATTGTCAGTTTCGTTACGTTTGGTGAAGGATCATCCAATCAGGGAGATTTCCATGAAGCTTGCAATTTTGCCGGAGTGCACAAGCTGCCGGTCATCTTCATGTGCGAAAATAACCATTATGCGATCTCTGTCGGATTGAAACATCAGCTGTCCTGTGAACATGTTTCCGACCGGGCACAGGGCTACGGCATGTTTGGAAAAACATTTGACGGCAATGATCCACTGGCCGCTTATGCTGCAGTAAAGGAAGCTGCCGATCGGGCGCATCGCGGTGAGGGTCCCTCTCTGCTTGAAGCAAACTGCTATCGGCTGACCCCGCATACGAGCGACGACAATGATATGACTTACCGGACAAAAGAAGAGGTCGATGAGGCAAAGAAGCACGACGGTGTACTGACGTTCGCCAGCTATCTGCGCGGGCTCGATATTTTGACGGCTGAAAAGGAAAAAGAAATGGAAGAACGGATCAAGAGAGGAATTGACGATGCGACTGATTATGCTGAAAAGGCACCGTTTGCCGATCCGGATTCCGTTCTCCGTTATGTGTATGAGGAAAAGAACTGAGGGGGGGGATGCGACTGTGGCAATCATTTCATATATAGAAGCAGTGACACAAGCGCTCAAAGAAGAAATGGAACGCGATGAGAACGTCATTGTTATGGGGGAAGACGTCGGCAAACGCGGCGGTGTTTTTCAGGCGACCAAGGGCCTGTTTGAGGAATTTGGAGAGGAAAGAATCATTGACACGCCGCTTGCCGAATCAGCAATTGTCGGTGTCGGAATCGGAGCGGCCATGTATGGCCTGCGTCCAGTGGCCGAGATGCAGTTTTCTGATTTTATGCTTCCCGCAGCCAATCAGATTATTTCAGAAGCGGCGAAAACTCGTTACCGTTCGAACAATGACTGGTCGGTACCGCTGACCATTCGTGCACCTTATGGCGGCGGCGTACACGGCGGAATCTATCATTCCCAGTCGATGGAGGCCATTTTTGCCAATGTACCGGGTCTGAAAATAGTGATGCCATCCACTCCCTATGACGTTAAAGGCTTACTTAAAGCTTCCATCCGTTCAAATGATCCGGTTATTTTCTTTGAACACAAAAGAGCGTATCGGTTGATCAAGGGTGAAGTTCCGAATGAAGACTACACTTTGCCGATTGGAAAGGCGGATATCAAAAGAGAAGGTGATGACGTCACAGTCATTACCTACGGACTTGCGGTACACTTTGCCCTTCAGGCGGCTGAAAAACTGGCCGGAGAAGGAATCTCAGCACATATTCTGGATCTGCGTACCGTTTACCCGCTTGACAAAGAGGCTGTGATTGAAGCAGCAAAAAGGACGGGAAAAGTACTGCTCGTCACTGAAGATAATAAAGAGGGCAGTGTAATGAGTGAAGTAGCGGCAACGATTGCTGAAAACTGCCTGTTTGATCTGGATGCTCCGATTAGAAGGCTAGCCGCACCGGATGCGCCGTCAATGCCTTACGCGGCTCCATTGGAAAAACAATTTTTGCTGAGTCCGGAGAAGCTTGAACAGGCGATCCGTGATCTGGCGGAATATTAAGGAGGTCGCGGAATAGATGACTATTGAAAAAATGGCAATGCCGCAACTGGGAGAGAGTGTCACCGAAGGAACGATCAGCCAGTGGCTCGTGTCTGTCGGAGATAAGGTCAGCAAATACGATCCGATTGCTGAAGTCACAACTGACAAGGTCAATGCCGAAGTTCCGTCGAGCTTTTCAGGGAAAATTACTGCATTGCTTGCCAGTGAGGGAGATACCCTCCCAGTCGGACAACCGATCTGTTCCATTGATGTGGAAGATGGAAAAACGCTTTCTCTCGATTCAATAAAATCTGAAACCCCTGCATCTGCTGTTGCGGCATCCGAAGAAAAAGATACCTCAATGAAAAAACGTTATTCACCGGCAGTTCTTCGTCTTGCTCAGGAGCATGATATCAATCTGGAACAGTTAAACGGTACGGGCAGAGGCGGACGGATTACACGCAAGGATGTAGAAAGATTCATTGAACAAAATTCAAAAGCGGTCAGTGCATCGGAATCAAAAATTCCGAAAGATCCAGCGGGTGCATCTTCTTTTGCCGATGCAATGGCTCAGGCCGCAGCCGTTCAGCCTTCCTCGCTAACAGTCAAGGATGAGGCCGGTGATGTGGATGTGCCGCTTACCGGCGTCCGCCGCGCCATCGCCAGGAATATGGTCCGCAGCAAGCATGAGATTCCGCATGCATGGACAATGATTGAAGTCGATGTCACGAATCTTGTCAATTACAGGAATCAAATCAAAAATCTTTTCCAGAAAAAAGAAGGCTATAAGCTGACATACCTTCCATTTTTCATTAAAGCGATTGTAGCTGCTCTTAAAGAATATCCACGGATGAACAGCACATGGGCCGGGGACAAAATTATTGAGAAAAAGGCTGTCAATATTTCACTTGCAGTTGCGGCTGAAGATGCGTTATATGTTCCTGTGATTAAGAATGCCGATGAGAGGAGCATCAAGGGACTGGCCATCGCAATCGACGAAATGGCTTCGAAGGTCCGCAACAACAATCTGTCACCTGAAGACATGCGGGGCGGAACGTTCACAATCAACAATACTGGATCATTTGGGTCGATTCAGTCACAGCCGATTATCAATTATCCGCAAGCTGCCATTTTGTCCATTGAGTCCATTGTCAAGCGGCCGGTGGTTGTCAACAATATGATTGCGATCAGGGATATGGTCAATCTCTGCATTTCGATTGACCACCGTGTGCTCGATGGACTGATAACGGGTCATTTTCTTGCCCGGATTAAAGAAAGGCTGGAGAATATTTCTCCTGAAAATACGCCAATTTATTGATGATCCTGACAATCGTTGATGTTGATATAGAAGGATTTTTCATAAAAAGTAAAGGGCTATGACCACATTTCAAGAAATTATTGCTCTTGTCGCATAAATTCACCGAACTTATGTGACATTTTTTTCGCCGATTTTTAGTCACGTGCTCATATACCTTTCTTGTAATCTCATCGTTGTAGTGACCTAACATTGCTCTGATGTCATCAAGCGGTATCTCAGCCTCAGCGGCCAGCGAAGTGAATGTGTGACGTAGTTTGTGTGGCGTCAGCCGCTTGTTAAAAGAACATCTATCATTTTCATGCAGCATTTCGTGGTATATCACATTTTCAGTATACTGTTTCCCCATATAGGTTTTCTTTAGTTGCGGAAACACGAATATATTTTCTTTTAATATTGCATAAGAGATACTCAGTTCGCTGAGTTTGGCATGTTGATGATGCAACTCATTCTCTACTTTGGGTTCTATATTAATGGTACGAATAGATGAAGCTGTCTTTGGTACATTCTCTTATCTCTCCCAAACTATCTTTGACTTTTATATCACATCCATCAGTCAGTCCTTCTCTAATTCCTTTATTGATTACCACATTATTCTCATCTATTCCCTTAATTATTTTTCCAGTGATTATTTTATTTGGCATTGATTTTTTTAGCCTCCATTTTTTCTAATTGGTGCATTTCGTCATCAAGTCTATGTGCCTTTTCGGGTGTCAGGTACATTTGAAGGGCAAAGGCAAATAGTTTGTTCTATGCTTTGATTGGCAAGTCGAACATATTGCGTTTCCCCACAAAACTTACAATCTATTATTCCGAGCTGCGGGATCTGAGTGGTTTATCAAAGGATGAACTGAACCCAGCCAGAAAGCTGATGCAAGTTCACGTTAATGACCAGTACCTTATGAAATATAAAAGTCGCAGAACTAGAAAACCTGGAGATTACTGAATCAATTACGAAGGATTGATCAATTTTTTTCAAAATGAACCGTCATCAGATTGGTCGTGTATTCCGATTAAAGATAAACCTATTAATCCATCAAAAGAGGATTGTTCGGATAATCCGCCTAATTCTGGCGCTAATCCTAACACTAATCACGGCTCTAATGATGGCGCAAATGGCCAAAGATTAGCCGGAAAATCCGACTCTCTCTTAACAGATTGTAACAAACAAAACATAACTAACAGAACAGCTGCTGTTTCCAAGCCAAACTTTTTTGATTCATACATGCTCTGTTCGTAACGAATTTTGAGCAGAAGCCCGGATATGTGGTCTTCAGTTTGAATTGAGGTGAAAAAAGATGTGGGATATTAAGGTGCGATTCTGGGACAAAGTAAATAAACGATTTTGGCAGGGCTGTCAGGAAGGTGAAGAGATCGGAAAAGAAACCTTTCAGACGGCGTTCATAGATGGTGTCTTAACCGGTGCGATGCTGGAACCGTTGAGTTAAGGATATTTAAACCAGTTGACGACACATAGGAAAGAAACTTACCGTCTTCTGAGTACACCGGACTGAAAGATAAGAATGATAATGATATTTACGAAGGGGACATTGTTAAAGCAGTTGTTCAAAGCGGCTATAGTAGTGGATTCAGCAGAACCGAAAAAAATGTAGCTGTTTCTTATAACTAAAAATTAGCTTGCTGGGATCCGTTCGGATGATGTGTAATTTGGCATCAAGACGGAAAAGTAATTTCAGCAGAAGTCATCGGCAACATCTATGAGAATCCGGAACTGCTGAAAGAAGGGTGAGAGCATGAACAAGGTCATTTTTGGGAAGCCTGAATGAAAAAACAAGATGATTGAAGGCAGAAATTCATGAGCATCATTCTGATTCTGAGTTTAGTGTTCCTTGTCTGGTCGGCTCTGATTAGCTGGATAGTTTGGCGACGTGAATCGTTGGAAAATACGGCCAAAATCGTATTTATCGATTTTAAAAACAAACGTAGGGTGAAATGACAATACGGAGAACGTTGAGGGGATCGAGGAAAATGGGTGAAGCGGCGGAAATGATTTTGGAAGGCATCTTGTGTGAGCAATGTGGTTGCCTGATTGATGGGGAAGAAACGGGCTATCCGCGGTTGTGTGAGGATTGCCAGAAATCTAGCAATCAGTCTCATAAACGTAATAGACGTGGAAAGAAGGAAAGCCAGTGGTTGGGTAAGTAGTGTTGCACATAGTAATTATCTCCTTTCATCACGTGATACTGCATTATATGAACTTGGAAAGTGAGTAAAGGGTACAAGTGAAGGAATAAAAATGCCTGTTTTATCGGCAGATGTAGCGCAGTTGACAGCTGTGTGCATTCGTGAAAACGATAAACAAGACGGATTTGTGTCTTTCGAGGTATCGACCGGAAGGATCATATCCCGGACTGAAGATTTTGAGTGTCTCAAAAAACAATCGTTTGAACTAGTTGTGAAAAATTATCCGATGCTGGAACCAATGATCAATCGAATGATGCCTTTATACGGAATAGACTGCTTTACGATTGACAGTCATGAAATACTTGGTAATACGCTGATTGAAAAGAAAATTTATGACTTATGCCTCAGAAGAACAAGCGGAAGGTACAAGAAAATAGCCGACAAGATCTTTTCCTGATGCGCGGCTGACAGCTAAAACGAAGGAGGGTGATTGCAGTGACGATACCCCGAATATTACACTATCCCGGAAGTAAGTGGAGCATGGCAGACTGGATTATCAGTAACATGCCACAACACAGTATGTACTTGGAACCGTTCTTTGGATCAGGCGCGGTGTTCTTTAATAAGCAGCCCTCGAACATTGAGACGATCAATGATCTCGATGAACAGGTCGTCAACTTGTTCCGGGAGATCCGTATCCATGCGAACGAACTGGCTAGAATGATTATTTCACGCCGTTGAGCCGTCAGGAATATTACGAATCATACGAGACAACCGGAGAATCATTAGAAGATGCGCGCCGGTTCCTTGTCTGCTGTTGGCAGGCAATTGGAGCAAAGACAAGCGACCGAACCGGATGGCGCAGCTTATATCAGTTCTAATGGCCCTAAGACGGCGCAAGAGTGGGAAAAGCTGCCGAGTAAGCTACTCAAAGTTGCTGGCAGATTGAAAAACGCTCAGATTGAGAACCAACCGGCTGTGAAGTTGATTGAAAGATATCGAGGGAAAGATGTGCTGATCTATGCGGATCCTCCGTATATCATCGAGACACGGACGAAGCGGCATTATGCATGTGAGATGACGATAGACGACCACGTGGAATTGCTGAAATGTCTGATTAAACATCCGGGACCGGTAAGCGGTTATCATCATCCGCTGTATGACCAGCTGCTTCCTGATTGGAAGGCGGAAGAGTTTCAGGCTAATGCAGAAGCCGGAGCTAAACGGACAGAAGTTTTGTGGATCAACTCGGTAGCCGCGCAAACGGATTTTTATCAGGAATCGCTGTTTTGAAGTAAATCAAAAAGGGCACCCGGGCCAGGTGCCCTCAATCGAAGGAGATGCTGCATGGAGTCAACGGCTAAATCAACTTAATACATGAAAGTTGCGCCGACAATAATCAGCAGAATGAATAGAACAACGATCAGAGCAAAGTTATTGTGGTGGTGTATGTGGCAACCACAACCATCACTATATCCTCCATCATAACCCATAGTCGAACACCTCCTTATCACTTGATACTACATTATATGAACTCGGGAAGTGAGCGAAGGGTACAAGTGAAGGAATGAAAGGGCCTGCTTTAAGGAGATGTCTCATAAATGGGATTTTATCAGGAATCGCTATTTTGATTATGTTTCCTATCCACTATGTCCCATATCCAATTTGCAGCTAAGTAGGAAATAACAACAGCAAGTATAATCATTGATTCATAGGTTTCAAAGTGAGGAAGAAAAAAGAATGCAAGGCAGACCGCAGTATAGGGTATTGTCAAAAAAACAAGCCGTTTTCCTGTGAATCGTTTTTTCAAGTCAGCAAGAAAATTATTCATGGTTATCACTCCTGTGATTATTATACTTCGGAGAAATGAAATTGGCGAAATTGTGTTGTACGGTTGACAGCTAATGAGAAGGAAAGGAGATGCAATTATGGACGCAAGGGAACAACGTGTGGAAGCAATTAATTTGATTATAAAAGAGATTGCTAAAAGAGGTCGAAAATTCTTTCTTAACAAAGACACGGGATTAACTTCTTATTTCCATTTCAAAGGTGAAAAACGGAAGCGTCTATGGTATTGGGATAAGAGAGGTGGGGACGTAAACCCTTATCCATCAAAGTATCAGAAGGATTGGCATTTTTCAGATGGTGGAACGCTTTGGGGACTCATTCATGATTTCAGCGAATTTATCCTGACAGGAGAAAACACAAATGGAGTACATGGGTATGGTGGTCTTTATTGCAAGCATTGGGGCTATCCGGAAGAGGACATGATTGCCATAAGAAAAGTGGCTGCTCAATTTGGATTTCTGAAGGAGTGAATAGGAGTGGAGATCAAGAAACTCACGAAGATTGAACAATTCAATTCTTTGAAAAAAGGCGATGCTATTTTAGTTAGATGCTATTTTAGTTAAATGGTGGGACAACTGGGTCACACATCACCCGAAAACTAAGAAAATAATGTTCTACAACATTTATGAAAACAAACATCGCTGTCAAGAAATTATTTGTCGGTTGCAAGGAAATCATTATTTCAACTATATCAATTATCTGAAAGATACAAGTGCGGCAGAAGAAGTTTATTTGGTAACAGACTAATTTGCAGTACGACATTTAAATTAAGAAACAGGTTTACTGTTCAAATACAAAAAAGAATTTGCAAGTTTCTTAGCAAATATCAGAGGTGGTTCAACAGATTGTAGGTGTATATATAAAATAGTTGGCTGTGTAAATATCCAATGATTGTGAAGAGCACTTACGATGATTCCCTGTTGAGAGACTGACCAAACGAATGGAGGAACTTCTTCTTGAAGGACAGCTATTTCAGCTAAATTAAGTGCGTTTCCTGATGAGTCAAGTGATTCAAATAAGACTTCAACGTCAGCGACATCGACACTTGTCTTTCCTTGAATAATTACATTAAAAGTTCTGCGCAATGTAATAGAACAAACGCCATTTTCAAACTTAGATTTTCCATGAAGAATATCTGCAAATTGCTGACAAGTATTTTCCATTTCAGCCATGCGGCTCACCTCACATAAATACATATGCGAGATGAGCAGAAAAATAAATAAAAAAATCGATATCCCTCCGAGCCATTATGATAGATGCTGCCATGATTAGTGAACAAACGAAAGACACAGGCGAAGGAGTAACGGAAATAACTACTTTAAGCGTTTGTTTACTTTTCCTTTCTTCCACTTCAGAATGAGATCGGTTATCCAAATGGCTACAATGATCGAAAAAGGGACAATTGTCCAAAAATGTAGTCTGTATGGAAGGAGAAAATCAATTACAACTACAGCAAGGAAGCATGGAAAATATAGCAAGAAATATGTTCTATATTTCAATTAAGATCGCCTCTTATTAAAAAAAGCTCGGATCCCTCCGAGAAATCTCAATAGGCTAATTTTACCACATATGGAGGGATACCAGTACTTGAAAATTTTAAAATGAGCTATCAAGGTGAGCACGGATTTTATTTCGGTGGATGGTTAATTTTTATGGGAGCAACTTTTTACATTTATAGGTTCTCTAGTCTCCTTTTTTTCGCGTCATTTCCGATAATTGTTTCTTTAGAACAATTTCGGGACTATCTAAAAGAAAAATTTGAAATGTCCATTTGGAGGTAGGTGTCATAGGGCATTGCAAAATTTACTGATTAACAAGACAGATTTGCTAGCAGATATCTGATGGTCGGATAGGAATGACCTTCCGGCTAGAACCGAAGACACGGCGTCTAGTTGGGACTATAAAAACGCTATTAAAACGTTTTCAAGTAGGAAATTTGTCCCTTTATGTCGAATATAGATATGAATGTATAAATATATTCCAAAAGGAGGGCAAAAACTATGAAAGCGAAACTCATCACTCGAACAAATCCAATGGAATTTGAAAAAGACATGAATATATTATTAGAAAGAATTGACGATGACCTTGTAGATATTGAATTTAGCTCTCCGAGGAATGAAAGAGAACAACACTATTCAGCATTAGTTATTTATAAAGAGAAAACAAGCAACGCCTAAGCGCCTGTCAGGGTGCTTATTTCTATCGGCTCATGTGTAACAAATTTCAATTTTATATAATGTAAGATGTTATGACACATGGCGGAGGAAAATTAATGCACCCTGATGAAAGTGATACGCTGATCAAAACAATTAAAAGAATAAATAATGTGTTAAAAATGATCAACAAAATAAAGGTAATGCTTAAAAGCGAATTAGAAAATGATCTAGGAAATGATGAATTAAGAAACATTATTGCCAATTTGGAGAAAGAAGAAAAAGAATCTGCTGCTGTATTACTTGAAGTCGAGAAATTAATAAGAAAACAACTATAGTGCCAATTGTGTCGCTATTATTTTAGAACCATGCAGGAAAATGTCTCCATTTGATGAAATAAACACTATTTCAAAGGTAGAGATGACAGTGTTGAGCAAAGAATTTAATTATCAGAATCTGAAGGAATCTTTCTCTACCGGAGATAAACCAAATAAATCATATGAATTTAATATATTTTATCCCAAGAATATTTTTGATGAAAAAGTAAATGATGAGATATTCCTATTTACTGATTCGAAGATATTCATTATCTCCGTCGATAAAGAGGATGAAAAAAAATAGAAAAATTGTTGCCATAAATTATGAAATTTCACAGATCGAACTAATTGTTCCTAACTATGATATCGAGGAAATTAAGCTTAATATTTATTTTAAAGATGGTTCGAAATCTGAGTTCGATAATTTCGAAGATACAAGTGAAAATAACCACATGACTTTTTACAATCTGATTATTGATTTACGTAAATATTTGATTCATAAATGATAATTTGTTTGGCCCCCATGAGACCACTGAAAAAGTCCAAAATTTAAAAATCAAAAATTTGCAGATGAAAAACAAGCCCTTAGATTCGCTTCTAAGCGGCGTTTTCTAATATGGGGAGACATTTTTGCCTCCCAAATAAGTACTTTTTTTTGAGAATCGACAGTTTTTCAGTGGCCTATCGTAGCGTAGGGGAAATTAATGTATTTGCCTAATTTTTAATTCTCTATTTTATCTGTTGCTCTATTTACGTATTGTCGTAAAATTTCTTTATCCTCGTCGCTTAGTTCCCTTATATCGTTGATGATATTTGTTAACTTGTCTTTTTTATTGCTGTCCTCAATCAGGATGGACGTAATAGAGCTGGTCACGATTCCGATCAATCCTATTCCGAATATCATTAGTACGACTGCAATGACTCGGCCTACCGGTGTCACGGGAGATATGTCGCTGTAGCCAACGGTCGTAGTCGTAACGATTGTCCACCACAGCGCATCAAAATAGTCATGCATGTGTGGCTCGATCATAGAAACAGGAATAGGCGTGACTAAGATAATGATGAAAAGAGCGATAAATATTTTATGTAGCCCGCGTTCTTTAAGAAAAGCATAAACTGGGCCGACATATCGGCTACCAATGGCCGTTAACCTGAGAAGACGGATTAAGCGAAGGCCTCGGGCTAGGCGAAATCCAGAACTAAAGGGGACTATGGCGACAAGTTCAATCAGATGGGTTTTGAAATATTGTTTTTTGTTCTTCGACCTGAACAGAAAATAGAAATAATCAATCACAAATATTCCCCAAATAATCCAATCTAATATGTTCACAAAATCATTTTCAAAAGAAATGGTAATAAGTGAAATTACAACCAGAACAAACATGAACGCTTCATAATATTTTTTCATGCTATAAGTCCTTTTTCCATTAATTATACAAAAAATCCTGCAACCGATTTTAAATCGGTATACCTGCTGACCTCGTGACCACATTTTGACCTCAAAATTATTTTTTACTCATTATCTACGGGAATGAGTGTTCTTGTTTTATGCTCAATAAAATATAAAACATATCCATGACTTAACATCTAATAACATGATTTTTCAACCTCAAGATTACGCCGATATATTGATTTTTCATTGAGAAACGACTAAAATAGTGCTCAAGTAAATAACAGAAACGCTATGAAGGGAAAGAGTAGGCAGCCGACCTTTTCGCAGAGAGCTTCATCACGGTGAGAGAGAAGCAAAGAGTGGCTGATGAATATGGTCTCAGAGCGGCATACCGAGCTGACTTCGACTGGATGAGCATGTCTTAAACGCAACATCCTTTCCGGATAGGCCTAGGCTATGACAAGTTCGGTTCTTGTTACAAAAACCAGGGTATCGGGCATGTTCTGTTGTGCTCTGTACTTTCTGAGGCCGGTCGTGTGAATGATCGGTAAATAAAGGTGGTATCACGTGGAATTCAACCCTCGTCCTTATGCTTCTGCATAAGAACGGGGGTTTATTTTTATAGTTTATTAAAAGAGGAGTGGTGAATTATGGCTGTATTAATTGCTGGTGCCTGGCCCTATGCCAATGGAGAATTACATCTTGGTCATTTGTCGAGTTTATTGCCCGGGGATATTCTGGCCCGTTATTTCAGGCAGAAGGGAGAAAAAGTACTTTATGTTTCCGGAAGCGACTGCAACGGGACACCGATTTCGATCCGTGCGAGACAGGAGAGTGTTTCACCTGAAGTAATTGCGGACCGTTACCATCGTTCATTCAAAGAATGTTTTGACAAATTGGGATTTACCTATGATTGTTATACAAGAACGGACAATCCGTTGCATCATGAGGTTGTCCGGAAGGTTGTCCGAACACTGTATGAGAAACATTTAATCTATCATCAGACGGTTAAGCAAACCTATTGTGACCATTGCAGGCAGTTTTTGCCGGACCGTTATGTGGAAGGAAAATGTCCGCACTGCGGAGCGGATGCGCGCGGTGACCCGGGATTTACCAGTCGGGGTATCCGTTCCGGTCAAAGGATTTGAGAATAAAAAAATATATGTCTGGATTGAGGCAGTTTCGGGTTACTATTCTGCCAGCAAGCAATGGGAGAAGGAAACAGGCGGTGATGCTTCCGCCTGTTGGAATGAAGATGCAGTTTCCTATTATGTTCAGGGGAAAGATAATATTCCTTTTCATACAATTGTCTGGCCTGCCGTGCTGCTTGGCATCGATATTCCTGCACTGCCTACCCATGTTCTTTCCAATGAATATTTGACTCTTGAAAAGAAAAAGCTTTCAACAAGTCGCAACTGGGCAGTTTGGGCACCGGAGATCATTGAACGCTATGATCCGGATTCCATCCGTTATTTTCTGACAGTGAATGCTCCGGAAAACCATGACAGCGATTTTTCATGGCGGGAGTTTATCTACAGTCACAACAGCGAACTTCTGGGGGCTTATGGTAATTTTGTCAATCGCACCTTGAAGTTTATTAATAAAATTGAAGACTTTGAAGTGAGACAAGACGATCTCGATCAAAAAATCCTAAACGAAATTGGGACGGTCTACAAGGTTGCAGGCAGACAGATTAAAGCGCTGAGCACAAGATCGGCACTGGTAACAATCTTTTCTTTTATACGTCATGGCAATAAATATTTTGATGAGCAGCAGCCGTGGCAGCTGTATAATCATGACAGAAATGCTTGCCGGAAAACGCTCAATAACTGCTTGAATATGATCGCCAATCTTGCCCAGCTGTTGTCGCCATTTGTTCCTTTTTCGAGCCAAAAAATACGGACCATGCTGCAGCTGCGGCCTTTCACATGGAAACCGATCGACTATGCATTAGCGAAACCTCAGAACATTCAGCCGCTCTTTGCGAGAATTGACCTTTCCAGGATTGATGAAGAAGTGCAAAAACTGCATGATCAGGAGAAGGCGTGACTGTTCTCTTGGCACAATCGAAAACTAGACTGCGGAGATGAGTCATGCATGGAATACTTTTCAATAACATATAATTGAAAAGGGTGGTCAGTTGCCGTTCATATTCTGTGAGAAATAACGCGTATTCAACTCATAGAGTTGACCGATGTTATTCCTTTGCAAAGCGTACTGACCTGTGCTCTTGTTTGTTGCGGCAGAAGAACCTTCCCACTGGTTGGTTTCAATCAGCCTCCCGTGAGTCCTGA
The DNA here is from genome assembly GCF_002802965.1 of Sporolactobacillus pectinivorans. Lineage (NCBI taxonomy): Bacteria > Bacillati > Bacillota > Bacilli > Caryophanales > Sporolactobacillaceae > Sporolactobacillus > Sporolactobacillus pectinivorans. The sequence goes on along the minus strand of NZ_NXGA01000001.1, from coordinate 2,416,140 downwards.
GCCAGCTGGTGATCCAGAGATGATTGGAAGGGTTCGTTGCCGGTAGGTAAAAGTAGTGAATTCTTCCCTTCTGGACTAGTTGTTCTAACTGTTTCGGACCTATAATCGGATCTGTTCCATTAAATCCGCCGATTGCCATGACCGGTTTTCCTGTTTTAATAATATAGGGTGCGGCGCTGGGGGCATCGATCGTTCCAAAAAGGAAAGTGTCTGATGATTGATGTATCGACAAATAATGGATAAGATGCCTGTCAGTCTGTACGCTTGGTGCTTCCAAGGCTTGTATCGGGTTTTCCAATTGTGGACCCGCTTCCGGCAAAGCATAGTTTCCACCAAATAAAACTGGGGTCAGTGACCAGTAAAAAGGTGAAATACTTAGTATAATCAAGAGAGAAGCACGCACAAGAAAGCGATTTCTTAATTTCAGATGGCGGGGAGGCATACCCATGTGCCTGAAACCAAAATAACTGAAAACAAGCAATCCGCCGAGGGCCAGAACCAGCCCTGCCACAAGATTGTAATAGCCAACATAGATGACTTGGAGGGCCAGAGTCGCTAAAAGGGAAAAAGGAAAGACATAAGGTCTCAGCCCTTCATGATTCTTGTAGCTCTGATACATGACAGACCAGCCGATCCCGCACAATACAGCAATTGAGGGCGCCAGCATAATAAAATAATAACGATGAAAAAAACCGGCAAAACTGAAAACAAAAAATACCGGGATAAAAAAAGTAATCCAAAAAAGTGTTTCTCTGCCCTTTTTTTCTTTGTACCAGTTTTTCGGCTTCTTTTTTCCTAAAAAGAGCAAGACTGCCGGAATGCTGAACAGGGCGAAAGGGAGAAACCAGCTGATCTGGGTTCCATAGCCAACCCGAAACAGCCGGGTAAGGCCGGCTGACAGTTTCGGTGACTGAACGCTGTCCACACTTCCGCTGCCCGAGAGACCGGTGGATTGCCCCATCAGCCTCTGAGTTCCGTTATAACCGAATGCCAGATCTGTCACGGAATTACTCATGCTGCTCCCGACATAGGGACGGGCTTCTTTAGCGGTGGAATCTACGGTCAATGCCCACGCAAGAGAAACAACAGTCATGATGCAGATAGCCAGAAACAGCTTGCTGAATTTTGTTCTCCATTTTTCATTCGAAGCGATTAGATAAAAAATGATAAAAGCAGGCACTATCATATAAGCTTCCAGCATTTTAATATTAAAACCGAGGCCGATGAACACAAATGCAAGCATTAGAAATAGATTTTTCTTTTTGCCGTCACCAACCGATTTGAAAAGAAACAAGGTACCAATCAGTAACACTAAAACGAGGAGTGAATCCACATTGTTTGTCCTTGAAACAGCGACAGCAACAGGAGTTATGGCCATCAATAGTGATGCGATGCGCGCACTCACCACACCAAAAGAAGGCCTGACCAAATAATAAATGACAAAAACAGAGCCTGTCTCCGCCAGTGCCTGAGGAAGAATAACACTCCAGCCATGTATTCCGAAAATCAGTGCCGAAACGGCCTGAATCCAGAAATCGAGCGGTGGTTTATCAATAGAGACAAAACCCGCAGGATCAAATGAAGCAAAAAAGAAATTGTGAAAATTCTGTACCATACTGACTGTGGCAGCCATGTAGTAAGAATTGGGAATATCTATTCTCCAAGTGCCCCATAGATTAAGTGCCAGAGACAGGCACACGATCACAACCAAACAGAGATCTATACTGTTTGTCAGCCTTTTCAAAATAATTCCTCGTTCCGAAAATAATTTATTATCTGGTAAATGAAACGAGCCGTGCCAGACTTGCAATTTCACTATTTGGTGAAAATATCTTTACATACCGCTCATTTCCAGACTGTCTAAGTTTACCACATAAAAATGAAAGCTAACTGAAATAATCAAACATTGTAATTGTAATGAAATATAAGGCTCCCGCGTTATAAAGTGAGCCTTTGAATGAAAAAAATAGGGCTGTTTATCTCACGTATTTCGAGATCAGGTATTTAAATGATGGTGACTTTCCTGATGTTCCTGATCTCCATTCTTGCTGTCTGTATATCGTTGAAAGAAACGATGAAGCGCAGCGCTGTTAACAGCAAATATACCAGCGGAGAAAAAGTCTATTGCGGTGCCCAGAAGGACACCCGCAATAACATCACTTGGATAATGTACCCCCAGGTATATCCTTGAGACCATAACTAAGGTAACGAGAATACCCGCGATAAAAATCACTGTTATCTGCGTATAGATTTTTTTAAAATAAAAAATAGCCATGATTGCCAGCATGCCATAAAACAGTGTGGCTGCAATCACGTGTCCACTTGGATAACTGAATCCGGATTCATGAACGATCCGGTGAAACATTGGGCGCGGACGCGCAATTAAAATTTTCAGGAAAGGATTAATGATAACTGCTCCAATGACAAATGTAGCGAGAGACCAGATGGCCAATTCGTATTTTTTATTTTTTAACAGCAGCAACTGAAGAAGAACGGAGAACAGTACCATAATGACAGGGCTGCCAAGCTGGGTTGCCGAGATCATCAGGCTGGTGTTGAAAGGAGATATATGATTCTGGATGGTTTGTATCGTATAAAAGTCAAAATTACCGACTCTGTGTATATTTTGTGCAATTGTGACGCTTTCTAAGGTGAATAAAAGCAGGGCAATACTACCAATAATAAGGAACACATTAATCTTAAACTGACTGATTCTGATCATATTTCCACTTCCCGTTCAATCTGGCATCTTTCAATATCTTTTTAAGTCTACATTCTTTCTACACCATTTGTCATTGGACTTCTGTGAGCGGTCCATTAATAAACGATGAGAGAATTCTCATATTTTATTTTTTTTACAATTGTTATATTGTAATATTCCGAAACAACATATAAAATCACAAGTGGTGTATGCGAAAAATTTTTTAATACGGAGAAATATCTAATCATTTTTGCAGGTGATTATGTTGAAAACCGCGGTGAATAAAGTTGTTAGCATTTTTTCAATTGTTTTTGTTATTGCAATTCTGCTAATCCTTATAGCAAGTCTCCTATTTCCGGACTATGACTGGCCAGTCAGAGGATTCTTTGTAGGGAATCGATTCCATTACTTTGATGTGCCGGCAGCGCTCTTCTTACTTTCTGTGATTGCCGTGCTTTTTTTCGTCCTTTTGGTGTATTTGTTCTCACACATGGGTGAGCGTCAGCTCCGGCTGACTGCGGGCGTTCTCTGGGCAATGGTTCTGACAGTTGAAACGCTGATCATTTTCTTCTTTCACGGCATACAGCCTCCGGATTTTGACGGTGGGCATACTTTCTTTCAGGCAATAAACCTGCTTGAACATAAATATCGGGCGGATAATTTGCAGTATTTTCAGATCTATCCCAATAATATTGCTATTACTGTAGTCAGATATTGGATCTACCGTTTCTTCTGCTTCGGTAATCCTGCTTTCTTCATTCCCGCTGATCAAATTGCCTGTGCCGTATCACTTAATATCGGAATTTATTTCTCATGGAAATTCATTTTATCAGCGTTGAACCAAAAAACGGCAATTCTTTTTTTAATCATGGTACTGACCTGTTTCCCGCTTTTCTTCTATATCGTTTATTTTTATACAGATTCAATGACCCTGATGTTTCCGCCGCTCCTGTTATATCTGACCTATAGATATGCTCATACGGATAAAATCCGGTACATCATTTTGCTTGGTCTGTTTCTTGCAATCAGTTTTCAGATCAGAGAAAATATGATACTGATGCTCCCAGCTTTGATTCTCTATATATTTCTGATCAAAAATTTTAAAAAAACATTAATCTGTTTGCTGATTTCTGCTGCTTTGATCGTTGGAGTCGGATTTGCAGCTCAAAAGTATGAAAATCATCTTGGCTTTACAAAAAATCAGGCATTGGAAATGCCGACGATAAGCTGGCTGCTGATGGGGCTTTCCAGTAACGGTCGATATAATAATAAAGATTATATGCTGGCGATGAGTCAGCCCACCCAGAAGCAGAAAAAAGATGTGAATTTCAAGGCGATCAAGCAAAGAATTGCAGATCGCGGCGTGACCGGTCTCTCCATAACGTGGGCGGTAAAAGCAGCCCGCACGTTTGGTGACGGAAGCTTGGCATACTTTTGGCAGACCAATACGACGACCCATTATTCTGTGCCCTATAATTATATTTTTGGACATCAGAAACAGCTGGTGATTTTTATTATTCAGGTTTTTCACATCGCTGTTCTGATTCTGCTTGCCTTTTCAGTTGTTCGATCTTTGAGAAAAAGAAAAATCGACGAAAACCTGCTGATCCAGATTTGCATGTTCGGCAGCATCTTATTTTATGTCTTCGTCTGGGAAGCAGAACCGCGTTATGCATTGCTGTTTACATTGCTGGAGCTGATTGGAGCATCATATGGCCTCATCGAATTACATGCCCTGTCTGTCGCTTATATGGAGAAGGTGAGAGAGAGACGTTCTTATTTTGTCTCTGCTCTGCTCATTCTTCTATGTCTGTCCGTTTTGACGGTCTGCGTTGCTGTCGAAAACTATGTACCCTATTCACAAACTGTACGATGGCAGGAACTTTTCAGTGTAGATCAGCATGTCAGCAAGGGGAATAAATTTGCGGTGGTTAATGCGACGCATCAGATCGAACAGACATTCAGAACAGCGGAACCCTTTAATCGAGTCAGCATTGGTGTAATCGGGCATAGAGGCCGGGCAGTTTATCAGATCACAATCATGGAAAAAGGGCGGAAGCAACGATACGGGCAAAAAATTCTCAGCAGTTCAAGAATGAAAAAAAGAGGCCTTGAAGCGATCAAAATCAGAAATCAACCTGATCGGCCCGGTATGCACGATTACACCCTGATTATTAGGCGTATCTCCGGTTCGCGTGGTTCACAACTGTTCCTTGGAATGTATGGAAAAGGGATTTATGAACAAAGGGATATTTACCCGGAAGGAGCGCTTTATGTAAACGGGCGAAGTGTGCATGGAATTGATCTTCAGTTCCAGGTTTATCGTTTGATCAGGCATACTTATATGAATAGCGCGTTATATGGCGTTCTGTTTACTTTGCCTCTGGCAACGCTGATGATAAGTATTTATGGAGTGATAAGGATTTTGTGGAACGCGGAAAGGCGAACAAAACTTGTTACGGACAAGGAATGAATTTTCTCTTCGACTGGACAGCTTCTTTAATTCATGATCTGTTCACATATAGCGGGTATAATGATACCAGTTATTCGAAAAGGAAGATGAGTACCGTGAACAGTATTCTTATTGTTGATGATGACCCGAATATCCGGGAACTTGTCACTGTTTTTTTACAAAAAGAGGGATTTTTGTGCATTGAGGCTGCAGACGGTGTCCAGGCATTGGACAGGCTTGAAAAGGAACAGATCGCTCTTATTGTGCTTGATATTATGATGCCGAATATGGATGGGTGGACTTTTTGCCAAAAGGTTCGGGATTCTTATGGTCAGATTCCGATACTAATGTTGACGGCAAAAGGTGCAACAATGCAGAAGGTTCATGGTTTTGAATTAGGGGCAGACGATTATCTGGTGAAACCGTTTGAACCGATTGAGCTGGTCATGCGCGTGAAGGCTTTGCTGAAACGCTATCAAATATCTGCTTCTCAAACCCTCCGTATTGGAAAACTTCTGCTCAATCGGAAATCATATGAAATAAGTTTTGGTTCGGAACAAATAACACTCCCGCTGAAGGAATTCGAACTTCTTTTTATGCTTGCCGGAATGCCCGGGAGAACCTTCACGCGGGATGACCTGATTGAAAATATTTGGGGCTATGATTATGATGGCGATGAGCGGACGGTGGATGTTCACATTAAGAGGTTACGTGAACACTTTTCAGATGAAAAGTGCGGTTTTAAAATCCACACTGTCCGCGGTTTAGGTTACAGACTGGATGAATGCCTATGAAACAGCTTAAGATAGTATTCTTTATTGTTTCAGTTTTTTCGACTCTTGGTATTTTATGGACTTTTTTCTATTTTCTGATCGGGTTTATCGCCCACTATTACCAATTACCCCTCAATCCGTTCATTCGGCACATCGTCAGTTCGATACTTGGCGTACTTCTGTTTGGTGTGATCAGCAATATGATTGGGCACTTATACAAACCGAGGCGATTGAGCTATTTTCAGGCAATCACCCAGGCTCTACGGCAGATGGCAAAAGGGAATTTTGAAATTGAACTCGATCTGCCTCTCTCTCCACCGGGACCGGATGTAAAGAACAACCCATTTAATCAGCTGGTGGAAAGTGTGCACTACATGGCAAAGGAGCTTGGGCAACTGGAGCGTGTCCGTCAGGAATTCATATCAAATGTTTCACATGAAATCCAGTCTCCTTTGACATCGATAAAAGGGTTTGCCCGTGCTCTTGAAAGCCCGGATCTCCCTGATGAAAAACACCGGCATTATTTGCAGATTATCCAGTCAGAAAGTGATCGCTTGTCGAAGCTCAGCGACAATCTTTTAAAATTGACCGTGCTTGAAAATAACCGCCATCCCTTGCATATTGAGCTGTACAGAGCTGACCGGCAGATCAGGCAGGTTCTTCTGGCACTTGAACCTCAGTGGAGCCGGAAGAAGCTTGATATGGTCATCAAGCTGGAGCCGGCTTTGTTATCAGCTGATCAGGAATTGATGAATCAGGTGTGGATGAATTTGATTCAGAACAGTATCAAATTCACTCCGGAAAAGGGGAATGTGACTGTTACTTTGAAACAGCGAAGGGGCAGTACCATTTTTGAAGTGTCTGACAGCGGAATCGGGATTCGTCCGGAAGATCGGATTCACCTTTTTGAGCGGTTTTATAAAGCGGACCGCTCACGAGTCAGAACCGAGGGAGGCAATGGGCTCGGCCTTTCGATTGTTAAGAAAATTGTGGATGTGCACCATGGGCAGATTCAGGTTGACGGTGAAAAAGGGAAGGGAACGGCAATAACAGTCATTTTAGCTAGCAATGAGGATAATAAACCAGACGACATAAAGCCATGATCAGTTGAATCCATGGCTTTTTTCGTTTATTTCAAGTAAAATTGCGGCTTTTCTTAGCCAGCGGCTCCGACTGCAGCTGCAATTAAGCCGCCAACCGTGGAGAGGACAAGCGCAGCAATCATCAAATAAATAACGATTTTGAACAGTTTCTTTGGCAAGGCAGAACGAATCTCCTTCCGCATCATATTGCTTGTTTGACTTTTCAATGACTACTTTTATAAATTATATACGTTCCTTTGAGCTCTTTTCAACCACTGAATATCGCGGAGCATTATGATAAAATAAGTATGAATAAAGTTTAAAATGATAGGCATTTATTTTGCTTAGAAACAGGTGGACGGGATTGCTTAATAACGACAGGCTCGTAGACACACTCTTTAAATTAGTGAAGGTAGATTCTGAAACCGGGGATGAGGGCGGCATTTCAGAAGTCTTGAAAAAAAAATTCACGGAACTCGGCTTTGAAGTTAAGGAAGACGAGGCAAAAATCAAAACAGGGCACGGAGCAAATAATCTTGTATGCACGCTGCCAGGAAATGCTGAAGGCACACCGATTTTTTTCGGTTCTCATATGGATACCGTTTTTCCCGGAAAGAATATTCATCCATCCCTGAAAGACGGATGCATCGTTTCAGACGGTTCGACGATCCTCGGATCTGATGATAAGGCCGGCCTTTCTGCCCTGATTGAAGCATTCAGCGTTATTAAAGAAGAACATAGGCAACATGCTGATTTGCAGGTTATCGTTACGGTAGGTGAAGAATCGGGACTGTTAGGAGCAAAAGCTCTGGATACCCGTTTGATTAAAGCAGATTATGGGTTTGAACTGGACAGTGATGGCCCTGTCGGGGACATTATCATTGCTGCTCCCTATCAGACTAAACTCAAGATTGATTTGTTCGGCAAAACCGCCCATGCCGGCATTGCACCGGAGAAAGGGATATCCGCAATCACGATGGCAGCTAAAGCTATCGCCCGGATGCCTCTTGGAAGAATTGATGAAGACACAACGGCGAACATTGGCCGTTTTGAAGGCGGGAAAGCAACAAATATTGTTTGCGATAATGTCCGTATTTTGGCCGAAGCACGATCACTGGTTAAGTCAAAAATAGACCGGCAGACAAGGCTGATGAAAGAAGCTTTTGAACAGACTGCTTCAGAAATGGGCGGACATGCGGATGTCGAACTGAAATTTATGTATCCCGGTTATCGATTCAATCCGGAAGATCGGATCGTTCAACTGGCAATGTCAGCCGTGGAAGCTGTCGGTAGAACACCAAAGCTGCTGAGCAGCGGCGGTGGAAGCGATGCAAATGTGATCAATGGGAAGGGCATCCAGGTTATAAACCTTGGTGTCGGATATGAGAAAATACATACGACTAAGGAAAGAATAGCTGTTGAAGAGCTTATAAAGACAAGTGAACTTGTGCTTTCTCTGATTAATCAGGCAAAATGATGACGGGAAATGAACGGAATTTATTTAGGACAAGGTGACAGCGATGGAAGAAACACATAAAAAGCCGCGTATCATTTTTCATATCGATATGAATAGCTTCTATGCTTCCGTTGAGATTGCTTTGCATCCGGAATGGAGGGGGAAACCGCTTGCCATTGCTGGAAAGCCCGAAGAACGGCACGGCATTGTTGTGACAAGCAGCTACGAAGCGAGAAAAATGGGCGTGCGGACGACGATGACTGTGCAGGAAGCAAAGAAAAAATGCCCACAACTGATTGTCAAGCATCCTGATTTTGTACAGTATCGCGCCATATCCGAAAGGCTTTTTCAATTACTTGGCCAATATACACCGCTTGTTGAAAAAGCCTCGATTGATGAAGGGTATTTGGACATGACTGATGAAATGAATGGAATACCGGCAGCGGAACTTGCCAAAGACGTTCAGGAACAAATCATGCAGCATTTTCGGCTGCCCTGCAGTGTCGGCATTGCTCCAAATAAGTTTCTGGCAAAAATGGCTTCCAATATGAAAAAGCCGCTCGGAATTACAATACTCAGGAAACGCGAGCTGCCCGAGATAATGTGGCCGATGCCGATCGGCCGCATGCATGGCATCGGCCCGAAAACGGAAGAACAGATGAAAGCATTGGGAATAGCGACGATTGGTGATCTGGCTCAATATGATTCAAAGAGGATTGCAGCACGTTTCGGTATTTCCGGACAGAGATTGTATCAGCATGCTAATGGAATTGATGACCGTCCGGTGGATCCGGATGCATGGGAAAGTTATAAAAGTATCGGGCATTCGGTGACACTGTCAAGAGACTCCAAGTCTATAGCTGTCATTTCCAGTACTCTTGACAGCTTATCAGAGAAACTTGCTCAAAAGATCAGAAGGGAACACGTCGTCAGCTATGAATTGACAGTGATGATCCGTTATCAGAACTGGGAAACAGTGACACGCCGTTTATCAACGGTTCAGCCATTTTGCAGAAAAGAAGAAATTAAGAGTTACGCGTTGAACGTTTTCCGAAAACAGTGGAGCGGAAAAGCAGTGCGCTTGCTAGGCATTACTCTGTCTGCATTTCAGCCTGTCGGTGCTTCAACCAAACAACTGGATCTGTTTTCTTATGAACAGGACGCAGCGAAAGAATCACTGATTAAACTTGTCGATCAGGTTAATGAAAAATTTGGAGATGGGGCTTTGAAACCTGCGGCTATCTTGTTTGAAGACAGACGTATCAAGTCATCAGAAAATAAAAGAAAAAAATAGAACAACAACGCTATGGTTTAGTAAAGGGTGGATTGAGTATGGATTTTACTTTTCTCGGGACGGGTGCAGGGATGCCTGCAAAAGAAAGAAATGTCACATCGCTTGCAATCGGTTTTCCGGAATACGATGGCGATTTGTGGCTGTTTGACTGCGGAGAAGGTACACAGCGGCAAATATTATATACAGCGGTCAGACTGACAAAGCTAACGGTGATCTTCGTTACACATCTTCATGGAGATCATCTTTTCGGGCTGCCTGGTATATTAGGCAGCCGCTCATTTCAGGGAGCTGAAAATCTGCTGACGCTCATCGGACCGGTCGGCCTTAAGGAGTACGTAGAGACTTCGCTGCGCCTGTCCGGGACACATCTTCACTATCCGATAGCCGTGAAGGAAATCGGGCAGCCCGGCCTTGTCTATGAAAATGATCATTTTCAGGTCGAAGCAGATGAGCTGGATCATGGAATACAGAGTTTTGGTTACAGGATTACCGAAAGAGATCTTCCAGGTGAATTGCTTGTCGATAAACTTCGGAACAATGGTGTAGAGCCGGGACCGATTTATGGCGATTTCAAATTAAAAGAATTTGTAAATCTTCCCGATGGACGGCAACTTGAGAGTGCAGATTTTTTAAGCGAAAAAAAGAAGGGGAGAAGAATTGCCATTATCGGTGATACACGTCCCTGCGCTGCAGCAGTGAGACTCGCCGATCATGCGGATTTCCTTGTTCATGAATCGACTTTTCGCAGTGATGCCGCAACTTTGGCAAATGCCTATCATCATTCGACTTCTGCTCAGGCTGCAACCGTAGCAAAAAAGGCACACGCCCAAAAACTGATTCTGACCCACCTCAGTTCAAGATACCAGAGGACGGATCAGCAGGCATTGCTTACGGAGGCCAGGAAAGTTTTTCCGGCAAGCTATCTGGCGAGCGATTTCTCTATCTATCATTTAATGCGGCCGCATCGGTGAAAAAATCCAAACAAAAAAGATTCCCCGAAATGAGGAATCTTTTTTGAAATGCAAGTCTTATTTTACGGTTTCACCGGAAGTTTCACCGTAACCATAAGCTCCGTGTTCGCTAATATCCAGACCTGCCTTCTCTTCTTCTGGAGTAATGCGAAGACCGATTGTTGCTTTAATAATTCCGAGAACAATCAACGAAGTGACAGCAACGAATACGAATGCTGAAACAACGCCCAAAGCCTGCACGCCTAATTGATGGAAACCGCCGCCGTAGAACAGCCCCGGTTGGCCGACACCAACAATCTTAACAAGTGCTGGCGCAGCGAGAAAGCCGGTTGAAAGTGTTCCGATCATACCTGAAATACCATGTACTGAGAAAGCGTAGATTGGATCATCAAGCCCCTTATTTTCAAAGAAGATCGAAGTCCAGTAAGTAAAGGATCCGGCTACGGCACCAATGACAATTGCACCCCATGGTTCGACGAAAGCACAGGAGGCCGTGATGGCAACAAGAGCTGCCAGAACACCATTGCACATTGCGCCGACATCTGCCTTTTTCGAGAGAATCATGGCAGTAAAGAGTGCGCCCAGCGCACCGGCTGCTGCGGCGAGATTCGTTGTCAAAGCAACATAGCCATAAAATTCAGGTTGCCCGACTGTGGAAGCAATACTTCCGGCGTTAAAACCGAACCAGCCGATCCAAAGAATAAAAGTGCCAAGATAAACGTAAGGAATACTGTGTGCGGGAATGGCATTCGGTTTTTTGTTCGTGAATTTTCCAATTCTTGGTCCGAGAAGGAGAGTGCCCACCAGTGCTGCTGTCGCACCTTGCAAGTGGACGACTGTTGAACCTGCAAAATCCTGCATGCCCAATTTTGCAAGCCAGCCCCCGGCGTTCCATACCCAGTGGCCAACGACCGGATAGATAAATGCGACGAAAATAACACCAAAGATGAAGTAAACAGGCAACTTACCGCGTTCTGCAAAACCACCCCAGGCAATGGCAAGTGAAACTGCCGCAAAAGCGAGCTGGAACATAAAGGAAACGGAATCGGTACCGGTTGGTACACCGCTCAGGAAAAAATCCGAGAAACCAATAAAAGGATTTCCGTTACCAAAAGCTATTCCGTATCCGAATGCCCAGTAAGCGAGAGACGCAATAGCCAGAGTAATAATTTGCTTTCCAGTTATATGGCCTGCATTCTTGCTGCGCAGCGATCCGGCTTCCAGAAAAGCAAAACCGGACTGCATTAAAATAACTAAGATTGCTGCAATAAAGACCCATAATTCATAAGGATTGACAACGACTTTCATGTTTACCAATGCTCCCCTCATTTAGTATGGAGTAATTATAACATAACATGTTAGTAAAAGTTACAACATAATATTAAAAATATTCTTTTATTTTTGAAAGCCTTTCCAGATAGTAATATTTTGTACAATTTTTAACAAATTTTTTAAAAAGAAATTTATTAGTCATTTAAAATGGCCTGTGACATCATTTTAGCAGTGCTTTCTTATAGAATTGGACAAAATAACAGAGAAGGGGTATGGAAAGATGTTTAAAGATAGAGTTGCCGTCATCACCGGGGCATCGAGCGGCGTTGGATGGGAAACGGCATTATTGTTTGCGGAGGAAGGAGCCAGAACGATTTTGCTGGCGAGAAGCCGTGAAAAACTTGCAGCGCTTAAGGCGGAGATTGAAAAACGGAATCGACAGGCCGATTATTATGTTCTCGATGTCAGCAACACCGATCAGATTGCCGATACATTCGAGAGAATAATAACCCGGTTCGGAAAGATTGACCTGCTGATCAACTGCGCGGGATTTGGTAAATTTGAATATGCCGCGTCAACGAAGATCGGTGACATAAAGGGCATGTTCGACGTGAATGTTGTCGGGCTTATTGCATGTGTTCAGGCGGTTCTTCCGCAGATGATCAGTCAGAAGGGTGGTCATATCGTTAACGTAGCATCAATTGCCGGGAAAATATCTACACCGAAATCCGCCGTTTATTCCGCGACAAAACATGCGGTGATCGGGTTCTCGAATGGATTAAGACTTGAAACAAAGAAACATGGCATTTTTGTCACGGTTATTAATCCCGGACCGATCCGTACGCCTTTCTTTCAGATTGCGGATCCGGACGGGAACTATTCTGCAAATGTAGCACGCTTCATGCTTGACTCAAGTTTTGTAGCCCGTTGCATCATTAAAGCGGTCAAGAAAAAAAAGAGAGAAGTCAATTTGCCGTGGTACATGGGCACGGGTGCCCGGCTTTATCAACTGTGGCCGCGCGCTGTAGAAAAACTAACAGAGCATTGGATGAATCTAAAATAATGGCAGCAGAAAAGTTGAGTGACAGGCAAGAGGGACAACTTTTAAAAAACGGCCGATCAACCCGCCAGAGAGGGCTTTAAGAGTATTGATCCTGGAGCACTGTCGCTAGATAATGGTGTGGCGCAAAATATCGAACTTTATCTATCATTTTTTAGAAAGTCACTATTTTCTTTTTTGGATTAATTTAAGGAAAATAGGTTACAATGTTGTAAGATAATTGGTAGGGTACTATATAATACAAAATTTGTTAAGCAGATTTAGATTTTGTATCCGTCATTAAGGGGAATTGTTATGCCGAAATCAAGATATTTTCGTTTTGCCGTTTGGCTTCTTATAGTTTTTGTCATCTTGTTGGTCGCTTCAAAACTGACTTTTATACTTAGTCCAATTGGCGTCCTTTTTACTTCGCTTGCAGCTCCACTGATTATTTCCGGGCTGCTGTATTATCTTTTGCGTCCCCTGGTCAGGGGGCTTGTCAGGTTTAAAATACCAAAGGTTATTGCAATCCTTATCATTTATCTGTTTGCCATCGGTTTTTTTGTATTTCTTGCTTTTTGGTTCGGGCCGATGCTCTACAGCCAGTTTTTATCGCTGGTTAACAGTATGCCCGGACTGATCAATCAGCTTAGTTACCAGCTGAATAATTTTCAGAACAGTGAACTATTCACAAAGTTAAATCTAAACGGCATTTCGTATATGGACTTTACAAGCAGGTTTTCAAAAAATTTGTCTTCAATGGTTACTTCAGTTGGAAACAATGTTCTGAACATCATTCAGTCCGTGACAGGTACGGTGTTAATTATCGTTACCGTTCCGTTTATCCTTTTTTATCTATTAAAAGATGGGGAGCGGATGTCACATGGGATCATAAAACTGATTCCCGCTGAACACAGGGAGAAAGCCAGAGAAATTCTGACCGACATGGATCAGGCGCTGAGCGGTTATATCCAGGGTCAGATGATTGTCCTTTTATTTGACTTTGTTTTCATCTATATCTGGTATCTGATTATCGGACTGAATTATTCGCTTGTCCTGGCATTGGTCATTCTTTTTACCAATGTTATTCCGTTTATCGGTTCCTTTATTGCAACTGTTCCGGCGGTTATTGTGGCTTTTATACAAAATCCTATTCTTGCGGTTTATGTCATTGTAGGTGTCACGGTTGTTCAACAGATTGAGGGAAACGTGATCTCACCTTTAGTCATGGGGAGAAAGCTGGATGTTCATCCGTTAACCATTATTTGCCTTCTGCTCGTGGCTGGCAACCTGGCGGGAATTATCGGCATGCTTCTGGCCATCCCCGTTTATGCGGTCTGCAAAGTGATCGTGACGCGCGTCTATCAGCTGATTCAGCTTCGCAGGAAGTAATTCTTTCGGACGCTAGACAAATGTTTTGATTAAAAAAGTTTTCTCAATATGAGGGAACTTTTTTTCAGCAAATTTTCAGATTCAATCGATAAACTGTTTCATGTAGAGTTGGAAGTCAAATTAACAGGAGGTCTGTTTTATGGCAAAGCTTAGCCCGAAGTGGATTGCCCTTTGCACGGCAACAATCGGACTTGCCTATTCTGCAGGATATGTTGTGACTGAACCAAAGGCAGTGGCAGTTTCACCAGCTATTCAAACCGCCGTTCAGTCAAATCAACAGCAGTCAAATGGCTCAAGCCAGGGCAGTACAAATAATAAAGCGTCAGGCACGCAAAGCACGGCACAAAACAGCACAGCACCTCAGAGCAAATCCGGATATAAAGACGGTACTTTTTCCGGTCAGGGCATGAACAGAATCGGTTCAGTATCCGTCAGTGTAACAATCAAGCAGGGGAAAATAGCTAATGTACAAATTACAGATTGCACGACTTCGTATCCACAAAGCTTAATTGATCCGCTGCCATCTGAAGTGGTTTCCAGGCAAAATGCAAATGTTGATAACGTGTCGGGAGCAACTGAAAGCACCGATAATTTTATCACGGCTGTCACTCAGGCATTGAGTCAGGCAAAGGCCTGAATTCGTGAAGGTCCGCTGTGACCGGGAGGTATCTTCAAAAGAGTTATGAGCAGTTATAAACGTTTTATCTGTATGGATACCTTTGTAACAATAAAAATTATTTCCGGCGAAAACCAAAGTAAGACAGATGACTCAATTGATCGCGGGGTCGCTTTATTTTATAAAGTAGAGCGCATCTGTTCCAGATTCGATCCTGAAACTGAGCTGATGAAGCTTTCAAGCCAAACAGGGAGATCAGTTGCTGTCTCTCCCATTTTATACTCTGCTGTTAAATTTGCTGTTGAAACCGCTCGTGAAACCGGTGGTGCATTCGATCCTTCAATCGGCAGAAAACTTGAGCGAAGGGGCTTCAATAAAAATTACTTGTCAGGGCATATTGTTTCATCCGATTTTATTGAAGACGATCACGCCGGTTATCGGGATATTATTCTTGATGATCGGAATCACTCGATTTTGCTAAAAAAACCGATGATCATTGACCTTGGCGGGGTAGCAAAGGGTCTGGCAATTGATCTGGCGGCCGAAGAGATTCGTACAATCGGCTATTCAGATTTTTTGATCAATGCGGGAGGAGACCTTTATGCCTCCGGTCATGATGAAAATGGTAAGGACTGGACGATTGGAATCAGGCACCCCATGCGCCGCAATGAACTGGTTGGGACGGTTCAGCTGACTGATGCGGCAATTTGTACTTCCGGTGATTATGAACGACCAAGTCCAGTATTACCCAATGAGAACCATCTTCTGGATCCATTTAATGGTAAATCGCCTGATTCTCTTGTAAGCTGCACGGTTATTGCTCCGTTTGCGATGCTTGCAGATACATTCTCAACGGCTTCCTTTGTAATGGGCCCCGAATCCGGGATTAAAAAAATGGAGGAAATGGATTTGGATTGCCTGATGTTTACCCGGTCAATGACACACGTTTCAACAAATAATTTTAAGGAGAAATGTTCATGGCACGATTAGATACGAACGTGAAAAGCGCACGAACCTATCACCCTGAAACAAGGACTGCAATAAGACAAAAGTCATCAAAAAGTAAGAAGCACAGCTTCAGTTTCAGTAAATTTATTAAATCACCGAAGGGTATTGTTTTTTCGATCATACTGATGCTCTCCCTGATCGGCCTGGCATACCCTCAAAGTTCTGGAGGACTAAAGAATATTTTGCTCGCCATTGCGACGGGTGTGTTCACGGACTTTGTCGTTGCGTATGTGACCTATCGTCCAAAATATTTTTCTGATGGAGCACTTGTTACAGGATTGATTATCGGGGGAATACTCGGGCCGGCTGTGCCATGGTATTTGGTTATGTTTGTGACGCTGGTTGCCCTTGCTTTCAAGCATCTCTTCAAAGATAAAAGGAAACCGGTTTTTAATCCTGCGGCGATTGGGCTGCTTGCCAGTTCAACCCTTTTTTCAACTGGAGAAAGCTGGTGGAGCGGTTTGTCGATGCTACCCGCCTGGACAGTCGTTATCCTGATTGCCGGCGGATTTTATGTTGTAAACCGAATCAACAAATTTCCACTTGTTTTCGCTTTTCTTGCCACGTACATCTTTTTCTTCATGATTGCGGGTCTGGTCGGTGTTACGGATGCCGGCTACGCGCTTCGTATGCCCTATATCAACGCGGCTTTGTTTCTTGCCTTTTTCATGCTGACCGATCCCCCAACTTCACCGGCCAAGGATCACGAACAAATTGTGTTCGGCATACTGGTGGCACTAATCAGCGGCGCTGCGTATTTATACTTGAGCAAGGTAACTTTTCTGCTGATTGGATTGCTGGCAGCTAATGCCTTGAAGGCTTTGCAGGCGCGAAGCAGAAGTCCGCGCAGAGCGACCGCTTGAAAGGCGCTTTTTCCCGCGCTGATTGTGATATCCCCATGAATTCTGTGATATACTTGCTTCTGCGAGGTGGGGGAAATGGGATACATTGAGGACATTCGAAAGCTGGTCGGACACAGGCCGCTGATACTCGTTGGAGCAGCTGCAGTCATTTCTGATGACAGGGGCAGGATACTGCTGCAGGAACGCCGGTTTCCTGAAAACTTCTGGGGCATTCCCGGTGGATTAATGGAATTAGGTGAAACAACGGAAGAAACAGCAAAACGTGAAGTTCGGGAAGAAAGCGGCCTGGAGATTGACCAACTCCGGTTGCTTGGCGTTTATACAGGATCGACGGGATCACGTGGATATTCTATTGCCCAGAATGGCGATCAGTATTGTGCAGTTACGATCGCTTATTATACACGGACATTCAGAGGAATGTTAATCGTGGATCCCTCCGAATCTATAAAATTTGAATTCCGTGACCCGGCCGATTTACCTGAACATCTTTTAAAAAGTTCTCAGCTGATCCTTCAAGACTATTTTTCAAAAATTAAAGACTGACAATAAGGAGGGCCGGCGCTGATTGCCGGTCCTCCCTGCACATTAACAAAAAAATATTCAATTAATTTACAGCTGTTTGCAATGCAATCTTGATCATATCATTGAAAGTTGTCTGGCGCTCCTGAGCCGTTGTATCGTCGCCGGTAAACACATGATCGCTGACTGTGAGAATCGTCAAGGCATGAGCACCGTACTTTGCGGCAAGCGTGTAAAGGGCGCTCGTCTCCATTTCTACGGCTAGAACGCCATAGCCGGCCAGTTTCTTCAAGATATCCATGTTGTCCCTGTAGAAAACATCAGCCGATAGAACGCTCCCTGCCTGCAAAGAAACGCCCAGTTTCGTTCCAAGATCATAAGCCTTTTTCAATAAATTAAAATCTGCTGTCGGAGCAAAATCCATAGTCGGGAATACGGAATGGTTGACCGCTGAATCCGTTGCCGCAGACATCGCCAGTATGACATCGCGGACATGAATGTCTTTCTGGATTCCTCCGCAGGTGCCGACGCGGATAAGATTTTTCACACCATAGTCGCGTATTAATTCATTAACGTAAATAGAAATTGAAGGAATACCCATCCCAGTTCCCTGTACAGAAATTCGCTGTCCGCGGAACAATCCTGTATAGCCCAACATGCCGCGTACCTGATTATACTGGACCGGATGTTCAAGATAGGTCTCTGCAATATACTTTGCTCTCAGCGGGTCACCCGGCAGCAAAATGCTATCGGCAATTTCTCCCGGTCTTGCTTCAATATGTACACTCATTGTGAGCCTCCCAATATAAATGATTATTTTTATATTTTATCATGGACTGAGATAAACCAGATAGTTGAGGTACGATTTTTAGCTATGCTTCATACAATTCAATGGGTAGATCATCCGGATCTCTGAAAAAAGTGAATTTTTTTCCGGTCAACGTATCTGTTCTTATCGGTTCTGTCAAGATTCCTTTCCGATTCAATGAATCCCTCACAAATTCAATATCGGCCACATTAAAAGCGAGGTGCCTGAGGCCGCATGCTTCGGGATATGATAATCTTTTCGGGGAATCAGGAAATGAAAATAGCTCGATTTGCCCAGATGAGCTGCCAACTTTAAGATCAAGCTTGAATGATTTTCGTTCCTCCCTGTAAGTTTCACGTATAACAGCCAATCCAAGCAGGTCCACATAGAAATGCCTGGACTTCCTGTAATCAGAGCAAATGATGGCGCAATGGCTGATACCGGAGAAAAGCATGCCGCAACTTCCTTTCTGCATGGAATATGAATAAATTATAGCAAAGCCTGAGGATATCTGGCAGACTAATTTTTCCTTGACATTTGTCCTTAAAAGATACATATTGAACATATGAGTAGATGTTCATATGTTAGTGCCGTGAACTCGTGATTGAACCGGGTCAGATTGGTAAAGGCTAGAATTCGGGTGATTGAAACGTGGAATCAACAGATTTTTCAAAGAGTATAAAATCTTTAAAAAAAGATGATCATGCGCATGGTCATTCAGCAAATCGGAATGCACTTCTTGTCAGTTTTCTCATGATCACGGGTTTTATGGTTGTGGAATTCATCGGGGGTCTTTTCAGCCACAGCCTTGCGTTGCTCTCCGATGCAGGCCATATGCTCAGTGACTCAATTTCGCTTGGCCTGAGCTTTACAGCACTTCTGGTTGGAGCAAAAGTCGCCGCAAATAATAAGAAGACGTTTGGCTATCGCAGATTTGAAATCCTGTCCGCGCTGTTTAATGGTGTTCTGCTTTTGGCAATATCCTCGTGGATCGTTGTTGAAGCTGTTCTTCGTTTTTCACGGCCTGTTGAGGTGGCAAGTACCGAGATGCTGATCATTGCCGTCATTGGGTTGTTTGTCAACCTGGCCGTTGCCGGAATCCTAATGAAGGGTGAAGCAAAGGAAAACCTTAACGTGCACAGTGCTTTTATTCACGTGATTGGTGATCTGCTCGGGTCTGTGGGAGCAATTGCTGCGGCAGTAGTTATTGCTTTGACGGGCTGGCAGCTGGCCGATCCGATTGCGAGTATCATTGTCTCGCTGATCATTTTAAAAAGCGGCTGGCAGGTTGCCAGAGAATCCGTCAATATTCTGATGGAAAGTAAACCGGATAATCTTAATCTTGATGAAATCCGTCTTGCAGTCAGCGGTATTGATGGGGTGGCCAGTCTGCATGATCTTCATGTATGGACGATCACTTCAGGCTTCCTCTCTCTAAGCTGCCATCTGAAGGTTACCGAAGGAGCGGATCGAGATGAAGTGCTGCGAAACGTGGAACGGATTCTCGGAAACTACAATCTGGAACATTCAACCATTCAGATTGAAGGAATTAATTATGCAGACTGTCACTCTGATTGTGCGCATCATATAAAAAATAATTAAAAGGGCTGCCCAGCATTTGCTGAACGGCCCTTTGATTCTTTTCGATGAACGTTCCATTAATTTTTATACTTCTACTGTTTTCAGGTAGTCACGGATTTCTTCCGGCGATTTGTCATCCGCGCGCAAGTGTGCTGTCTTCTCGCCGTTCTTAAATGCCAGGAGGCTGGGGATTCCCAGCACCTGATAGTCTTTTCCGAGGTCAGGGAATTTGTCGCGATCGGCTGAGAACCATTCGAAATTAAAGTCCTTGACGATATCATCAACATACATATTCAGCCGTTTACAGTCCGGACACCAAGTTGTTTCGAATTTAACGATGACTGTTTTTGGACCGTTGATCAGCTTCTGAAATTCTTCAACAGATTCTATTGATTTCATGATGAGACTTCCCTCTTTCAAATCATTCTAATGGCTTTATTCTATCAAATTTCTACAGGAGTGCAATCATTTTAACGGCAAAATTAAATAACTCTTTATTGTAAATCACTTCTTATTGGTAGAGAAAACTGCTAAAGTAAGGTCAGAAAATAAATGAAGGGGTGTAAGAGCATGGCGAAAGAAGCACTTCTGGTTATTGACATGAGCAATGACTTTGTGGACGACAAAGGCGGTTTGACTGCAGGAAAGCCGGCTCAGGGAATTGTTCCATATATCACTGATCTTGCGGAACAATTTCATCGGAATGGAGATCTTGTGATTTTCTGTATGGATGCTCATGAAAAAAATGACCCGCATTTTCAGCTTTGGCCACCGCATAATGTGAAGGGCAGCTGGGGAGCGCAGCTCTATGGAAAACTGGGTGAATGGTACGAAGCGTACAATGAGGAAGCAAACGTAATCTTTGTGCCGAAGCCGGAGTATGACGCCTTCATTGGTACCAATCTCGATCAGATTTTGAAAGCTCGTCATATTGACACCGTACATCTGACCGGTGTCTGTACAGACATCTGTGATTTTCTGACAGCCTACGGAGCCTATTCTCGGGGCTATAGAACGATCGCCCATAACCGGGGAATGGCAACCTTTACCGGCCACCATGAGATTTTTCTGAATCAGATGAAGGCGATTTTTAAAACAGAAATTGTTGGCTGATGCATATGGGAACGACATAGGTATGTAAAAAGTAAAAAAAAATTGAATGGCTTTATGGCGGAAAATACGTAAAATCTTTTCGCTTGGCCAGAAGATAAAGAAACAGTTGGACTTTGTGCATTAAAAGTAAAAGAACAGCTCAATGCGTGAAAGGTCTCTGTCAAGTAGGAAGGTGAAATAACAAAAATATGGAACAAAAAAATAACATGGAAAGTCCAATGAAAAAATTGATTATCATTAACGGCACGATGGGAGTGGGGAAAACCACTGTATCTGAAATCGTGTCTGATAAATTAAAACCGAGTGTTTTTTTAGATGGAGATTGGTGCTGGAAGATGAATCCGTGGATCATTACGGAAGAGAATAAGAAAATGGTCATTGATAACATTACACACCTGTTAAATGCCTACTTAAATAATTCGGGCTTTCACTATATTATTTTTTGCTGGGTAATTCACCAGGAGTGCATTTTTGAACAAATATTGTCCCGACTGAAAAAAGAATACGATCTTTATAAAATTTCTCTCATTTGCTCCGAAGATGCTCTTAGATCACATATCATGAATGATGTGAAGAAGGGGATCAGAACCATCGATCAAGTGGAAGCCAGCGCTGCAAGGTTGAATCTGTATCAGAAAATGAATACAACAAAGATTGACGTCAGCAACATGACGGCTTCTCAGGCTGCTGATCAGATCATTGATCGTGTTAGATAAGCAGAGTTGTCGAAAACAAAATTATAAGAATTAACAAACTGTTGTTTCCTTGTCACATGTAGTGTGATGAAAATGGATGTACTTTTTTCAAAGTATGTATCTACAGCATCACAACCGCAAAGTTAAACAGCTTTGTCAGTAGTAAAGTGTTAGAAAAACTGGATTGAAATTAGAAGGTGGCCCAATGGATAAATCTAACGAAAACATCAATTTGAGAAGATGCAACTGGAATACAACAGATCCGGTCTATCTTGCTTATCATGACACAGAGTGGGGAAGGCCTCAGCGTGATTCCAAGACCCTCTTTGAGATGCTCTGCCTCGAAGGGATGCAGGCGGGTTTGAGCTGGATTACCATTTTGAAACGGCGAGAAAATTACCGGAAAGCTTTTGCCGGATTCAATCCGGAAAAAATAGCTCTTTTTTCCGAGGAACAGCAGGAGCAGTTAATGAATAATGCCGGTATCATTCGCAATCGTCGTAAAATTCAAGCCATTGTGGTGAATGCCAGAGCGTATCTTGAAGTCGAGAAGGAGAAGCCGTTCAGTGACTATATCTGGTCCTTTACAGGCGGCCAGCCGATGATGCACCATTACAGCTCACACGATAAAATTCCCGCGTTTACTGACGAATCTAAAACTATGAGCAAAGACTTAAAAAAGCGCGGCTTTAAATTCGTCGGCGAAACAATTTGCTACGCTTTTATGCAGGCTGTCGGGATAGTTAATGATCATGAGACCAGCTGTTTTTGCTATGAACCGATTTCCAAAATGATTTAAAACGTCATTGAGAGTGGCAATCAATCGAAATTTCGTATGCCGGGGATACATAAAATCAGCATTGTTGAAATGACAACAAATGTTCCCATGATCATCATGGCCAGAGTGCCTCCGATGATTTTAGCGAACCAGCCGGTAAAGAGATAGCCTGCCGGCAGCAGGGCGAAGGATCCGAGCATATCAAGACTGGCAACCCTGCCAAAGGCCTCAGGGGCGACAAGCTCTTGCAAGCTTGTTTCCCAGACGAGACCGAAAGCCATCATTCCCATACCTTCGGCGGTCATTAGGGCGATAATCAGCGGGATTGAATGAATCACAGGCATGAAGAAAAGTGACAGGCCGACAATGCAGATGCCACCGTATGCGATGAATCCGCGAAAATGCCAGACCTTTCGCATGCCAAAAATAAAGGCAGCCAGAGCGGCGCCGACCGCTTCCCCTGACATGACCAGTCCGTAAACGTAGGCTGGAAAATGTTCGTGGACGTTAATCAGCCAGGGAACGAGGATCACGATAACCCCGGCCGTGCATATGTTGAGAAAACTGAAAGCGAGTATGGTGACCCAAAGCCAGGTTTTTTTCATAATGACCTGAATGCCTGCAAAACACTCACGAAAAAAAGAGATTTTTTCCGCGGGTCCCCCGTTGTTTACAATCTGACCTTCTTTGGTCAGAAAAAGCAGGCAAACAAAGGAAATAAGAAAGGTTACGGAGTCTACACCAAATCCAACGGGTGCAGAAAGAAAACCGACAATCAGGCCGCCCATTGCCGGCCCGAACAAACGCATGCCCTGTACGCTGAGCTGATTCAAAGCATTGGCTGAATTCCTGATCTCGGGTGTAAATACAGTGGCACGTAAAGCCGAAAAAGCGGGCTGAAAAAGGCCATCCATAAGCCCGAGAAATGCCATAATCACGGTCAGCATTTGGATCGTGAGCAGTCCGCGAAGTCCTAATACCATCACTGTGAAGGCAAGCAGGCAGCGAATCATGTCGGCAGATCTCATCATCTTGGCCCGATTGAATCTATCGACAAAAATGCCTGCAAAAGGCAAAATAATAACATTCGGCAGCATGTAAACAGTCATAATCAACCCCATTGCGACGGTTGAGTGGCTTAATGAATACACTAAAAGCGGTATGATGACGCCTGAGATTGAGGAACCGAAAACAGAGAGAGAGTTGCCAATCCATAGAGCGCGGAAGGGCTTTGAAATGATCAGTGGCTCCAATATCGGCGGATAACTTTTTTTATCTATTTCTTGATTTATTCCAGGCATGATGCAACCCTCTTGCTGATTGATTTTATATTTTTTTAGGCAGCACTAAACAAAATTATAAATCAAATGCATGGATCAGTCACGGAAAAAGCGGTAAAGAAAAATAATTAATGTTTGCCTTAAAAAAAGAATCCGGATATTGTAGAAGTGGAACAGTATAAAAAGTGAGGCGCATCTGACTTATGGATGGATTGACGGAAAAACAAATAGAATCTAAAGAAATATTCAATGGAAAAATAGTGCATCTTTTTTTGGATAAGGTCATCCTTCCCGACGGCCGCAGCGCAACCCGGGAAGTGGTGAAGCATCCGGGAGCCGTTGCGATTATTGCTGCGGACGAAGAGGGCAAACTTCTTCTGGTCAGGCAGTTCCGATATCCGATGAGTAAGATTATTTATGAAATTCCAGCCGGAAAACTGGAACCGGATGAAGATCCTGATATTGCGGCCCGGCGTGAACTGGAGGAAGAGACGGGTCACCAGTGCAAAAAAATGAAAAAAGTGTCTACATTTTATTCGTCTCCGGGTTTTTCAGATGAATTGATGCATGTTTATTTTACCGATTCTTTGATTCCGGGTAGACAGCATTTGGACGAAGACGAGTTTTTGGAAGTTTATGCCGTTACGCTGGAAGAAGCTGCACGCATGGTCGAGGACCATCAAATTGCCGATGCTAAGACTGTATACGCTGTTCAATATATGCAACTTCGCGCTTTACAAAAATAAAAAGTTTATTCAAATCTTTCATAATTGCCATCCCCCTGTTATAGCTTTCCGAAGTCTTTCATAGACTGGATAATAGATTTTATCCGAAAGCGGCAGGGGGATTTGCTTATGTCCAGAAATAGATTCACCAAAATTTTAACAGACCATCTGAAAGATTGCAGATCACTTTATACTTTTGTCATTGCACTATTTTTAATGGGGATTATTTTTGGGGCGGTTGTTGTCAACAGTCTGCCTTATGAGACAAGAAATGATCTTTTTCACTATCTGCAACAATTTTTTGGTGAACTTTCCCACGGGCAAATTGCTGATCCCTATCTTTTGTTTCGAGAGAGTTTCTTCAATGATCTGCAATATGTTGTCCTTATCTGGATACTTGGCCTGTCCGTTATTGGACTTCCGATTATTTTTATACTGATTTTTGTTAAGGGAATGGTGCTTGGATTCACTGTTGGTTTTCTTGTCAGCCAGATGGGGCTAAATGGTTTTCTGACTGCGCTAGTCAGTGTTTTCCCGCAAAATCTGCTTCTGATACCCTGCGACCTGTTTATTTCAGTGATTGCAGTTGTCTGTTCGCTTAAAATTATCAGACAGCTATTAATAAAAACGCGCAGAGAACCTTTGCTTCCACAGATTACAGGCTATGCGATTTTATTATTTTTTGCCGGCTGTATTGTTGCTGCTGCCAGCAGTTATGAAGCATACATTTCTCCTGCATTGATCCGCCTGTTTATGTCCTGATTTCTAATCATCGATACAGATGGCAGTTGTATTTAATTGATAATGAAATTTGATTAAGACTTAACAGGATAGGCTTATTCTTCATTCTCAAAATAAATTTATTATAATTTTATAATCATTTTATTTATCATTGACACATACTGTGGCAGGGATTATAATTTTTTTATAATCAATGAATTTTTCCTATGGCTAAATGAAGTTTTGTCAGTCAATTCCTTGGCTGATTGTTGAATAATGTATATGATCATGTTTCGGATAAGTTTGTTTTGGGGGGTGGTTTGTATGGAAGGCAGAATCAATCGAATCAAGAAA
The DNA here is from genome assembly GCF_002802965.1 of Sporolactobacillus pectinivorans. Taxonomy (NCBI): domain Bacteria; kingdom Bacillati; phylum Bacillota; class Bacilli; order Caryophanales; family Sporolactobacillaceae; genus Sporolactobacillus; species Sporolactobacillus pectinivorans. The sequence goes on along the minus strand of NZ_NXGA01000001.1, from coordinate 2,390,648 downwards.
CAGCTGCATGCGCAAAAATACAAACTGACACCTCAGCGGGAAGCAACAGTCAGAGTGCTGCTTGAGAACGAACAGGATCATCTGAGTGCGGAAGATGTATATCTTCTGGTTAAGGAAAAGGCGCCTGAGATTGGTCTGGCAACGGTGTACAGAACATTGGAATTATTGACTGAACTGAAAGTCGTGGATAAAATCAACTTTGGCGATGGGGTTTCGCGATACGATCTTCGCCGTGAAGGTGCCAATCACTTTCATCATCACCTTGTCTGCATCGAATGTGGAGCGGTCGATGAGATTCAGGAAGATCTCCTGGGTGAAGTTGAAAAGGTTGTCGAACGAAGGTGGCACTTCAAAGTCAAGGATCATCGGCTGACTTTTCATGGTATCTGCCATCGTTGCCTTGAAAAGCACAAAGAGGAAAGTCTCTCAGGGCAGAATCCGAATGCAGAACCTGAAGTTGAAAAAGTATAATACACAGAGTATTGTTTTCAAGAAGCGGCCTGATTGAGGCTGCTTTTTTACTTTTCTACTTGAAGCAGAAAAGCTACAATGGAATAGTAACAATTAAGAAACTTTTCACATGGCGCTCATTGAGATTTTTAAAATTTAGTGTGTTTCAGTCAAACGTCAGGAAGGCAGTTTTCAGCTGAATATTTTGTGGCCGTGATTTATTCAATCCGCATGATTGTCCCAGGTCCATGCATATTCTATGATTAGGCAGAATATACGGGCCGCGCAGACTGGGGCGATCATATTATGAAGGAATCTTTGAGGAAAGCTGCGAATATCTCAAAAATGTTTTTGGTCTTTATTTTTTTGACGGCGGTTTTCTATCTGGGGATGAATTGGATTGATCAGCATTTAGTCCACGTTCATCGGTATGAAAATCCCGGGAACGGCGCTATCAAAGTGACCCGATATTATGGGAATGTTCATACGGGAGATATGGGAACGGGTTTTGATTCAATTTCTCAGAGAGTGCTGGAATTTTTAAGAGATGGAGAATGAGAGTCATGCAGGAGCAAATCGATGATTTTCTGACGGAATTAAGCAATGAACACAGGCTTTCGGCGAATACGCTGGACGCTTATCGGAGCGATCTGAAACAATATGCCTACTTTCTGGATGAAAAAGCAGGTTTTACAGTCTGGGCGAAAGTGACAGAAATTGTGGCTGCCAATTATCTTTATTGGTTGAAAGATATCGGAAATTCTTCTGCCACGATTGCCAGAAAAGCAGCATCCATCCGTAATTTTCATCATTTTTTGTGCCGCAATCATTTTGCCGATACTGATCCGACCATCACGATGGAAGTGCCTAAAATAAAGATACAGCCTCCTAAAGTTTTGACGATTGAGGAAGTGAAGACGCTCCTTAATGCTGCGGATCAGAAATCGGATACCGGAAAACGCGACAGGGCGATGCTTGAACTTCTATATGCGACAGGCATGCGGGTATCTGAACTGATTCGGCTGGATATCCATGATTTGAATCTGAATCTTGGTTTTGTCAGCTGTAAAGGTACCCGCGGGAAGGAAAGAATTATCCCAATAGGCGTGCCCTCACAGAAGGCATTAGCAATCTACATAACGGCAGTAAGAAACAAACAGCAGATCGACAGCGGAGAACAGCCCCTCTTTTTTAACAGGCAGAAAAAGCGGCTGACTAGGCAGGGTGTCTGGAAGATTTTAAAGCAAAATGCAACACTTGGCGGCATTAGGACCCCACTTTCACCCGAGACACTCAGGCAGACGCTGGCCGCCCATCTTCTTGAAAGAGGCGCTGATCTGGAATCAGTGGAGGAATTGATGGGCAGGGAAAAAACACTGGCCGCCCGCAGGTTCCCCGGCAGGGCGAAGCGTCCGTTAAGAGATATTTATTCCCGTTTTCATCCGCGGGCGACGATGTAAGAGCTTGGATAATGATCAGCGAGTGGAGAGATGGAAATGAGTCACATTGAAGAAGTTTTAGAAGCAATAGGCAGGAAAACGAAGCAGATTCCTGAGATCGGGCTGATTCTCGGATCGGGACTGGGTGATCTGGCGGAGGAAATTACTTCTGCCGACCGCGTTCCATATCAATCATTACCTTACTTCCCTGAGCCAACGGTCAAGGGACACAAAGGTCAATTCGTGATCGGCGGGCTTGAGGGCAAATCAGTCATCGCGATGCAGGGGCGCTACCACCATTATGAAGGTTATTCTTTAAAACAAGTAGCGTTTCCTGTTGAAGTGATGAAGGGACTCGGCATTCGGACGTTGATTGTGACAAATGCAGCAGGCGGGATTAATCTGAACTACTCACCAGGAGATCTGATGCTGATTCATGATCACATCAACATGCTGGGCGGCAGCCCGCTGATCGGTCCGAATGATGACCTGATCGGACCCCGCTTTCCGGATATGTCTGCTTCCTACGATCCGTCTTTGATTGATCTGGCAAAAAAAGAAGCAGATCAACTTAGTGTCAAGATCAGAGAGGGCGTGTATCTGGCAACGCCCGGCCCGCAGTATGAAACACCGGCAGAAATCCGTATGATGCGGGTCATGGGAGCCGACGCGGTAGGTATGTCGACTGTTCCGGAAGTCATTGCCGCCCGCCATGGCAGGTTACAAGTTCTCGGCATTTCCTGTATTACGAATATGGCCAGTGGAATTCTGGATCAGCCGCTGTCCCACACAGAGGTCATGGAGACTGCGGACCGTGTCAAGGAAAACTTTACCCGTTTAGTAAAGGGCATTGTGAAAAACATATAATTTTTATTTCTAGAAAATTTAAAAGGCCGGATGAGAGGGACGCTCATTCCGGCCTTTTCGATTTCAACAGTTTATTACTAGTTATGATCGAGAATTAATGCTGGGATTTTTGCCCATTAATTTTTCAAGTGTTTTAGCCACTCCATCGTGATCGTTGGAATCAGTAACTTCCGCTGCAAGACATTTTAATTCGTGTATGGCATTCCCCATTGCGACAGGATAACCGCACCGTTTAAATAATCCCATATCGTTAAAATCATCGCCGAAGGCAACAACTTTATCGAGGGATAGACGAAGTTTCCTGGACAGAAGTGAAAGGGCATGCTCCTTGGAAATATTAAGCTTCATGATTTGTGTCAATTGGTTTGAATCCGTATTGATGATATTGACCTGACCTGCGAATTTGTTGCCGAATGACAAAGGTGAGTTCAAGTGTGACGCCAGAATTTTTGTCGGGCTGATTTTTTTTAGTGTTTCTAAATCGATTTGTTCAGGATTGTTCGCTATATTCATCTCGGCTCTATAATCCAGATTCTGATAACTGTACCAGCGATCTTCCACTTCAACAGACAAAGCATGCTCAGGCTCTGTTTTCATCAAATACTCAATGATAGCCGCACTGATCTTTGAGTCGATGGGGAAATGATCGTGAATTTTTAATGACTTACTGACAATCATTGCGCCATTATAATAAACCATGATTGCTGATGACTGAATTTCTTCTGGGAGAATTTGCTTTACAGATCTGGGGGGGCGCGCAGTCGCTATAATGATTGGAATTCGCCTTATATTAATCGCTCTGATGGCCCGTAAATTTCTTTCACTGACTTTCTTGTCTGAGTTTAACAATGTCCCGTCTAAGTCGAAAACTACAGCGTCCATTGGATTTTCATCTCTTTTTATTGTGTTATTATGAATTTCCGTATCAGAGAACTTTCCATGATTTGTATTTTGTCGTATAGGTAGTAATCGGCCCATCTTTTAACCATTCAACTGCCTTAAGAACGAGCGGGGATGAATTTCTTGTATTTAATTCATTCATGTTGATCCACTTCGCGCCGGCAGAATCCGCTCATCAAATTATTTAGATTATAGAAAGAGGTTTGCAGACTGTCAAGGATCATTTGAACGTGCCGTATTTTCTCTAGGAACTAGGGGAGAAAAAATGCATTTTGTCTCGTTTTCTTTCTCGTATTTCCCGGTATAAAAGCACCGATAATGGAAAGAATGGTAAGGATAATCGTAAGGAGGTAGATTCATGAAGGCATTTTATACATGGTTTATATGTACGGTTCTCCTGTTCGCAATAATGGGCCCAGCCGGCATTGCTTCTGCTGAAACGAACAAAGCAAACGATGACAATAAGAGCAGCGCCAGGTCGGCGATTGTCATCGAACAGGAGACAGGGGATATCCTCTACCAAAGAAATGCGGATAAGGAACTGCCGCCGGCCAGCATGACCAAAGTTATGACACTATTGCTGATATTCAAAGCACTGAGTAGCCATCAGATTTCGTTGAACGACAAGGTCAGTGTCAGCGAGCATGCAGCATCGATGGGCGGATCACAGGTGTTTCTGGAACCAGGTGAAACAATGACTGTCAACGAGATGCTGAAAGCCATCGCTATCGCCTCCGGAAATGATGCATCCGTGGCGATGGCAGAGTTCATCGCCGGATCGGAAAAAGCATTTGTCGGACAAATGAATCAGGAGGCGAAGCAGCTCGGCCTCACACATACACATTTTGAGAACCCGACCGGCCTTCCAGTAAAAAATCATTACACAACGGCCCATGATATGGCGATTATGGCACGTGCTCTTGCAGGCTATGAGAAAGTGTTCGGCTATACTTCAAAGTATGAAGATTACCTCCGTGAGAATACGGATCAGAAATTCTGGCTGGTTAATACAAACAAATTAATTAAGACCTATCCCGGAGCGGATGGCATGAAGACGGGATTTACGAATGAGGCAAAATATTGCCTGACTGCAACAGCAAAGCGAAACGGTATGCGTGTGATTGCTGTCGTGATGGGCGCCGAGACACCTAAGGAGCGCAATAAAGAAGTTGCAGGGTTAATGGACCAAGCTTTTGCAACCTATACGACAAAGAAATTACTGGATAAAAACAAAACGGTAGCGATTGCTAATGTCAATAAAGGTGATCATGGCAAGGTTCCGGTTGTCACTGAAAAACCGGCTGTCCTGCTCTTGAAAAAAGGTGATCATGCACAAGGCCTCGAGAAAAAAGCGGAACTAAATGGCACACTTCAGGCACCGATTAAAGCTGGTACCGTTGTCGGTTATTATAAAATTACCCAAAAAGGCCAGTTGATTTCGGAAACACCACTGATCGTTAAGGAAACTGTTAAACGGGCATCCTGGTGGCAGCTGTTCAAGAGGGTGTCAGGAACGATTCTAACAAAATAATGTTGTTTCTCTATACATGAAGGATGTTCATTTCATTTATTTTGCCGAATCAGCACTAGTTTTGGCGGCATGCAGGAGACTGAAAGAGCGGCGGAGAAATTTGAAAGACGAAGCCGTTGATTTTGGTGAATAGCCAAAGGTTGTATGAGTGAAGTTTCGTAGATTTGCAAAGACAGATGTCCCTTTAAGGGGAGGAGAGATCAGGAATGAGTTTGAAAACGGATCTGGAAGTTAAAAACGGAGTACTCTGCATCAGGCTTGAAGGCGAGCTGGACCATCACACGGCAGATGATCTGCGGGCAAGAGTCAATGCTTTGATGGATGAAGAGATGGTCCAGCATATTTTGCTGAATCTCGGAAATCTGACATTCATGGATAGTTCAGGCCTCGGTGTTATTCTTGGGCGCTATAAAAAAATCTCGGGTCTTGGAGGGGAAATGGTTGTCTGCTCCATTTCCCCGGCAGTGCGCAGACTATTTGAACTCAGCGGAATGTTCAAAATTATACGGCTTGAGACGGATGAAAAATATGCGCTTCACACACTGGGGGTGGCTTGATTGACGAACGAAATGTCACTGTCATTTTCTGCTCTTGGTGAAAATGAATCTTTTGCACGCGTGGCCGTGGCTGCCTTCGCTGCCCAGCTGGATCCAACGTTGGACGAGCTGACCGAGATTAAAACGGTTGTATCTGAGGCGGTCACCAACTGCATCATCCATGGTTATGAGAACAGCGGGAAAGGCAAAGTGGAAATCAGTGTGAAATTGGAAGATGGTACAGTCAGCCTGAGCATACATGATGATGGCATCGGGATCAAAGATGTTGAACAGGCAAAACAGCCGCTATTTACGACAAAACCTGAACTGGAAAGATCCGGTATGGGTTTTACAATTATGGAAAATTTCATGGATCATGTAACCATTGAAACGGAGGTCGGCAAAGGGACGACCGTCTTTATGACAAAGGAAGTCAGCCATAACAGAGCGGCATGCAAGTAGGGAGACATGCATATGGAGCTTGATCATAAAATTGGAGCAAGAGAGCAGTTGCTTGATGACAAAGAGGTAAAACAGCTGATAAAGCGCAGCCAGTCCGGTGATCACGATGCGCGGGACCGCCTGGTACAGAAGAACATGAGGCTTGTATGGTCTGTCGTCCAGCGTTTCGTCAACCGGGGGTATGAACCGGACGATTTGTTCCAGATTGGCTGTATCGGACTGCTCAAATCTGTTGATAAATTTGATCTGAAGTTTGATGTGAAGTTTTCGACTTATGCTGTTCCGATGATCATCGGCGAGATTCAACGGTTTATCCGTGACGACGGTGCAGTGAAAGTCAGCCGTTCATTGAAGGAAACGGGAATCAAGGTCAGGAAGAAGAGGGATGAACTGTCGAAAAAACTTGGCAGGAATCCGACAATCCATGAACTGGCAGATGCTCTTGAACTCTCACCTGAAGAAATTGTTCTTTCGCAGGAAGCTATCCGGGCGCCCTCCTCAATCCATGAAACGGTTTTTGAGAATGATGGTGATCCGATCACCATCCTCGATCAGATCTCTGATGGAGAAAGCGGAAACTGGTTTGATAAAATGGTGATTCGCGAAGCTGTGGAGCAACTCGATGACCGCGAAAAACTGATCGTTTATCTGCGGTATTTCAAAGATCAGACACAAACTGAAGTTGCCGCCCGGCTGGGTATTTCCCAAGTTCAGGTCTCGCGGCTGGAAAAGAAGATCCTTGAAGAAATCAAAAGCCAGATGGCTGAATAAGTTATTCCTTGGAAAACTCAGGTTATACTGGGACTGTCTCTCCGGCAGTCTCTTTTTTTTGCTGTTAAAAATAAGGAAAACGGTCTAAAGCTGACTAGAATCCAGTCCACCTTAGTTTTACTGATTCATATTTTTTTGCGGAATGGCAGATACTATCCTTCAGCAGATTAATGAGGAGGCAGATCACATGCTTAATGATCCGAAAAACTACAGTAAAAATATTAAACCTTTTCAGCCCAAAGTTCCCTACATATCAAATTGTGTCCGTGCCTTTCTTGCGGGCGGGCTGATTTGCCTGGCCGGCCAGTTTATTCAGGCTTTTTATATCTCGTTTTTCCATTTTACCAAACAGTCAGCCGGCAATCCGACAGTGGCAACGCTTATTCTCCTTTCAGCCTTGATGACGGGATTTGGCGTTTATGATAAAATCGCCCGTTTCGCCGGTGCCGGATCCATCGTGCCAGTCACAGGGTTTGCTAATTCGATTACAAGTGCTGCTCTGGAGCATAAAAGCGAAGGCGTTGTTCTGGGCATTGCCACCAACATGTTCTCGCTGGCCGGGGAAGTCATCGTGTTTGGCGTTGTCTCTGCAGCTGTGCTTGGCGTTGTCCGGCTCTTCATCGAGCAGGTATTCTGACAGGAGGCGTGTTTTTTGAGTAAATTAAGAAAACAGACCTGGCGGTTTGATCGCCCGATTTATCTGGCCTCGACGGGAACAGCGGTCGGTCCGCTGGAATCCCGCGGACCGCTGTCGCTTTGATNGCCTCGACGGGAACAGCGGTCGGTCCGCTGGAATCCCGCGGACCGCTGTCGGGAAACTTTGATAAAGAATACAGCACATTAGACTGTGGCGAGAAAAACTGGGTTGAAGCAGAGCGCGCGCTCATGAGACGAGCCATTTCTTTTTGCCTGGCCAAAGCCGGAAAAAAAGAAGGTGACATGGATTTATTTCTGGCGGGTGACTTGATGGATCAGACCGTGACCTCAAATTTTATTGCCAGAGAAAACCGTATCCCTTTTCTAGGCATGTTCGGTGCCTGTTCGACATCGATGGAAACGCTGGCTGCTGGAGCACAGCTGGTGGACAGTGGCTTTGCGGACAATGTATTGTGTGCAGTCAGCAGCCATAATGCAACAGCGGAGCGGCAGTTTCGCTATCCCACCGAGTATGGCGGACCGATGAACCAGACTCAGACATTTACCGTAACGGGTGCCGGTGCGACGATTGTGACAAAGGAACCGGGAAAAGTCAGGGTGAAGGAAGCGACGATTGGCCGGGTGATCGACTGGGGTATTGGCGATGCAAACAATATGGGGTCGGCAATGGCTCCGGCTGCTGCCGATACGATCTGGACACATTTTCAGGATACCGGGCGCAAACCGGAGGATTATGACCTGATCGTTACTGGCGATCTTTCAAGTGTGGGTTCTCCAATCCTTAAGCAGTTGCTGTTTGAGAAAGGTCTTGATATCAGCAAAGAACATCAGGATTGCGGCCTAATGATATACAGCCCGGAGCAGCCGGTCAATGCAGGGGGCAGCGGCTGCGCCTGTTCGGCGGTCGTTACATATGGCTATCTCTTTAAAAGGCTTGCAGAAGGTTCACTAAGAAGAGTATTCGTTGTAGCTACCGGAGCTTTACTGAACAGTGCAACGCCGAAACAGAAGGACACGATACCCTGTATTGCTCACGGCGTTGTCCTAGAGTCGGCAAAGGAGGAACGGAGATGATCTACCTGTATGCATTTCTCGTGGGCGGAGGAATCTGTGTGGTTGGACAGCTGCTGATGGATGTTTTCAAGCTGACGCCCGCCCATGTCGTTGCGTCTTTTGTTGTGCTGGGAGCGGTATTTGACGTTTTTGGATTGTACGACCGCCTGATTGACTTTGCCGGCGCCGGTGCTACTGTACCGATCACTAGTTTTGGCCACTCCATCCTTCACGGGGCGATGGCAGAAGGGCATGAACATGGCTATCTCGGCATTGCCATTGGCATTTTCAAGCTGACATCCGCAGGCATCACTTCGGCGATTCTGTTTGGTTTTCTGGTTGCACTCTTTTTCAGGCCAAGAGGCTAACGTGAAAAATGGGAGGATCATCATGCCGAAACAAACTGATAAAAAACCGCTTGATCGCAGCATAGAGGAAAATGCGCGGAAAATGAAGGGAATTCTGGACATTGGTCCGAAAAACTTCGATGTCGGAGAGCGTGAAATAATGATTCTGGGACGTGACTGCAGGATTTATTATACAAACAGCCTCGTAGATTCGACCATTGTCGTTATGATGATGCGCGAGTTCATGCGTCTTTCCAATGAAAATGAGCAAGCGGAAAATGTTTTCCAGGAAATCAAGCAGCATCTCGTTCATTATCAGGTTGAAGAAATCACAACGATCGATGATACAGTGGACAAGATGCTCACAGGTCGGATTGTGCTGCTGATTGATGGTGAAACGACCGGTTTCGATATTGACTTGCGGCATTATCCCGGCAGGCAGCCCGCGGAGCCGGATGTTGAAAAGGTGGTCCGTGGTTCAAAGGACGGTTTCACAGAAAATATTATTGAAGATTCCGGACTGATCCGCCGCCGGATCCGTGACCCCCATTTTCGTTGTGAAATGATGCAGATCGGGGTACGGTCGAAAACTGACATTTGTCTCTGCTACTTGAAAGATGTGGCGAATCCCGGTCTGCTTGAGACATTGAGAAAAGAGCTTCGGGCCATCTGTGTCGACGGTATCCCCATGGCAGATAATGCGCTTGAAGAATTCATTCTTAAACAGGCTTGGAACCCTTTTCCACTGGTCCGCTATACCGGCCGCCCGGATGTTGCCGCTGCACACATCATAGAAGGGCATGTAGTGCTGATCACCGACACCTCACCAAGCGTGATGATTTTGCCGACAACGCTGTTTCATCATCTCCAGCACGCAGAAGAGTACCGCCAAATTACAGTGGCCGGAGCTTTGCAGAGATGGATGCGCTTTATTGCGGTACTTGGATCTGTTTTCCTTGTCCCGCTTTGGCTTTTGCTCGTTCAGGAACATCTGCTTCCGCCGCAGCTCAGTTTTATTGGACCGAATAGCAGCCATTATCATATACCCCTGCTTGTTCAGATACTGATTGCCGAAGTCGGAATTGAAGCATTGCGGATGGCAGCCATTCATACACCGACATCGCTTTCGACAGCGCTAGGCCTGATTGCCGCTGTCCTGATCGGGCAGATAGCCATTGAAGCCGGCATATTTATTCCTGAGGTTATTCTTTATACGTCTGTTGCGGCGATTGGGGGATTTGCAACGCCAAGCTATGACTTGCAGCTAGCCAATAAAGTTGTGAGAATCGTTCTGATTCTTGCAGTCGGGTTTTTTCATGTCCCGGGCTTTATGCTGACCACTACCTTACTGATCATTTATTTATCCCATGTCATGAATTTGAACACCCCTTATCTGTGGCCATTTATTCCCTTCAATCCGATAGGGCTCTACAATATACTGATACGAAGGGCACTGCCGACATCAGTGCTCAGGCCAAGCATCGTCCGCCCTCTGGATAAGTCTCGCCAGCCGGCAAAAAGTAAATCCAAATGACACTTGCCTTTAGAAATGAATCATGCTAAACTACAGTTAAATTTTATCCTTCAAGCAGATAAGAGGAGCAAGGAGAAGGAGTAAGGAACGGGAGCCTGGAAAAGCCATGATCGTTTCTGAAAGGTCAACTTGCCGAAGTGCCCGCCTTTTCCGGAGGCGACGCGCTGGGTCGCAGTTAAATAGGCTGCGGACTGTCACTGCATGGTTTGCGGTGGAGCACTTTTCGGGCTTTGGGTGTACGTTCCGGCCTGTATACTTTGTGTGCAGGCTTCTTTGTGTCTTATTACGAAATCAAGTTGCTATTTTATTTTTTTATGCACTTTCATAAGAAGGCGGAGAGGGAACGGATCGGGAAGGGGAGATTATTATTGCATGGAACACAGACGGTCAGCTCTGAAGGCCACCTTGTCATTGGGGGGGTGGATGCCGTTGAACTTGCTCATGAGTTCGGCACCCCACTTTATGTGTATGACACAGCGCTGATCAGGGAACGGATCAGACAGTTTAAAACGGCTTTTGCTGCTTATAAGGAGCTGGAGTGGCAGGTTGCGTACGCAAGCAAGGCGTTTTCAACAATTGCTATGATTCAGCTTGTCAACGAATTCGGACTCTCTCTCGATGTCGTATCGGGAGGGGAATTGTATACTGCGCTTAAGGCTGGCTTCCCTGCGGAAAATATACATTTTCATGGGAACAATAAATCTGACGATGAATTAGTGCTCGCTCTTGATGCAAAAATCGGCATTGACATCGTAGATAATTTTTATGAATTAGAACGGCTTGAAGAGCTGTGTGCTTCAAGGGATCAGAAGATGGAAATTCTTCTGAGAGTCACTCCGGGGGTTGAGGCGCATACGCACGAGTTTATTATGACAGGGCATGATGATACCAAATTCGGTTTTAATCTGGATAACGGTATGGCAGATCGTGCTGTTCTCCTGGCTTTGAAAGCGCCGCATTTAATACTTAAAGGCGTGCACTGCCATATTGGGTCACAAATTTTTGAAACGGAAGGATTTGTCCGCGCGATCAGGATCATTTTCAGCTATGCGGAGAAATGGAAAGACGCATATGGTTTTACAATGCGCGTTCTGAATGTTGGAGGAGGCTTCGGCATCAAGTATACTGAAGAAGATCTCCCATTGCCGCTCAGCAAATATATTGACAGTATCGTTGCTGCGGTGTGCGAGGAGAGCCGGGCGCGTTCCCTTAGCATTCCTGCAATCTGGATTGAACCCGGCAGGTCGATCATCGGTGAGTCCGGTACGACCCTTTATACCGTTGGAGCCTCAAAAAATATTCCGGGAATTCGGAAATACGTCGCAGTTGACGGGGGAATGGCCGATAACATCCGGCCGGCACTTTACCAGGCACACTATGCAGCGATCTGTGCTAACAGGGCGAAGGACGTTGCTGATCAATCAGTTACGATCGCCGGAAAATGTTGTGAAAACGGCGACGTGTTGATTAAGGAGTCGCGCCTTCCTGAATCTTGCCGGAGCGGTGACATTCTGGCGGTTCTATGTACCGGAGCGTATGGCTATTCCATGGCGAGCCACTATAACCGTTTGCCAAACCCTGCTGTTGTATTTGTAGAAAATGGTGAAGCGGATCTAGTTGTCCGCAGGGAAACGTATGATGATCTCATTAGTAATGATCTTCCGCTAAAGACGTATTCTGCCCATTGAACGATCGTGAAATTTAAATGTGGCACACGTTTTCAACGTATTAAAGTGCACATTTCTTTAAGATTGGTTATAATATAGAGCGTGAAAGCTTTTCATAGCTGTGATTCATTCTTATTTGGTTATATCATGGTAATGAGGGGTCAAAAATGCTGATTCGTTACAAGAAAAATTATGAAAAAATAGCAATGGGGCTTTTATCTTATATCCCGAAAGAGAAAGAGATCAAAACCCTGCTTCAAACCATTAGAAAGTACGAGGATGAAGAGGGCTGGCAATTGTTTCTGTGGAAAGACGGAGAGGATATTGTTGGCGTTGCCGGCGTTCATATGGAGGATCAGGAGAATGCAGTGATTGAACACATCAGTGTCAATCCATCCTATCGTACAGAAGGCATCGGTAAAAAAATGATTGTTGCCCTGAAGGAGATACTGGGGAACGATGTGGTTATTGAACCTTCATCGGCGATAAAAGCTTACTTTGATAAATGCTTTCAGGAACCGAATATAAAGGAAACCGGTAAATAATCGGTTTCTTTTTTTTGATCTTTTTTTTGATAGCGTTTATTGTCATAAACAGTTTCGCGGAATGTGTGTTCTATGCTATGATAGTGGCATATTGTATGAATTTCAGGAGGATGGCTTTTGGAATATAAAGTGAAAATTGATGCCTTCGAAGGTCCTCTTGATTTGCTTCTGCATTTGATCAAAACACTTGAGATTGATATTTATGATATTCCGGTCGCGGAAATTACCGATCAATATCTTGATTTTATCCACCATATGCAGAAACTGGAGCTGAATGTTGCGAGTGAATACCTCGTTATGGCCGCAACACTGATCGCGATGAAAAGCAGGATGCTGCTTCCGAAACCCGAGGTCTATGACGAAGTTCCGGAAGAAGCGTATGAAGATCCTGAGGAAACCCGTCAGGTACTGATGCAGCAGCTGTTGGAGTACCGCCAATATAAGGAGGCTGCCCAGTCCTTACGCTCAAATGAGTCGGAAAGGCTGTTGCTTTTTTCGAAGCAGCCCGAAGATCTGAGCCAGTTTGAGAGTGAAGATCTGACGGCCATTCCCAAGTCTGAACGGGCAACTGTCCATGATATGATGCGTGCGTTTCAAAGAATGCTGATCCGCAAAAAACTTGAAAAACCGCTTGATACTAAAATTGATCGTCAGGTTCTCCCGATTGGCCAGCAAATGAGCAGCGTTATCAGGGACTTAAAACGGGCGGGACACCCGCTTAACTTTGATTCGCTTTTTACAAGGAGAGATCGTCTGCATATTATCGTCACTTTTCTTGCACTGCTGGAATTAATGAAAAAAGATGCAGTTTTCTGCAGGCAGGACGCAAACTTTGCGGATATTCTTATTAGTCTGGGGAAGGAGGCCGCTGTACTTGACACCGGAGAAAATGCATTCAATTATTGAGGGGCTTCTCTATCTGACCGGAGAAGAGGGGCTTCTGCTGGATCAGATCAGCAAAGTGCTTCCTGATTGCTCGCTACAGGAAATAACCAATATAGTTGAGAAAATGAAAAAAGAATTTGAGGAAAATTCGTCCAGAGGGCTGATGATCGCTGACCTTCCGAATGGGTATCGGCTCACAACAAAACCTTTTATGGCGGCATATGCCGAAAAGTTTGCAGCGATTCCGAAATCGGCACCGCTCTCGCAGGCTTCTCTGGAGACTGTAGCAATTATTGCGTATAAACAGCCCATTTCAAGGCTGACCATTGAAGAAATAAGAGGAGTTAAGTCTGAGCGGGCGCTTCAGACCCTGACCGTTAAAGGGCTGATTAAAGAGGTTGGCCGGGCTGAAGGGACAGGACGAGCTATTCTGTATGGCATCACTTCTGCTTTTCTCGATTATTTCGGGCTCCATTCGCTTGATGAAATGCCTCCGCTGCTTGATGTAGCGAAGCAGCCAAACCAGCAGTTGGATGCCTATGATCTCTTCTATGACAAATACAAGGAAACTGTAAAAAATTTATGAAAAGATAGTTGCTCTGTTGATAGCTTCATAGCTCTCCCATGCTTCCTGCTCTTAAAAGTTAACTTGAGAACGCCTGCCCGGCCACTTTGGATCGGGCAGTTTTTTTTATTAATAACTCGTCGCCCAACATATTATTGCGGTGTGCGGCATGAAGCTTGCTCATAAACCCCTTGTCCCAGCATATGCTTGTATTATTGACAGGACAGGGGGATATCCCATGAAGAGTGCATTAAAAAATTCACTAATCGCATTTATTTGCCTTACTTTAGGGCTTTCGTTATTTCCCGGACAGGCTTGGGGGGAAGGACCCTCGGTTTCTGCGCAGTCAGCTGTATTGATCGACCAGTCTTCGGGACGGGAGCTTTTTGAAAAAAACAGTCATGAAAAACTTCCGATTGCGAGTATCACAAAGGTTATGACTGCGATCCTGGCCATCGAATCAGGAAAAATGAATCAAATGGTGACCGTCAGCGATCGGGCCATCAAGACTGAAGGCTCGTCCTTATATCTCAAGGCAGGTGAACGCTTGCATTTGAAAGACTTAGTATATGGACTTATGCTGCGTTCTGGTAACGATGCTTCTCTGGCGATTGCCGAGGCCGTAGCCGGTAGTGAACAGGGGTTTGCGTTTATGATGAATGAGAAGGCACAGGAATTGGGTATGCAGGACACACATTTTACAAACCCGAACGGGCTGGAGAATTCTGATCATTATTCAACAGCCAGCGATATGGCTGTACTGACCAGATATGCTATGGAAAATCAGTATTTCCGCAAAATTGCAGGTACACGATCATACCGTGCGGCAGCTACAAATAAAGAAGGTGTCAGAGTCTGGAAAAATAAAAATAAAATGCTCAGTCTATACCAGTATGCGACAGGAGGTAAAACAGGTTTTACCAAGAAGGCAGGGCGCACACTTATTTCAACAGCCAGTCAGGGGAATATGTCGCTGATTGCGGTCACATTGAATGATGGGGACGATTGGCTGGATCACAAGAATCTTTTTGAATGGGGTTTTTCGACATATAAACCTATTCTAGTTGTCAGAAGCGGAAAATTGGCGGCGAATACCGACCCATTTTATCAGAATCATCTTTACGTGCAAAGGGATATTTATCTCCCATTATCAAAAGATGAACAGCAAGACATAACCAAAAAGCTGATCCTGATCAAACCGCCGGCCGGGGATAAGAGTTGGACCCCACCATCACCGGCAGGCCGTCTTCTGGTCATGCTTGATCAGCGGCAGATTTATTCGCTTCCGGTCTATTACAAATCAGCGGGTAAGGAAAAAAGAGCGTTCTGGAAGATTTTCTTCAGCCTGCTTGAAGCATTTATTTCAGGAAGGGAGCAGCCATTATCATGATTAATTTAATCTGGGTTGCCCTCTTTCTTTTCGGAATCATATATGCGTCCTTCAATGGAACAATGGATCAGGTTAATGATGCCATTTTTAAATCAGCTTCCGATGCTGTCGCACTCTGCATCGGGCTAGCCAGCATCCTCATCTTCTGGCTTGGATTGATGAAAATTGCCGAAAAGTCCGGCTTGCTTGAAAAACTTTCTATTATCTTTAAACCGGTGGTTCGCCGAATATTTCCGGAAGTGCCTGTCGATCACCCGGCAATGGGCTATATTTTATCCAATATTATTGCCAACTTATTCGGTCTCGGTAATGCCGCAACTCCGATGGGCATCAAAGCAATGGAAGAGTTGAAGAAACTCAACGGAAATGTAAACAGGCCCAGCAGATCCATGATTACATTGCTTGCCCTGAATACTTCCGGCCTGACTCTTGTTCCGGCAACAGTGCTTGCCATCAGAATGCAGTACCATTCATCCTCTCCAGCGGATATTGTCGGACCGACACTAATTGCAACGCTGTGCACGACATTGTCAGCTCTGATTATTGACCGCTATTTTTATCATCGGCGCAAGCGAAAGGAGAAGAAGTAATATGGCCTTTGTGACAACGCTTTCCATCTGGCTGATTCCTGTCTTGATTTCTGCCGTCCTTCTTTATGGAACCTATAAGAAGACGGCAACCTATGAAATCTTCGTTGAAGGAGGCAAGGAGGGTTTTTCTCTTGCTGTATCGATCATGCCTTTTCTTGTCGGTATGCTGACGGCCATTGGCGTTTTCCGCGCGTCAGGAGCGATGGATGCGCTGATCCATGCGATCAAGCCTTTTCTTTCGGTGATCGGTATGCCGCCGGAAGTCGTTCCTCTTGCACTGATGAGGCCCATCTCGGGGACAGGGGCGCTCGGCCTGATGTCTGAACTGATCAAGGTCTACGGCCCGGACTCATTCATCGGCCGGCTGGCCTCGGTCATGCAGGGAAGCACGGATACAACATTTTATGTTGTTACTGTTTATTTCGGAGCGGTTGGTATTCACCGCATCGGCGACGCGCTGAAGGTCGGATTGCTGGCAGATGCCGTTGGCGTGGTTTGTTCGATTTGGATTGTTACGCTCATATTTGGTACTTAATGTGGCCATAACAAGATAAGGGGCAGGCAAGGCAAACTGGAAACATCTCCAAAAATAGTGAACAAAAATTGAAACTTGAGAAAAGCGAATGACCGCGTTATGATTACGTTGAGGTGAAAGGATGGAAAGATTACAGAAAGTGATTGCTCAGGCGGGCATTGCTTCAAGAAGAAAGGCCGAACTGCTGATTACGGCTGGTCAAGTTCAAGTGAACGGGCGGACGGTAACTGAGCTTGGAACAAAAGTATCGGAGCGGGACGAGATTTCTGTTAATGGCATTCCGGTTGGTAAAGAATGTCCTGTTTATTTTTTGCTGTATAAACCTGTGGGGGTCATTTCATCGGTAATAGATGATA
The DNA here is from genome assembly GCF_002802965.1 of Sporolactobacillus pectinivorans. Lineage (NCBI taxonomy): Bacteria > Bacillati > Bacillota > Bacilli > Caryophanales > Sporolactobacillaceae > Sporolactobacillus > Sporolactobacillus pectinivorans. The sequence continues at coordinate 2,373,568 of NZ_NXGA01000001.1, read as the reverse complement.
GAAGCCGGACAACGGTTGTTGATTTTTTCAAACAGGTACCTCAGCGGATTTTTCCGGTCGGACGGCTGGATTATGATACATCCGGAGCGATTCTTATGACGAATGACGGAGAATTGGCCAACCGCCTGATGCATCCCCGTTTTAAAATTGATAAAACATACATAGCAAGGGTCAATCCAATTCCGACCAGTGAGCAGTTAAGGCAGCTTGCCTCAGGCATAAAGCTTGAGGATGGCATGACAGCGGAAGCAAAAGTCCGCCTTATTTCAAACGACAGCGGCAAAGGAATCGCTTCTGTCCAGCTGACGATTCATGAGGGCCGGAACAGACAGGTTCGGCGTATGTTCTCAGCACTTCATCTGCACGTCAGAAAGTTAAAGCGCGAACGTTATGGCTTCCTCAGCCTGGAAGGGCTTCATCCCGGCGACAGCCGAGTTCTCAAACCGCATGAAGTTCGGACTTTATACCATCTGGCTAATCGCGATCAGTCATAATTGTGTGATACTGTTTATTCATGCACAGATTGGTTCAGGAAAAATAAATGGAGCCGGGATAAAAGTGAGTAAAGCTGTTTTTTTTAAAGAAATTGTATAAAATAAGACATAGGATTGACACATTATCATATCAATTTGGGTCAGACCGGTTGCGTACGTAAGTCTTCGAAAAAAGTGATAAAAGAGAGAAAGCAGATAGGGCTGACGGGAGGATCATTGGATGGATGAGAAGAAAGCGGCGATTTTGGTTGTTGATGATGAAGAAAGGATTCGCAAGCTGTTGAAGATGTACCTCGAACGGGAAAGTTATCAGATTGATGAGGCCGGCGATGGTGAGACCGCGCTCCAGAAAGCGCTTGACAAAGATTATGAATTAATTCTTCTTGACCTGATGCTTCCGGGAATGGACGGAATTGAAGTCTGCGAGAAATTGCGTGAGTTCAAAGCGACACCAGTGATCATGCTGACGGCAAAAGGAGAAGAGGCAAACCGTGTCCAGGGCTTTGAAGTGGGGACGGATGATTACATAGTCAAACCTTTCAGTCCTCGTGAAGTTGTTCTGAGGGTGAAAGCGCTGCTTCGTCGTTCTTCAAAGACCAAGTTTCTGGAGACGGAAACAACAGCCAAGAATGTGATCGTCTTCCCGCACTTGATGATTGATCACGATGCGCACCGTGTCAAAGTCGAGAATCAGGAAGTCAACCTGACACCTAAAGAATATGAGTTACTCTATTATCTTGCACAAAATCCCGATAAGGTGTTTTCACGGGAGCAGCTGTTGAAAGATGTATGGAATTATGAATTTTTCGGCGATCTTCGGACGGTTGACACACATGTTAAGCGGTTGCGTGAAAAATTGAATCGTATATCAGAAGAAGCCGCAAACATGATTGTCACTGTATGGGGCGTCGGCTATAAAATAGAAGCTGAGAGTGACGCATGATCTGGCATGGCATTATTACAAAACTCTGGGCAACGATCATTGCAATTGTTACGATTGCACTCGTATTCCTGACCATTTTGCTGCTGCAGTTTTTTGAAAACAGCAATATCCAGCAATCTGAGCTCCAGTTGAGAAAAATAGGGGACAAGTCTGTGCAGCTGATCGAAAATGAAAACGGAAGCCGTTCGGCACTGGTCTCGGTTTCAGACATTTCCAGTGTTTATTCGGCAGGCAGCGCGCTGGTTTCAGGCAAACGCTATTGGCTTTCTCAGCCACTGCACGGATTTCCGGATTTGAACCGCAAGTTCTTCGAATCAGATCCGTTACTTCGTGAAGCGCTGGTCTCAGGGAAAAAAGTGGAAAAGCAAGGCTCTTTTGCCACTGGGCGCAACTCGCAGGAAAGAATGATCATTATAGGCCTTCCCTTTCACACCCAAAGCGGTGAGACTGGTGCTATTTATGTATTTCAAACCTTGAAAATCGCTCAAAACGCAATGAATCAATCAAAGAAATTGATCTATATCAGTGCGGGAATAGCTATTATTCTTACAACTTTCTTCGCTTTTTTTCTATCGACGCGAATCGGCGCGCCGCTTAGAAGGATGCGGACAGCGGTGCTCCAGGTAGCACGCGGTAATTTTGACATTAATGTTCCGGTTGTGACCCGGGATGAAGTCGGTGATCTGGCCGTTGCGTTCAACAAAATGAGAAATGATTTAAAGCTGAATATAACTGCCCTGAATCACGAAAAGGAGCAGCTGGGCGGAATACTTAATAACATGGCTGATGGCGTGCTCTTGCTTGACCGGCAAGGATCGATTATCGCCACAAATCCGCCGGCTGACCGTTTTAACCGCTCATGGGCCTTTGAACATGATGGTGCAACATCTCCGGATCTGCTGAACGAACTGTTGAAAAGCGTCGCATCAGAACGCAAACAGCAGATCCGTGAAGTGGGTATACAGGGACGGTTCTGGGTTGTGATTATGACGCCGCTCTATAGCCGCAAAGAGATCAGAGGAGCTGTAGCCGTTCTCAGGGATATGACGGAGGAACGCCATATTGATCAAATGAAAAGGGGATTTGTTGCAAATGTCAGCCATGAACTCCGTACGCCGGTATCAATGATTCAGGGCTATAGTGAAGCAATCATTGACGGGATCGCGGAAACTAATCAGGAAAAAGTAGATATGGCAAAGATAATTCTGGATGAATCAAAACGACTGGGCCGTCTGGTCAATGAACTGCTTGATCTCGCAAAGTTGGAAGCGGGCCATTTCCAGCTGAACAGAAGGGAAATTCCGCTGTTTTCTTTTTTCAGCCACACAGTGAATAAATTCAGCAACTTGGCAGAAACAGCAGGAATCAGCCTTAGGCTGGAAACTTCTTTCGGAGAAGATGCCCGCTTTTCGCTTGACCCTGACAGAATAGAGCAAGTGATGACAAATCTCATCGATAATGCGATTCGCCATACTCGTGAAAAAGGATGGGTTTTAGTCAATGTTGTTCTGAAATCCGGGAAACTCTTAGTGCGGGTTCAGGATTCAGGAGTGGGCATAGCGGAGGAGGATCTGCCCTTTGTATTTGAGCGCTTCTATAAGGCGGATAAGGCGAGGGCAAGGGGAAAATCAGGTACGGGGCTTGGACTCGCTATTGCCAAGCACATTATTGATGCACATGGTGGAGAAATCGGCGTCAATAGCAGAAAGGGCCACGGCACAACCTTTCAGTTCAATTTGCCCGAAGAAAATCTTCAGCAAGCGCGAGAAAGCTAAATAAAAAAAGCCTGCCGCCCGGCAAGCTTTTTTGTCCCATTTGAATCAGTGTTCGGCTATTTTTTCCGGTGAACCGTGAAAGGGATGATCCGCGACCCTGATCGATTCTGTGGGACAGCCCTCATAAGCATCTGCAAGGTCTTCAAGAAGTTCATCCGGCACCGCAGCATCGCCCTTGTTGCTGTCAAGAAGGGCAAAAGCGAGTCCGCTGTCATCATAATCAAACAAATCGGGTGCAGAAGCGGCACAGGCACCGCAAGATATGCAGGTTTCTTTATCGACAATCGTATATTTTTCCACTGACCAATAGCTTCCCTTCGTAACAGTTCTTCGTTCTTTCAAAGTTTACACTTTTTATTTTAAAAAACACCAGCTTAATTTTCAACGTTCTCAAGGTCCGATGTGTGAAAGATTATCGAAACTTGTCGGAAAAACAGATAAAATAGAAAGCGAATTATTTCTATGACTGTAAGATTATGAATAGTTTCAGATTTAAAAAATGTCTGTACAGCGTGGGGGTATCCATGTGTCATTTCGTTATTTTCTGATACTGCAGGTGATTGGCCGGATCAAAGGCGAGCGGACGCTTTCGGGCTTAATCCACATACTAAAAGGGAGGCAGTCGGTACAGACTATTCAGGATTGCACGCTCTTTCATATTGAACCGCTTTACCATGTTCTGGAAACTGTAGCGCGCGAGCAGCTTGAAAATCTTGCAAATGAATGCCGTGACAGAGGCTGGATCATTGCATTAAAAGGCGAACAGGAAAAGTATATCCTTACGCCTTCCGGCAAGTGTACATTGTCGCAGTTAGCTCAGAAGTATTCATTCCCGAAAGCATTAAGCTATACAGAAAATATAACGATCGAAACTGAATTCTGGCTCAAGCTGCAGCTCCTGGTCCAAACCCTTTCTGAACTGCTTCATGGAAGCCGTTCTTTTTTGCCGGTGACACGCAGGACAAGTGTGACAGAAGGAGTTCGCAAATTTATTTTTGAGTTTCATGCCAATCGGAAAACTCTCGCAGCCGGCCTCCATCAGGAACTTTATTGCCTTTTTGAAAAAATGCCGCAGAGCGATGCCACTCTCTTAAGCGCCCAGCTAAGCGGGCACAGCATGCCCGGACTGACTTTGACTCAATTGTCAGTGCTTTTTAATAGGGATTGGTATCAGTTCATGATCGATTCAAAATCCGCTTTTCGTTGTCTGATGCACCAGATCTGTTTCTCACCCTCACTGTTTCCAATCCTTGAATGTTTGATGGACAAAAAACCAAATGGGCTCTCACACTCAGCAGAAGAAACATATCGTTGTCTTAGAGAGGGGCTGACGATTGAAGAACTATCTGTAAAGAGGCAGCTGTCCAAGGGAACCATTGAGGATCATATTATTGAAATGACGCTTAAGATCCCTGAATTTAATGTTTCTCTTTTCCTGACGGATTCTATGAACCGGCTCATTATCGGGACGGCATCCCAGCTGCAGACCAAACAGCTCAAGCCAATTAAAAATGTACTTAATGATCAGGCGGATTATTTTCAGATTCGGCTGGCATTGGCAAGAGACGCTATGCGGGAACGGGGCGCCGGGCAATGAATGAACCAAATGATCCTATGGTCAAGGCTGAAGATACGCTTCACCGTGTTTTTGGTTTCAAGGCATTTAGAAACAGCCAGAAAGAAATTGTCGGAGCATTGCTGGACCGTCGGGATGTTTTCGCAATGATGCCGACGGGAGGCGGTAAATCACTGTGCTACCAGGTTCCCGGCTATGTCCTTAAAGGATTGGTGCTGGTCGTCTCGCCGCTTCTGTCGCTTATGGAGGATCAGGCGGACTCGCTTCGCCGTCTGGGCGAGCGCAAAGTGCGGACCCTAAACAGCATGCTCAATCCCGGCGAAAGACAGCGTGTGCTGCACCAGCTTAAGAGTTTGCGTTTTTTGTTTATTTCCCCTGAAATGCTGAGACAGCCACGTGTTTCAGAGGCACTTCAGCATGTCCCAGTATCATTATTTGTAGTCGATGAAGCCCATTGTATTTCACAATGGGGGCATGAATTCCGCCCGGATTATTTGCACCTGGCAGAGATCAGGTCAAGGGTGGGGTCGCCTCCTTGTCTCGCATTGACAGCAACGGCAGACAAGCGGGTTAGAAAGGATATTATTCATTATTTACATCTGGAATCGGCAAGGCAGTTTCTGATGAGCGTCGATCGTCCAAATATTGCGCTGATTGTCCGTGAAGTGAGAAACACTGAAGATAAAATGCGACAGATGATCGAATTGATTAGAAAAGTGGCTCTGCCCGGCATTATCTATTGTTCTGGGAGAGAATGGAGTGAAAAATTGTCTGAAGCCCTTTCAAGAAACCTGACCATTCGGACCGCCTTTTATCACGGTGGAATGACTCCTGAGGACCGCAGGAAAATCCAGAATCAGTTTCTTAATGGTCAACTGGATGTCCTTTGCTGCACGAATGCTTTTGGCATGGGTATTAATAAACCGGATATCCGACTTGTCGTTCATTTCCATTATCCCGGAACGATGAATGCTTATCTTCAGGAAATTGGACGCGCAGCCAGAGATGGAGGCCAGGGGCTTGCTGTTCTTTTCCATACGCCGGAAGATGACCGGTTGCCTGAGGCATTGATCGACAGTAATTATCCTTCGAAATCACTTGTAAAATTTGTTCTGAGTCAGCTTGACCAAGGGCTGTATCACCCGTTTCAAGAACCTGACCGTTTCATCGAGTCGATGCAGCACGCGGGGGCTAGTGAGACTGCCGCACGATTTATTCTTGAACGTGTAAGAACAAAACCGGCAAGTCAGCCCTATCGTTCGCTTTATGAGCCGTGCATCAGACAAATTGAAAAGCGTCGTTCAGCCCAGCTTGAAGACCTGAATCGCATGCGTTCCTGGATCCAGGAAACGGACTGTCGGAGGGCTTCCTGCCTAAAATACTTTGATGAAACGCTGGAACAGAAACCGGATCTTTGCTGTGACCGGTGCGGTATCGATATTGAAAAATTTCAGCGTAGAACAGATCGGGACGAAGAGATGGCCGCTCTGGAATTAGACTGGAAAGAAAGGCTGCATCAATTGTTCTGTTGTGACGGCACAGAAGAAAATGGCTGATCGATGGATGGTCGGTGAAAAAACAGGATTGTCCTAAATGCGTATTCTGATGCATACCCTATTTGAGGGGGTGGGCACGTGTCACTGGATACAATGAAAGATAAAGGGATGCTTCCGGCTCTGACTTTTGAGATTCTTCAGGAACTGATAAAAAGGAAAGAAAAGGAAACTTTTTGGAAGAAACGGCAGTCTATTGCTGGTATTTTTCTGATGGTATCCGGCTGCATTTTTGTTCTTTATTTCTTTATTGTCAGAAACCAGCGGCTGACTACGCTTCACGGCATTGCTCAGATCATTAGTGAACCGTCAAGTTGGCTGATTGGAGCAGCCGGTTTGCTGCTGTTTTTTATTTACATCCGTACCTATCGTGCAGCGGAGGACGCCGAAGACGATTTTGATGAATTGCGTGCGGAAGTGATTGACAGAGGGTGGGAGCTGTGGCCAAAAGAACATGAAGGAAACGGAAGATATGAAGTTATGCACTATCTTCTTGATGAAAAGGATATTAACCTGTTCTATAAATAGCTGGACAGTCAAAAGTTTTAAACCACTAAGAAATCAGTAACTCGTCATGTACCTCAGGTGTTTCCTGCTTTTCTTGAATTATTTGCGTTATGGTTAAATGCTGATTTTGTGCAAACCGTTGAAAAATCGTCTGACGTAAATAGGCCATAATCGTTGCCTCTGAGGCTGCTCTCTTGGACGGTGTCCGTAAAAAACGAAAAGCTTTGTTTTGTCGTTTGTTTTCCTTGCGCAACGCAATCATTTGAAGTAGGCCCATTGCGATGCAACTGCACATCATAAAACCTTCGATGGCTTTGACGGTTTGACAAATTCGTTTTTGCACGTTTTCTTCGGTCACTTGATCCAACGGTTCGGCTTCATCCGATTTGCGATAACGGTTCAATTTGGGCATTGACCGACTCCAAAAATGATAGGTAAAAGCACCGAGTGACTGTTTCAGCGCGCGAAAAGTCGTTTCCGTGGTGAAGCGACGTGCGTATAGTCGGATGATGGTCTCCGGTTCCAGGGATGGATCCGTACTGACCAGAATGGATCGTCGTCCACCCATGACCACGAGCACAAAGCGCAGGTCTTGATACAGTCCCTGACCCCAAAGCAGATCCCGACAGAGATAGGATATCCTCTCTTCTTTGTCGTACAGCGACAGGCGGGTGGCCTGGAATTGATTCGCTTGCGTGTCAAACAACGTGTTCACTTTGAGACGGGTTCCTTTCTTTCGTGGACGTCCCCGGCCTCCAGTTTGAACGGGATGTTCATAAGCCACACAGGAAGTTTTGGCTTTGGTGACCAGATCCAATCGCGTGCGCTCTTCCTGATTCCGCTGATTCAAACGACGGAGGGCAGGCACGGACAAGAAATAGCGATCGAGTAAAAACAACGCGCGCCCCAACACTCGAGCGGCTGAAAATCCTTGATCAATCATCTGCACGACATGGGAGCCCTGTGCTTCACCGTCATTTTCCCACTGGTGAATCGTCTGAATACCATCATGAAGACGAAGAGAGAGTGGCAGACAAAACGTTTTTCCGGCGTCTCCAATGAGAAGGCCAACGGATCCCCAGAGATGCCCAAAGATGAAGGCAGACTTGGACACATCCTCGGATTCCTGATACAGTTTCTTCACACCGGGCATGAAGCGTGCTTCTTTCGCCTGTTTAACGCCGTCCCCAACAAGAATGACCGCTTCACCCTCCCGTCTGAGCGGTGCAACCTTGAGAACAACACGCAACCACTGGTGACGCAGCTCATCCAGAGACCAGGCGGAGGAACGGAAAAAATGAATCATGGATTCATACCCCTTCGGATGAAGCGCTAAGTCACGAATCACAGAGGTGACACCGAGACAGTCGGAACGAATCATCAGACCGGTGATAATCACAACAAACCATTGAAACGCAGCGAATCTATGGAAACGGGAACGGAACAACAGAAGTACGGAATCAATATATTTTAACATGGCCCTAGTCAATCACACTGAGACAGGGTAAACTAGAAACACGATAACCCTAGGTGATTTTTCTCCTCGCTTGTGGTAAAGAGAGGATACCATAAAATCCCATTTAGGGGTTATCCTTTTGTTTATTTACACAGAACTTTTCACTCTCCAGTAAATAGTTACTTATACTTAAGTGCCAGCCAAGTTTTTCAAAAAATTAAAGCCGTTCTGCAGGTTGGGCAGCCGGCCGAAAAAAGAGTAATCAATATACTTTTTTCTTTCCCTGTTCTTCTTGAATAAGCGTAACAGCTTCTCTGAAGCGCTGGGAGTGGATGATTTCGCGCTCCCGTAAGAAATCAAGTGAATCATTCAAATCCGGATCATCTGATAAATTAATGATCCACTGATAAGTCGACCGCGCTTTTTCTTCTGCGGCAATATCTTCATATAAGTCGGCGATCGGATCCCCTTTGGACTGAATACCCATATTGAACGCCTGACCAGACGCATTTTCATAATAAAGAGATTTTCCGTGATTGACGTAATGCGCACCCAGTCCCGCTTCTTTCAATTGATCAGGCGTTGCGTCTTTTGTCAGCTTATAGACCATTGTGGCGATCATTTCCAGATGTGCAAATTCCTCGGTTCCAATGTCGTTAAGGAGGCCTATAACGCGATCAGGAATGGTGTAGCGCTGATTAAGATAGCGCAAAGCCGCTGCCAGTTCTCCGTCTGCCCCTCCATACTGCTCAATCAGGTATTTTGCAACTTTCGGATTGCATGTGCTGACCCGTACAGGGTACTGAAGCTTTTTCTCATAATACCACATAGCTCATTACCTCCTGTCGCATGCTCAAAGGACAGTCAAACCTGCCATGGCCACGGGGATTTACTCCATTGCCATGGGTGAGAAGAATAACTGTGGCCGAATTGCCTGAGCGGCCCATACTGGTTTTCAAAAGCGGTCGTCAACTCGGCACTTTTTTGTGCAGTAGAATTAAATTGTTTGATTGCTTCCAGATCATCCGGATGCGTATCCAGGTAAAGCGTCAATTCAACGAGAGAAAAATCAATGGCCTGGAGAGCCTGCAGGTCATCATAATAACTGTCCAGAAGCTGATTATTGGCCATCTGCATCAGGTCCCCTCATTTGTCTTTAAATACGGATTTGTGTATGGTGTGTACAATCCGACCCACAGTGTGCCACGTGAGAGTGCCTGGACAGGGGAAAACTGCTGCATGCCCGGAGGCTGAAAACCGAGATAAAGCTGTACAGGTGTTTCATAAGCAACAGGTGTCAGCGGCGGGCAGGGGTCATACCGGCTGATATATGGATAAAACCATTTTCTGTATGTTGGCAATTGTGACCACCCCTTTTTACTTTTTTCATTCTCAACAACATGTTTATATGCGGCATCAGCTTGTCATTAGTACGGAAAAAACAATTGGTTTTTATAATGCATGGCGAATCTGTGAAAAAGGGCAAAATGAAGATGCTCAGCACTTTTACTGAAGCATGCCGCTTAGGTGGTCAAAAGCATGTACTTTTTTGTATTTGCGTTGTATACTACGCTTAAGTGGTTTGCATACAAATCTGCAGCCCTCTGAATCCACGCATTGCTGTTAGGGCAGACTGCGTGACACCGAAAACTGCAAGAAACATATAAATAAGAGAAAAGGGTCTTCGGGATTTCAGAGAGATAGGGCTCGGTGGCAAGGAGGGTGTTTGCGATGCGACTGGAACGTTTAAACGGGGACAGAATCAAAATATTTCTGACTTTCGATGATCTTAAAGAACGTGGTATTTCCAAAGAAGACATGTGGCACGACTTGCCTAGAGTAGAGCAGCTTTTTCGCGATATGATGCTTGAAGCCGGCGATGAACTCGGTTTTGAGGCAAACGGTCCTATCGATGTCGAGATATTTTCACTACCCGCCCAGGGAATGGTTGTCATTGTATCCAGGGGCAGATCCACAGAGGATTCAGAAAGTGAAGATGCTTTTGAAGATGACGATTTTATTCAAATGCAAGTCACTATGGATGAGAGTCAGGATGTACTTTATCAGTTTAATCAGTTTGAGGATATCATCACGCTTTCAAAAACGCTTCATGATCTGGGCATAAGGAATGGCAGCCTTTATCTGCTTGATCATAAATATTATTTATATTTTGACGAAGAAAAGCTTGGCGACGATGCTGATCTTGAAACACTGATTGCATTGCTTGCAGAGTTTGGAAATACGTCAACAATGACCGTTTATCGTCTGGAAGAGTACGGTAAATGTCTGATAAAAGATAAAGCTGTCTCTGATATATACAAATACTTTATCAATGCTTCGCATGCTTGACCGTGCGGAGCTTTTTTTACACTTTAAAAAAGTATAAAAATTTAAAGAATTAAAGCTAAATACAACTAAGGCTCAGCCTGCGCCATAGGCTTGACTTTACCAAGCTTTCTTTATAACATAACGCTTGTTTTGTTGACCTGAAATCACTTTATGCTTGATTCTGATTATTCATGTTTGATGGATGTAAAAAAAATTAAAACATGCGCGGTTGAAATAGAAAACCGGACGCAGCAATCATTAAACGAACGGGAAAAGCTGACAGCTTCTTCCGTCCGCTTTTTTTTGCTCGGTAAAAACTGTGAATAATCCGGCCTATACTTGGCAATATAAGCATGATTTCTGAGAGAAAAGAAGCCTAGTGAAACGCAGAAATTTCTGAATGGACAACGTAACGCCGTTGAGGAGGAATACGATTGAGAAAGCATCTGATTATTCATGTTTTGGGACTATTGCTGATCCTGGACGTGCTTTTCCTGGGTGCTGGAAATGCAGAAGCCTTTTCCGGACAGACCGTTATGCGGGGGGCTTCCGGAGATGATGTGATTGAGCTTCAAGCGCGTCTTCAGTACAGCGGCTTTTACAAAGGCAAAATTGATGGCTTCTTTGGCTACAGCACGTACTGGGCGCTTCTCAATTTCCAGAAAAAATTCGGATTGAAGGCAGACGGGCAGGCCGGGTCGGCAACAAAACAGAAACTGGTCAGCGCATCGAGATTCGATCGGGCATATATCTACCAGAATCTTCAGGCAGGGAACACTTTTACTTATTACGGCGGTATTCCGCTTGAACAGCAGGTGAAAAAAAAGAATCAGCAGACCGGCAGTTCAGGGAGCCAGTCCCCATCGTCAAAGGGAAAGTATACCATTGACAATTTGCCCCAAGGGTATTCAAAAGCCGATGTCAATCTGATGGCAAATGCGGTTTATGGAGAATCCCGCGGTGAGCCATATATTGGGCAGGTTGCTGTTGCAGCGGTCATCATTAACCGAGTGGCGGATCCACGTTTCCCAAACAACATATCCGATGTAATCTTTCAGCCAGGTGCGTTCACCGCTGTTTCCGACGGCCAGATCTGGCTGACGCCGAATGAAATGGCAAAAAAGGCCGTCATGGACGCGATCAATGGCTGGGATCCATGGGGCACTTTANACAACATATCCGATGTAATCTTTCAGCCAGGTGCGTTCACCGCTGTTTCCGACGGCCAGATCTGGCTGACGCCGAATGAAATGGCAAAAAAGGCCGTCATGGACGCGATCAATGGCTGGGATCCATCGCAGGGGGCACTTTATTATTTCAATCCCGACACCGCAACGTCTGCATGGATCTGGTCCCGTCCCCAGATTGAAAAAATAGGCAAGCATATTTTCTGTAAATAGGGGGGTGGTAAAAAATGAAGAGACGTTACTTGATCATTTTGGGATCTGTGGTCACCGCGCTGATTCTCGCACTGGCCGTCTGGGGCTATCAGGAGCATAAGATGAAAAATCTGGTGACGATCCACGCAGAGAATCATTATCAACAGTCTTTTCATGCACTGGCTTATTATGTGGATTCACTTGAAGAGTCGTTGGGGATGTCCCTCGCTATGCAATCACGCAAGACGATGCGGCCGCAGCTCGTTGAGACGTGGAGGCTAAGCACGCTCGCACATGCAGCTGCAAATGAGCTGCCACTAACACTGCTCCCTTTTAATCGGACAAACGAATTTCTCGCGCATGTCGGGGAATTCACCTACAATACAGGAGTCAAAACGAGCAGCGACAGGCCACTTTCCGGGTCGGAGTATTCAACCCTGAAAAAGCTGTACTCGGAGTCCAGGGGGATACGTGACGGCCTGAGAGATGTCCAAGGGAAAGTTATGGTGAACCATTTGCGATGGATGGATGTCGAGTGGGCATTAAAAGGAAAAAAGCAGAATCAGGACAACCAGGTGATCGATGGATTGAAGAGAATCGACGGACAAGCAACGGACTATACACAAAGCTTCAGCCCGGAAAACCCACGCAATATGGTACTCGAGAGACAAAAAATTAAAAAAATGACGGGCTCTATTCTAAGCAAAGAGGAGGCAGCAAGCGCTTTAAAGAAATGGATAAATGTGAAGAATGCCCGGGTAGAAAAAATAAGCGAAACCGGAAAAGGTTCATTCACAGATACTTATGAAATAACTCTGGAACCCAATCATCGCCAGCCGCTGGACGCAGCTGTAACCAAAAAGGGCGGCCACGTGATCTGGTTCATCTCCGGGCGTTCTGTGGCGAAAGAGAAAATAAGCCTGTTTGATGCAACTAGGCATGCAGCAGCTTTTTTGCAAATGCGGCATCTGACTGGATTGGAACTGACAAAAAGGGATCAGTATCATAACGTTGCCGTTTTGACCTATGTAAAAAAAGAAGGAAATATAAGATTTTATCCCAATTCTGTAAAAGTGAAAGTTGCACTGGATAACGGCGAAATCATCGCATTTGATCAGACCGATTATTTGTTTAATAAAAGCGATGGTGTCTCGCTCAAGCCGAAACTTTCAGAGAGGCAGGTACGGCATCAAATCAATAAAGATCTGCAAGTCAAGGAAACCCATCTCGCTGTTTTTCAGAATTCACTTCTGAAAAATGTTTTATGCTATGAATTCTTTGCAACGAAGGGCGATAACACCTATCGTCTGCTATTAAATGCCGAAAACGGGGATCAGGAAAAAGTCGAATTACTTAGAAATTAGGGGAGAGACTTCTTTTTTTCTTCCCCTTTTTTCATGTATAATAACTTTTGGAAGATCGGAGGCAAGCTTCCTCCCTTCTTATGGATCAAATTCCATTTGCAGGACATTTTTAACTCGAGTGTGGAGGCTGCGGCATGTTATTGAAGATCGGAGAAACGCTGATTTTGGAACTCAACGAGGATAATGCTGAGGTGAAGCGTTATCGATGCCGAATTGAGGACCTGAGAGAAAATGAAATACTCATTGATTACCCGATTGACGAAATAACCGGAAAAACAGCGGTGTTTTTCAATGGAACGTTGATGATGGCGAACTATGTCAAGAATAATCGTGTATTTCGCTTCAGGACAGAATTTATTAATAGAGTCCCGGGCAATGTTCCTCTGATGAGGCTCAGATATGAAGGTGAGGAAAGTCTCGAACAGATTCAAAGAAGAGATTTTGTAAGGGTGGACGCCAGTCTTGACGTGGCGGTCCACTCACCAGAGGGTCTCTTCAGTCCTTTTGTTTCGCTGACCAGCGACATTGGAGGGGGCGGAGCGCTGGTCTTCCTGCCCGGAGATCCGGAAATAAACGGTGAGACGGCAGTTGAAGTATGGCTATCACTCGTCTCAACTTCAAATCGTAATCAGTATTTGAAAATTAAGGGAATCATTGCCAGGATCTTTACAGATAAATTGTTGCATAAGAAGAAGGCATCGATTAAATTTCTCTTTGACAGCGAGAAAGATCGGCAGCCCATTATCAGGTTTTGCTTTGAAAAGCAGCTGGAAAGCCGCAGAAAGCTTCTTGAATGGGAAATGGATCATCGTCATGTATAACAGCAAGAACAATGGAACACTGTCAGGAGAAAAGCGGGATTGAAAACCAGAGATGTTCTGGAAGATCAGAGAGATTGGAGAAATACTGATAATGGAGAGGTTATTTCAAATTGCCATTGACGGGCCGGCTGCAGCGGGGAAAAGCACAGTGGCCAAAATTGTTTCAAAGAAACTTGGTTATGTTTATATCGATACCGGAGCCATGTACCGCTCGCTGACATATAAGGCGCTCGCAGTGGGGACAGATCTGAATAACGGAGTTAAGCTGCAAACATTATTATGCGAAACGGAAATTATTCTCCGCCAAAGCGAGAGCGGTCAGCGTGTTTTTGTTGATGGAGAAGACGTCACAGAGCGTATTCGCTACCCGGATGTGACGGCGCAAGTTTCTCTGGTTTCTTCATTTCAGGAAGTCAGGACGGAGATGGTCCGCAGACAAAGGGTGCTTGCTGAACGCTGCAATGTCGTTATGGACGGGCGGGACGTCGGGACTCATGTTCTTCCGAAAGCACAGGTCAAAATATTCCTTAAAGCGTCCGTGGATGAGCGGGCAGTCAGGCGCTTTAAAGAGGAAGAATTGAAAGGGAGGCATCCGTCGATTAAGTCTTTGAAAGAGGCAATCGCTTTGCGTGACAAGATGGACATGGAACGCACCGCATCGCCGCTTGTCAAAGCTGACGATGCGGTGGAGATGGATACGACTTCCCTCTCTGTGGAAGAAGTGGTTGCCGGGATTCTTGAGATTGTGAAAAAGAGGCGTTCCATTTGAGTCTCTATTCAATTGGCAAACCTTTAGTAGCGTTTTTTTACAGCCTGTGCTTTCGAATGTCTGTTGAAGGTGTAGAAAACATTCCGAAAGATGGAGGGGTGCTGATCTGCTGCAACCATCTTTCCAATTTCGATCCCCCCCTCGTGGGAATTTCGATGAAACGAAGCTTAAGTTTTGTAGCTAAGGAAGAACTTTTTGAAATTCCTTTATTTGGCAGACTACTTAGGCATTTACATGCTTTCCCGATCAAACGCGGAACAGGGGATAGAGGCGCGATCCGGACGGCGGTGGGCTTGCTGAATGCCGGTCATGCGCTGCTTATTTTCCCGGAAGGCCACCGCAATCCGAATGCCCCGCTCCGCAAGGGGCTTTCCGGAGCAGGGTTCTTTGCCCTCAAAACCGACGCCACGGTCATTCCCTGCGCAATCATAGGCCATTATGGTTTTAGAAAAAAAGTGAAAATCGTATTTGGGGAGCCGATTGACTCAAAAATGTTGAAAAATCAGAAAAAAAAATCGTCTGAAGCGAGCGCGGCCATTATGAACGGTATTCAGCAGTTGCTGGACCAGTATAGATGACAGGGTTTGCAATGAGTACAACTGCTTGACAAAACGCTCTAATTGTAAGAAGTTATGTGTAGGGTATTTCGTGTTTGGTCTATCTAAAGGAGGTCCCGGAGAATGGTTGAAGATTTCAAAGATGAAATGGCATCGTTTGATGCACTTAAAGTGGGGGACGTTGTCAACGGGAAAGTTACCAAAGTTGAAGAAAAACATGCATTAGTAGATGTTGGATATAAAGTCGATGGTATTCTCCCTATCAGTGAATTGTCCAGCTTGCATGTAGAAAAAGTGATTGACCTGCTGCATGAAGGCGACGAGGTCACTGTGAAAGTCACGAAGCTGGAAGACGACGAGCTTGTTTTGTCCAAGCGTGAAGTGGATGCAGACAAAGCATGGGATGATTTGGAACAAAAATATAATGAGAAAAAAACATTCTCCATCGAAATTGCCGATGTTGTTAAAGGCGGTCTGGTCGTTGACCTCGGTGTTCGCGGATTTATACCCGCATCGCTGGTAGAACGGCACTTCGTGGAGGATTTCAGCGATTATAAGGGGAAACCGTTGGATGTCAAAATTGTTGAGCTTGATCGAGAGAAACGGAAAGTTATTCTTTCACATCGGGCCGTTCTCGATGAGGAAGCGGATAAGAAAAAGGAAGATACTCTTGTGTCCCTTAAAGTGGGCGATGTGATTGACGGCACAGTTCAGCGTCTGACAGATTTCGGCGCATTTGTTGACATCGGTGGTGTTGACGGACTGGTCCACATCTCGCAGCTTGCTTATTATCATGTGGAGACTCCTGCTGAAGTTGTATCCGAAGGCGATAAGGTCAAAGTCAAAGTGCTTTCGGTTGATCCCGAAAGTGAACGCATATCCCTTTCAATTAAGGCAACACAGCCAGGTCCTTGGGAGACCGCAAAGGATAAGATCCATCCTGGGGATGCAATTGACGGGACAGTAAAACGCCTTGTTCCGTTTGGTGCTTTCGTTGAATTGATTCCCGGCGTTGAGGGACTTGTTCATATATCCGAGATTTCTCATACACATATTGGAACACCGGATGAAGTGCTTTCTGAAGGACAGATTATCAAGGTTAAAGTTCTTGATGTTAATTTTGACGATCAGCGTGTCTCACTTAGCATCAAGGCTCTTGAAGAAGCAGAACCTGCCAGGCAGAATGCTGCTCCTTCGCAAAACAGTTTGACTGACGATGACGATGCGGCGTCAGGCTTTTCACTGGGTGATATGATCGGTGATCAGTTAAAAAAGTATAAATAAATGTTACATGTGCAGGAAGCGGAAAAAGAGGGAACGTCTGTTTCTCTCTTTTTCCGCTTTTTTGTGCGTTTCAGAGTGTGTCGGCACTTATTGAGCAAGTTTGTTTTTTTTGGTAAGATTAAAAATGCAAAACGTTTTTCCAGTAGGTATATGGCGTTATTTTTATTATTGAATGAGTCGGCAGTGCCGTTGGCAAGATAAGCTTAGTAATTGAATGCGCCAGATTTTCATTGCAGAGTAATGGACCTCTCCTGAACGGGAAAGGTTTCTTTTATGGATACAAGAGGGAGGTTTGACATGTCAAAACCAACAGTAGCGATTGTCGGCAGGCCTAATGTCGGTAAATCAACAATTTTTAACCGGATTGTCGGCGGACGCGCGGCGATTGTTGAGGACAGGCCGGGTGTGACACGCGACCGCCTGTACGGCAATGGGGAATGGCTTGATCACGAATTTCATGTAATTGATACCGGGGGCATTGAGATTAGCGATGAACCGCTTCTGGGGCAAATGCGCGCTCAGGCTGAAATTGCAGTGGATGAATCAGATGTCATCCTGTTTATCGTTGATGGCAAAACGGGCTTGACTGATGCGGATGAAGCCGTAGCTCAAATTCTGCGACGATCAAAAAAACCGGTCGTCTTGGGTGTAAATAAGCTGGACAACTACGCGCAGAGAGATCAGATGTATGAATTCTATGCTTTGGGGCTCGGCGATCCACAGGGAATATCCGGAGCCCACGGACTTGGCATTGGTGACCTTCTGGATCAGGTTGTCGGTAAATTTCCGACACATGATATGGAAAATGAAATTGAAGGGGCTATCCGCTTTGCCCTGATCGGTCGTCCTAATGTGGGTAAATCGTCACTTGTAAATACCATTCTTGGTAAAGAACGCGTTATCGTTAGTGACATTGCAGGGACGACGCGCGATGCTATTGATACATTTTTTTCACATGGAGATCAGGACTATGTCATTGTTGATACGGCGGGAATAAGACGCCGCGGCAGAGTTTATGAGAAGACGGAAAAATATAGCGTGCTGCGGGCACAGCATGCCATTGAAGAGTCTGACGTAGTCATGCTGCTGATTGATGGTGAAGTAGGGATTATTGAGCAGGACAAAAAAATTGCCGGATACGCGCATGATGCCGGACGTGCCATGATTATTGTTGTCAACAAATGGGACGTCGTTGAAAAAGACGAAAAAACAATGGATAAGTTCAGAAAAAAAATTCGTGATGAGTTTCAATTTATCAGTTATGCGCCGATTATCTTCCTTTCAGCACTCACCGGCAAAAGGGTTCCGCAGCTGTTTCCGGTAATCCAGCAAGTTGCGGAGAACCACAGCCTCAGAATTAAAACCAGTGTGCTGAATGACTGCATTATGGATACAGTGGCAATGACGCCGCCACCATCGGATAAGGGAAAAAGGCTTAAAATTTATTATGCAACGCAGGTTGCAGTTCGGCCCCCAGCTTTCGTACTATTTGTCAATGATCCGGAACTGCTTCATTTTTCTTATGTCCGGCATATTGAAAACCGCATCAGAGAAACATTTGGTTTCGTCGGGACTCCGATCAAAATCATGTCGCGGCAAAGAAATGAAAAATAAAGAGGTGCTGGCTCCGTGTTAACAGTTATATCATTTATTCTCTCTTATTTGATTGGATCGATCAGTTTCAGTTATCTGATCACCAAAAAAATCAAAAAAATTGATATTAGAAAGATAGGCAGCGGCAATGCCGGTGCGACAAATACCATGCGTGTACTTGGGACCGGTCCTGCCATTGGCGTTCTACTCCTGGATGTGATGAAAGGGATTGTCTGTGTCCTGATGGCACGCGCTTTCGGCCTTCCGGAATGGGCGACAGTTGTTTCAGGGCTTTTTGCCATTCTTGGCCACGATTTTCCGGTATATTTTGGTTTCAAAGGCGGGAAGGGCGTTGCAACAACAATTGGTGTGTTTTTTATGATTTTTCCACTTTACGCACTGATCGCTGGACTGGCTACGTTACTGATCATCGCTGTAACACGCTTTGTTTCACTTGGATCGCTTTTTTTCCTTTTGTTTACACCGGTGCTGGGCCTTATTTTTGGAAATTATTCATGGAGCGTTCTGGCTGCTGCATTTGTGATCTCGCTGCTCGCCTACATTCAGCACAGGGCCAACATTTTGCGTCTGATTCACGGCAACGAGAATAAAATCGGTCAGAAAAAAGTGCAGTCCTGAATAAGAAAGTATGGGGATGATTTGTTCTTGTTTCTGTACGAGGAGGTATAAGGAGTGAAACAGATAGCAGTTGTAGGCGCGGGAAGTTGGGGGACAGCGCTTTCTATGGTTCTTGCCGATAATGGATGTTCTGTTAATTTATGGAGCCATCGAAAGGAACAGGCCGAAGAAATCCAAGAAAAGCATACCAACGCAAAATACTTGCCGGGTATCTCGATTCCCGGTGGTGTGAGCGGCACCGACAGCCTTTCGAAAGCCCTGGATGGCTCAGAGGCTGTCCTTCTTGTCGTTCCCGCAAAATCTATGCGTGAAGTGCTCAAAAGAATTCGCGGGTTACTGAAACACCCTCTGCTGTTCATACATGGCGTTAAGGGAATAGAACCCGTTACTTTTAAACGCATGTCTGAAGTCATTTGCGAGGAGATTCCTGAAGAGCTGCGCAGGGCTGTGGTCGTCCTTTCCGGTCCGAGTCACGCTGAAGAAGTTTCACTGCGCCATCCTACGACCGTTGCAGTAGCCTCCAAGGACAGTGAAGCCGCCAAGGAGGCACAAAATCTGTTCTTTAACCGCTATTTCCGTGTTTATACGAATGAAGACATTGTCGGGGTAGAAATCGGAGGCGCACTGAAAAATATCATAGCGCTCGGCGCCGGTATTTCAGACGGGCTCGGATATGGCGACAATGCTAAAGCTGCCCTGATTACCCGAGGACTTGCGGAGATTACCAGGCTGGGCACAAAGCTTGGCGCACATCCGCTGACGTTTATCGGACTTACAGGGATGGGAGACCTGATCGTCACCTGTACCAGTGTGCACAGCAGAAACTGGCGTGCTGGAAACTTGCTTGGGAAAGGCCGGAAACTTGAGAATGTACTGTCTCATATGGGCATGGTCGTCGAAGGGGTACGGACCACAGAAGCGGCTTTTGCCCTTTCAAAAAAAATCAATGTAGAAATGCCGATCACAGAAGCCATCTATCAAGTGCTATTTGAAGGAAAACATCCCAAGGATGCAGTGGACGAATTGATGGGGCGCGAAAAAAAAGATGAAATTGCCGCACTGACAGAAAGCCTTTCTGACAAAAACTCTGGTAAGCGCCAGTAGCTGAGCACACCGTTTCTTTTTTCTGCATACCATGTAGGGAATGCATGGGAAAAGGAGGACGCTCATTGAATTCTAATAATCCTTTTTTTGATAACATCGAAAAGAAGACTCAGATGAAGAAAGAGGACATTTTTGCGATCGCCAATTCCGTTTCAAACGCCGATTTCAGCAACCCTGAAGTCGTCAGAAAATTAATTGCGCGCATCGGGAAAACGGCCGGTGTTGCAGTGCCAAAAGAAAAAGAAGAGGCGCTGATTAAGGCTATTACTTCAGGTAATGTGCCTGGCAATATCTCAAGTCTGTCGAAAATGTTCGGCCCAAAGAAGTAACACTGGGCTGCCGTCAGCGGCAATTTTTACTGGAATAACATACGGTATAGCGTGCGTCAATCATTCTGCAAGAGCTGAATGGCGTGGAAGGATTTAGTCAAGCCGGGAGAAAACGGATCCGTTTTCTCCCGCTTTTTTTTAGGGAGCCCCTTTGCCCAGATCTGTTTTTGAAAGTTTTCCTGTTTGGAAGAGTCATATTTTCATATTCGGACAATATTTTATAGGGAAAGGCCGCCCGAGACAGGCAGCCAGCCGAAATCGACGGGTAGAACGCCCCATCCCAGTTAATTTTCTGGCATAATCAATGGACAAAGTCAATATGCATAGAATTATCACCGGGTGTCATCGATAGAAGGAGGAGCGGGAGGGTGCAAACTTTGGAAAAACTTGAGCGTGTGGATATCTTTAAAGATATTGCTGAGAGAACCGGCGGGGATATTTATCTTGGAGTTGTCGGGGCCGTTCGGACAGGGAAATCGACATTTATCAAAAAATTTATGGAACTTGTTGTGCTTCCCAATATTGAAAATGAAGCGGATCGCGTCCGTGCCCAGGATGAACTTCCGCAAAGTGCTGCAGGCAAGCAGATCATGACGACTGAGCCCAAATTTGTTCCGAATCATGCCGTCACGGTAACCGTTGAAGAGGGGCTTGAAGTGAATATTCGGGTCGTCGATTGCGTCGGTTATGCGGTAAATGGAGCAAAAGGATTTGAGGATGAGAACGGGCCCCGTATGGTTCACACACCATGGTACGATGAGCCGATCCCGTTTCAGGAAGCCGCTGAGATCGGAACGCGAAAAGTAATTCAGGAACACTCCACTTTAGGCGTTGTCATCACGACGGACGGCTCTATCGGCGAAATCGGACGCGAGGATTACATTGAAGCTGAAGAAAGGATTGTCGATGAACTGAAGGAAGTAGGAAAACCTTTCATTCTGATCATTAATTCAACACATCCTTACCACCCGGACACAGAAACGCTTCGCAAAGAACTCTCAGAGAAATATGACATTCCAGTGCTGGCGCAAAGCGTTGAGAGTATGACGGAGCATGATATCAATAATATTTTGCGTGAGACATTGTTTGAATTTCCTGTCCTGGAAGTCAACGTCAATCTTCCAAGCTGGGTTATGGTGCTGAGAGAAGACCACTGGTTGCGAAAAAGTTATGAGGACGCAGTGAAGGATACGGTGAAGGATATCAAACGCCTGCGCGATGTGGACCGCGTTGTCGGTTCCTTCGGTGAATATGACTTTATCGAAAACGCACAGTTATCTGGAATCGAGATGGGCAAAGGGACGGCGGAAATCGATTTGTTCGCACCGGATAACCTCTACGATCAGGTTCTAAAGGAGATTGTCGGTGTAGAGATCCGGGGAAAAGATCATCTGCTTCAGCTCATGCAGGATTTCGCCCATGCGAAAAGAGAATACGATCAAGTTGCCGAAGCGCTTAAAATGGTGAAACAAACCGGTTACGGGATCGCAGCTCCGTCAATAAACGACATGAGCCTGGATGAACCTGAAATTATCCGCCAAGGTTCCCGCTTTGGCGTCCGACTCAAAGCCGTCGCTCCATCCATTCACATGATTAAGGTCGATGTTGAGTCGGAATTTGCCCCGATCATTGGAACGGAAAAACAAAGTGAAGAGCTGGTGCGCTATTTGATGCAAGACTTTGAGGATGACCCGCTGTCAATCTGGAATTCGGATATTTTTGGGCGATCACTCAATTCGATTGTCAGGGAAGGCATCTCGGCAAAGCTGGCTCTGATGCCCGAAAATGCGCGATATAAGCTGAAAGAAACCCTTGAGCGGATCATCAATGAAGGATCAGGCGGACTGATCGCAATCATCTTGTAAACCATTGCTTCATTTTAAAGCAAGAATGATACAGAGAGGGGCCCCGGGGACGGGGCCCTTTTTTCAACGGAAAGAGTTTACGGCCTGAGGATCATACAGCAATCCCTCTAACCACCTGATGTGTAAGCCTTTTCTTGCTTTTGAACATTTTTTTGCAAATGCAAGGTTTAAAAAGCTTAAATATGGTAATATTTTAATCAAAGCTGTTGAATTCTTCCATCACATCGTATATTATTAGCGTTGTTGATGTTTCTTCCAGCACAAAAGGGAAGCATTCCTTTTTAAGGAGGTGAAAGTGTTGAATAAGACTGAATTGATTACTGCAGTTGCAGAATCTGCTGAACTGTCGAAAAAAGATGCTACCAAAGCGGTTGATACTGTCTTGTCAACGATTATTGATACGCTAAAGAGTGGCAGCAAAGTTCAATTGATCGGATTTGGCAACTTTGAAGTTCGTGAGCGGAGTGCCCGTAAGGGACGTAACCCTCAGACAGGTGAAGAAATCGAAATTAAGGCAAGCAAGGTTCCTGCCTTCAAACCAGGAAAAGCACTAAAAGAAGCCGTCCAATGATCTGACGATACATAGGACAGGAGTAAGAAAGCGAGAGCCATCCCTGTGGTGGCTCTTTTTTGATACCAGCAGCCGGCATTTTGCTACTAGCAGTACAGCTGGAATTATTATTGCTTGTTCTTCATTGCTACATAATTACTGTTTGATGCCTATCCTTTACTTTTCCAGTTTCACTATGCTAGAATTTTTGGGGATGTAAGTTTATGAAGTGGTTGCCGGCGTGATGATGAAAAAAGCAGGCCGGTGGGGTTTGGCGGTCTGCTTTTCTTTTATAGGTCAGTTTGTTTCACCGGCAACGGTGAAATTGGAGGCAGGACTGTGAGTGTTGATCATGAAAAGATTGAAAAGGCTGTCAGAATGATTTTGGAAGCGATAGGCGAAGATCCCGATCGTATGGGTCTTAAAGAAACGCCTCAGCGAGTCGCCAGAATGTACGATGAGATATTTCAGGGCATGAATCAGGATCCAAAGAGTTTCCTGGCGAAAACTTTTGATGAAGCTCACGAAGAGCTGGTTCTTGTTAAAGATATTCCTTTCTACTCGATGTGTGAACACCATCTGGTTCCCTTCTTCGGAAAGGCACACGTGGGATACATACCAAGAGGCGGACGTGTGACAGGCTTGAGCAAACTTGCAAGAGCTGTGGAGGCTGTCGCAAGGAGGCCTCAGCTTCAGGAACGCCTGACTACAACTGTGGCAAACAGCATTGTTGAAACGCTCCATCCGTATGGCGTTATTGTTGTTATTGAGGCCGAACATATGTGCATGACAATGCGCGGCATTAAGAAGCCGGGTGCCAAAACAATTACATCGGCTGTAAGAGGCATTTTTCAGACCGATGCAACAGCCAGAGCTGAAGCACTGTCATTGATTAATCATTGATCATCTATTGCTGGAAAGCAGGTGTATTTGTATGGATATCAGAAACGAAGAAGTTCTGGGAGATTATTTTGTGATCAAAGCTGAAGAAGACGGTGTGAATGTGATCGGACTGACCAGGGGAGCAGAAACACGGTTTTTTCACACCGAGAAGCTCGATAAGGGTGAAGTCATGATTGCTCAGTTTACCGAACATACCTCAGCAATTAAAGTGCATGGAAAGGCAACGATCCAGACAAAGCATGGAACGATCATTTCCGATTGATTGCTAGTGATGCATTCTGAAGACTTTACGAACCGTAAAACAGAAAATAATGGATGAAATTATAGCGTGGGAGGATCATCATGTCTGTGAAGCAGGAAGTTGACATCATATATAAACAATTAACGGATGATCTGAACCACCCTTACGTAAACCGAATACTGCCCAAACCATTCGTAGATAGGGATAAACTTCTCGTGTATTATCTCCTTTTCCAGACGCGGGTGGATCGCAAATTGGCCGGTATTTATGCTAAAAGTGTCATGATTGCCGAAGTTGGTCTCTCGACTCATGAGGGCATGACCGTCGCAAAACTGACAGAAAAAGAAGAGATCAAGAGAAGGCAGCTGATCGCGCTTTCCGGTGATTTTTACAGCGCACTTTATTACTATTCACTTGCAAGAAACAAGGACACTCAGGTCGTAAAATGGGTGGCGCAGGCGATACAGGTCTTCAATATCGATAAATGCAGGCTCTATTATCCGAAAAGGGCACTTGGCTGGTCCCAGGCGATTGAAGCACTGGGGTCGACCGAGAGCGCGCTTGTCTCGCAGATTGCGTCGAAACTTGGGCTGAAGCACTGGATTCCTGTTTTGAGTGATTTTTTTCTTGCTAAGAAGCTGATGAAGGAACGTCAGACTGCAGCTGCGAGAACTTTACAGCCCTTTCTGAATCAATATCTTCAGGATCTTTTGAAAAGCGATCCCGGCCTGTTCAGGGAGAATATTGAAAAGGAAATTCTGAACTCGGCCTCGCGGTTCAAATCGTCCGTCGAAAAAGCAGAAAAACGCACGGGAAAGCTTGCAGGCCTGCTGGCGTATTTGAGCGATCAGATGCATCATTATTGCAGCTGCATGGTGGAAGAGGGTTAGCTACATATGAATGAGCAGGAAGAAAAGCATGAAAAAGTTCATCGGGTTTTTCAGACAATATATAAAAAATATGACGCGATGAATTCGCTGATCAGTTTTAATCAACATAAATCGTGGCGCCGCAAAGCGGATACATTGGTTTCCGCAAAACTTGGAAATAAAGCGATCGATGTATGCTGCGGAACCGGCGACTGGACACTGTCTCTGGCGGAAGCTGTCGGTACAGAAGGTCATGTCGTCGGACTTGATTTCAGCGATAATATGCTGAAGGTTGCCAAAACAAAGCTGGAAGCCTCTCAATTGGACAATGTAACCTTTGTAAACGGGGATGCGATGAAAATACCTTATGAGGCAAACTCTTTCGATTGTGCCACGATCGGATTCGGATTGCGCAACGTCCCGGACTACCTAACAGTACTTCGCGAAATGTGCCGCGTCTTGAAGCCGGGAGGGAAAATTGTCTGTCTGGAAACCTCTCAAACACGAATCCCCGTTTACCGGCAACTTTATTTTTTTTATTTTCGTTGTATCATGCCGCTGCTCGGAAAAGTATTTGCGGGGAGCTATAAAGAATATGCCTGGTTGAATGAGTCAGCAAGCAAATTTCCAGACCGGGAAAGGCTGACGGAACTTTTTCATAAGGCCGGATTTGAAAATGTCAAGGCAATGCCGCTGATGGGTGGAATCGCTGCGATTCATCGGGCAAGTAAACCCGAAGCGTGATCAGACAGGGCACGGTTGACTGGTAAATCATATCCGTAGGGAAAATGCTGTAGCCGGTGAATTCTTCCGGAACAGGTTGAAAGGTGAAATGGATGACTCTGGCGCAGATTTATGCAGAACAGAAAAAAAGTTTGAAAATGATTGAAAAAAAACTTGAATTGGCCCTTGAAGCACCGCACCCGATTCTGAATCAGGCTGCTCTGGATCTGCTTAAAGCAGGAGGGAAAAGGATTCGGCCTTTACTCGTTCTGCTTTCAGCTCAATATGGCGATCCGGACCGAAAAGAAGTCATTGACGCTGCAGTTACGCTTGAACTGATACATATGGCGTCTCTTGTTCATGACGATGTGGTTGACGACTCCGACCTGAGAAGGGGCAAACCTACCGTCAAAGCGCGCTGGGATAACCGGGTGGCAATGTACACCGGCGATTATATTTTTGCAAGAGCCATCGAATTGATTGCCGCATTTGATCATCCCGAGGCTCACCAGGTTATCTCTAAAGTCATTCGTGATTTAAGCCTCGGTGAAATTGATCAAATCAAAGACCTTTACAATTGGAAACAGAATTTGCGTTGCTATCTGCTCCGGATAAAGCGTAAGACAGCAATCTTGATGGCTCTCAGTTGCCAGCTTGGCGCTTTTTCGGCAGGATGCACAGATGCAGTTGCAAAAAAGCTCTATTATTTTGGCTATTTTCTGGGAATGAGTTTTCAGATAACAGATGATATTCTTGATTTTGTCGGAACGGAGAAACAGCTGGGGAAACCGGCGGGAAGCGATCTCAGGAATGGCAACATTACGCTTCCGGTTTTTTATGCCTTGCGTGACAGCGAACTCCATCAGTCGATTGTTTCCATCATTGAGTCTGATGAGCCCGCTGATCAGGAATGGCGGTCGGTTATTGATTCAATCAGGGATTCCGGGGCCATTCAGGCTGCTGAGAGCCTGAGTGATCGGTATCTCGAAAAAGCTATCGTCAAGCTCCATGAACTTCCACAACTGCCTGTGACACATTCACTGAAAGAGATTGCTGAATATATTGGCACACGAAAATATTAAATCATTCCGGGGTGCAGCTTTTTTTACACTTTAAGAAAGTATAAAAATTTCAAGGATTAAAGTGTAAGTGCAACTAGGTCTCTGGCATTGCTTAAAGGCTTCCAACCGGCAAGTTTTCTTTATCGGCATATTTTCTTATCGGTTTTTTAGAATAGCTACATCAATTGCTGACGAGACTCTAATTGATGGCAGAGATTTTAATATAAAATTGCTAGAATCCACAAGGGGGCATAGGAACAATGCAGCAAACTTTTTTAATGATAAAGCCGGATGCAGTCAGGAGAGGGCTTATTGGTCAAATCCTTTCAAGATTTGAATCGAAGGGATTCCGCATGGTCGCCGGAAAGTTCATGGTAATTTCTGAGGAACTGGCAAAAAAGCATTATCATGAACACGAAGGAATGCCTTATTACCATGATTTGATTACCTTCATGACTTCCGGACCGGTTTTTGCCATGGTCTGGGAGGGTGAAAATATTGTCAACCTTGCGCGGCTCATGATGGGTCCTACTGATCCGGAGCGTGCCACTCCCGGCACGATCAGAGGAGATTTTGCAACGCTCGTCAACCGCAATGTGATCCATGGCTCGGATTCAATTGAAAATGCGGAGAGAGAGATACATCTTTTCTTTAGCGATAGTGAACGGATTAATAAATAATTGGTTTCACCCGAAAATAGTAATAGCAAAAAAAATGAACGGGTGAATGAAAATGGACAACAGCAGCGATCAGGACTATGAACAATTTAAAACCATGTTTTTCCGCCTGACAGGAATTAATCTTTCTTTGTACAAAGAAGAGCAGATGAAGCGTCGCCTGAATACGTTTCGCATCAGGAAGAATATGCCGGATTTCATCAGTTTCTTTAGTGAAATGAGAAAGTCGGATGAACTCCTGAAGGAAGTGCTCAGCAGAATGACGATCAATGTGACTGAATTTTATCGGAACTTACCCCGATGGACTATTCTGGAGAAAAAAATTCAGAAACTTGCTGAGCACAAGGAAAATATCTCTATCTGGAGTGCGGCCTGCTCAACCGGGGAGGAACCGTATTCTCTGGCGATGCTGCTTAGAAAATATGTACCCGATAGTAGATTTTCAATTGTCGCAAGCGATATTGACAATGACGTTTTAGAAAAAGCTTCTGAAGGAAGGTATCTGGAACGCGCAGTTGCAGGTCTGCCACCCGATGATCTCCAAAACTACTTTGTGCATGACGGATTGTTCTATTCGGCAAGCCAGACGTTGAAGAAATCGATCCGCTTCATTCGTCATGATCTGCTCAGCGATCCGGTACCCAGTCATTTCGATCTTGTTGTCTGCAGAAATGTTTTGATTTATTTTACGGATGGCGGAAAAAATATTATTTACCACAAACTGAGCGACTCTTTGAAAGACGGCGGCATATTGTTTGTTGGAAGCACTGAGCAAATTTTTCATCCTGAAACGTACCAGCTGAAACCAGAGGAAACA
>NZ_NXGA01000001.1:1198743-1444648 GCF_002802965.1 Sporolactobacillus pectinivorans | reverse complement strand
ACTGTACTGGACTTGATTTATCGGAGAATGAACCATACAGCCAATTTTTAATTACGGTGTGACTGGTGTTGGTGTTAACTAATTAGAAAGAGATCTTATTTGTATGCGGCAACGTGAAGAGATTGAATTGACTAAAAAAGGAGGGTAAGTTAAAGGTCGGCTGAAGAAATATCATAAGAATCACGCAGGCATGAATTATGCAGTAAAGTTGTATACAGAAAGGAATATGGCTGTAAATCAAATTTTTGAAATTACAAATGTGACATTGTGAATGATTGTACTTAAAAGTAAAGGGTAGGAAAGTTCAATAGTTCCTTTTTGACCAAAAGTGATAAAAAGCTCAGATTGGACGATTTAATAATCAATCCAATGCACGACTACTTAGAATGGCGAACCGTTAACAAAGAATGGGCCTTTTCCGGGTCATTCGTCAATGCCATTCTGTATTCCAACATCCAGTTTAGAGTTTCAAGCATCTGATCATATTCGGCCTTCTTACGTTCGATCTCACTTATCTTTTGGCGAATCCAGTCAATCACTTGCAGATTGGTAAACGTATTTTCATCATGTTCCTGCAAGATTTCCTTCAATTCGGCCAGCGAGCAACCCACGCCCTTAAACTTCTTTACGAGTTTCAGCCGCTCGATAGCCTCGTCTGAATAGTTGCGATAGTTATTTTCTTCTCTCTGGACATGTCGATGGTCCAACAAGCCTTCCTTTTCATAAAAACGAATGGTGTAGGGTGTTAAACCTGTCTTTTCAGCTAATTCTTGAATTTTCATATAGATCTCTCCTCAATTTGACTTGCCTTAGAGTTAACTTTATAGTTTATACTCAAATTGTTCAAGTATCTCCATCATTCAACAACTTAAGGAGGAAATTAATATGCGTGTTTTTGTAACAGGTGCAACAGGCTATATCGGTTCTGCAGTGGTCCAGGAACTCATTAATGCCGGCAATCAAGTTATCGGCCTTACCCGCTCAGATAATGGGGCCGCAAAATTGAAAGAAGCTGGCGCCGAAGTGCACCACGGCGCCCTTGACGACCTCGCCAGCCTTCACAGCGGCGCCTCCGATGCCGATGGTGTCATTCATTTGGCTTTTAAACATGACTTTTCTGACTTCGCTGGCTCTCTCGCAACCGATCTGCGAGCAGTCGAAACGATGGGGGCAGCACTAAGGGGCACAGGTAAGCCATTCGTGACCACCGCTCACGCAAACGGAACAGCATCAGATAACGCTGTGCTCGCGCTGGCTGAACGCGGGGTGCGGGCATCGATTGTCAGTCTTTCACCGTCCGTGCACGGCGAGGGCGACAAGGGCTTCGTACCAAGGCTGATCCACATCGCCCGTGACAAGGGCGTCTCTGCCTATGTGGATGACGGGTCCAACCGCTGGCCGGCAGTACATCGCCTCGATGCAGCTCGTTTGTTCCGCTTGGCGGTGGAAGCCGCCCCGGCAGGGTCACAGCTTGACGGGGTCGGCGACGAGGGCATACCATTCCGCGACATTGCAGAAATCATCGGTAAGCACCTGAACCTGCCGGTGGTCAGCATTTCCCGCGAAGAGGCAGATGCCCACTTCGGCTTTCTCGGCGCATTGGCATCTCTTGACATTCCAAGATCGAGCGCACAAACCCAAGAACTCTTGAACTGGCAGCCAGTACACCCTACGCTGATCGAAGATCTTGAGCAAGGTCACTATTTCAACAGTTGATAAGAGACTTAGGTCGCGTGGATAAGATGATTTAAACGTAAAACACGTGGAGCGCTGAATTGTTAACTCAGCGGATCCATTTGAGATCAGGCCTCGCAAATATGCGAGGCCTGACATATTAATATCAAACTAACGCAATATCTATTTGCGCGTATGGGAGCTTTAATTTGAACAAGCCGTCAACTAAAAAGAATTGATTTCCTTAGCACGAAAGGAATCAATTTTTATCAGGATTAGACTTTGCTTAACGTTGTAAATGTTGCATTGAGAAAAAGTCCTTTATTGAACAATAAATTTGTTTACTGGACAAAAAAGTACCTTTCTGAGTAAGAATAGCTGTTGCGCAGTAAAGCATGAACCGTGTCATCCATCTAGATGCTTGATAAATCCAATGCTTTTATCAATAAATCCCATATTTCTGTAAAATTGATGAGCAGCACACCTTTCGGGCCGATTACCGCTATTAACGCCCACGCTTTTTATCCCTTGTGCTAGAGCCCACTCCTCCGCTGCTATTAATAATTTTTTCCCTATCCCTTCATGACGATATTTAGAATCGATCACCAAGGCGACAATTTTTATGTAGGATCCATCGATTTCATAGAACAGGCCCTTACAAAGTCCTATGAGCCCAATAACATGACCCTCATAATCGGCAACAAACGTTTGATAGGCTGAGTTTAATTTGCAGAATCTCTCGTGCATTTGTTTCACCGTTGTTGGATAGCCTAGCTGGTTTATTAAGGATGCTATATCCTTACAATCCTTTTCAACAGCCTCTCTAATGATCATTAATCTCTTCCTCCTAATTCACCTTGTTTCGCCGTTGCGCGGTATCTGTCAAACGTGCAGCAGTCTATTTCTTTAATTATAGCGCCGTAAAGAACTTGTCATGAAATCTGTAGTTTAATAAAGGAATGGCCGCACGGGTAAACAACTACTTTATTTAATCGCTTCTCATTTCGAAGGCATCAAGTAAATAACTTAATTTGTACTTATCAGTAAATCCGCATGTTTCTGACAATACCCCCATTGAGAACTCAATGAAAAGACCGTCGCCAAGTATATACGCGAACAAGAAGCGGCGGATCGGTTACGCGACAGTATGACGAAGTGCAAATACGTTGATCCATTCGCAAGATAAGTAGCGTGGATAAACGGTTGACGGTCTTTTGTACAAGCTGCCTTAGCAGCTACGCTGATGAAGAGTCCTTATAGGGCGTTACTAATACGGTTCTACCGGCAGATCGTTATTCGAAAATGCGGTCTGCAATTCCAATTCGTATAAGCTTTAAATTATCTATAAAAGAATTTAAGCTTTCACAATCCAAGGATCCTAGTAGTTTGCTTAATAAGGTGAAATGTTTTGGACAAAGCTCATCCATAAGTTTTACACCTTTTTCAGTTATCTTTATTGTCAGCATTCTTCCGTCAGATGGATGTTTACATCTTTCTACAAGTTTATCTTTTTCTAGACCATTTAAAAGCCCACTAATTGTTGCTCTTGTAACATTTAATTCGTTGCTTAATTCAGATGGTGTTAATTGATGATTATTCCTGTTGTATAAAGTCATAAGTACAGAAAATTTGCCATCAGACACTCCATATTTTTGAAATTGACTATCGACTATCTTTGAAATTTCATCTGTAGTTCTAAATAAAAATAAACATGCCTGTATAGCATTTATTTTTAGAGGCATATTTTTATTAGAAAACTTTAGCAAATCTTCGCTTTTAGGTATGTCTTTTAAATCGAAATTAACGTTTCCCATACTACCCCTCCACAAAAATTGACAAAATTAATTAGCCGCCTTATTATTACAATAAATTAATGATAAATTTTTGTCTATATCTTTTTATTATTTAGTTAGGCTCCTTATTATATGCTATCAGCTGCAATTCTAATAATCATTTGTTTTAGTAAAATTTTTTAAATAGTCGAAAGGAATGATAGATTCATGAAAATATTAGCAATAAATGCAAGTCATAGAGGGGAAAAAGGATTTACTCAGTTTTTAATCAATCAGATTAGAAATGGCGTTATTGATGCAGGATCTGAATTTGAAACGATAGTCCTTAGAAGACATAAAATTTACCAATGTTTAGGTTGCGAATTATGCCACACAGAAAAAAGTTACTTGAAGTGTGTCTATGAAGATAAAGATGATATGAAAGATATTTTGGAGAGGATGTCTCGGTCAGATATCATTATATACGCTACACCTATTCATGTTTTCAATATGTCGGGATTAATGAAAAACTTTATTGATAGGTTTAACTCTACAGGGGATATAAGCAAGGTTACTGTATCTAAAAAGGGAATATTTTTTCATCAGATAAACGCCAATATTTGCTCGAAACCTTTCGTTTTATTGACTAGTTGTGGAAACATTGAAAATGAAGCATCAAAAAGCTTAGTATATTACTTTAAAACTTTTTCTAAATTTATGGATGCACCGATGGTTGGTGTACTTGTAAGAAAGTCGAGCTTTTTACTAAGAAATATGGATGAAAAATCATTTCCAAAAAAAGCTGCAATACTTCATGCATTTCGTGAAGCCGGAAGGGATTTGGTTACAAAAGGGAAAATCAGTAAAAAAAGCAAAAGATATGCTGAGTTAAATGTTCTACAACTCCCTGTTTTAATGAAACTTTTAATGAAGATAAGACCTCTAAAGTCAACACTTCTTAAAAGCGGATTGATTAAATTAAAATAATCACGGGTTGTGTAATATAAAAATTATAGACATTTCAATGGCTCTTTCCAAAGCCTGTTCCTACTATGCCGTCGGCGTCCTGATTGGAAAATCTGGTAAAACCTTTTGCCTGCCGCTGTTCCTCAATCTTCAGGCGTCCAGACACTCTTGAGCTGGATCGATGCTAGTCGCATGTGGCTCAGATGATGAACCAAGGTTTCGCGGCGGCTAAGGTTCTGGACCAGGTTCTGGACCATGCATTTTCTTCTGGATCGTTCTGGATCGCTACTTCTTGTCTGTTCCTGTGCTCCGTCGCCTGAATCAACGGAATAAGGAAGGTATGGTCAGGCCAGATCTCACCATGAAGGCCAAGACATCCTGCGTGGCTTATGAATACGCCGTCCAAGCCCGCAGAAGAGGACGCCCAAGGAAAAAAGACGCCAGTCTCAAGCTGAAAATGAAAACGCTGTTTTTCACTCAGGCTGAATCGTTTAAGACGGCGACGCTCCAGCTGTACGGCGAGGAGGAAACGGTGGCCTATTTTTACCGGGATCTGCTCTTGGGACAGGGGTTGTATCAGAAACTTCGCTTTGTGTTCGTAACGATGGGGGAGCGACAGCCGATCCTGGTCAGTACCGATCGGACACTCGATCCGAAAGTCATCACCCGACTGTGCACCCGACGTTTCACGACCGAAACCACCTTTCGGACGCTGAAACA
Organism: Sporolactobacillus pectinivorans; assembly: GCF_002802965.1. NCBI lineage: Bacteria > Bacillati > Bacillota > Bacilli > Caryophanales > Sporolactobacillaceae > Sporolactobacillus > Sporolactobacillus pectinivorans. The sequence continues at coordinate 1,439,516 of NZ_NXGA01000001.1, read as the reverse complement.
GTCGCTCAGGGCTTTCGCTTATCATTTCTGAAGCCGATCCATGCCCAAACTGAAGCTGACTCATGGCCGGTTGTGTCATGACGCAGATCTTGGCAGCTTCAGATCCCGAACTATATTTGTTTCAAGACTTGTAGTTCATCAAATTTAACCTTGATTTCTTCAGAGAGTTGATTCTTGTCTGTGTTATTCGCTATCATGTAGAGGATATCCTTTCTATTTGGTAGTGTGTTGTGGCCAACTCACTATACCAAAAAGCGAGGTGCCTCTATTAAGTCAAGCTCCCTGATTCACAGACAATGAAGCATAGCTGTTTAGCGTTTGACTGGATTTTTAGACTGCGAAAGTTGAGTCATTCAAAAAAATAAATTTCACTTTGCCCTTCTAACTGAGAAACTAATGCCTCATCCACAGTTTTATAAGCATCAGCACTTTTACCCTTTTTGAAGAGAATCATTCCTTTCAGTTTAAGGCATTTTCCCTCCCAATAAGTGTTGCCATTAAGCAGTGTATAGACTTTGTCAATCATACCATCGGCACTTTGCAAATCATTTTCACGATAATAGATTAAAGCCGTAACATAATTCAGCTTTCCATCCATTGAATCTTCATCTGTTTGGAGGTCTAGTCCCTGCCCAATCAAATCCTGTGCCTCGTCGTATTTACCAAGGCAGTATAAAGTTAAGGATAGTTCAAAAATGGTATTTTTCAAAGAAGCTGAAGACTGGTCCTTCTCCACCATTCTGTAACTTTTGATGAGTGCATTGTAGGACTGGTTAAACTTCTTTAAAGAACGGTAGGCAATCCCCATATTGACCAGACATCCCATTATTCGTTGATGACTGACTTCATTTTCTTTCTCCCGAAATAGTGAAAGAGCCATCTCATCTGATTTCAATGCAGCTTCATGGTTTCCTAAATACATCTCCGACAATCCTTTAAGCATATAGAATTCTCCATCGAGAAGGGATATCTTTGTATCTTTCATTATTTTCAATGCCTTATCGATCACATCAAGTGATCTGCTAAATTCTTTTCTTCGAGAATAACAATAAGCTAAATTAAAGTACAGTCTAAGTTGAAGCAAGAGATCTGTTTTTAATTGCTTCGTTTGGGCTAGAATATTCCCGTATAAGGCATTTTCAATAGCCTGCACATAATTTTTAGTATGACGATAGGCTTCCGCCAATTGACAGTGGGTTTCTAAAAGCACCTGAATATGATCAGAGGTTAAATATAACAAAGCCTCTTCAAGGGCATCAATAGCGTGAGTAAAATCCTTTTGCTCAAGAGCAATCACCCCCTGTTCCTTCAGTACAAGTCCGCGAGAAAACACATTATTCCCCGTTAACTGAGCCGTTTCTGATAAAAGTTTTTCTGTCTCATTCAGTTTTTTGGCTTTAAGAAGTGCATGGCAAATTGATATTCTTTTCTCGATGATTTCATCACTTAGGCTTCCATTTTAACAATTAATGAATACATTTGGAAAACTATTGCATGTTAATAGCAGGGTTTCATCGAAACGTCAAATGGTTTCTGAAAAGTGTGCGGAGGATCGGGAGGACGATGCTTTTGATCTGACGAATCAAACGGCCGAGTTAACGATAAAATATTTAAATAAGAGAGGACAATCTAACAATGAAAATACTGGACATCGTTGTTCATCCCCATTTGACCGAGTCAGTGGTCAACAAAGCCTGGATGAATCGCTTAAAACAAGAAGAAGACATTATCGTTCATGATCTATACGGCGCATATCCGGATAGAATCATTGATGTGGGAAAAGAACAGCAACTTCTTCAGGAACATGACCGGATCGTTTTTCAGTTTCCGATGTACTGGTCAGCAGCCCCTCGCTTCTCAAGCAATGGGAGGACGATGTGCTGTCATATGGCTGGGCATACGGGTCTAAAGGTACGAAATTAAAGGGAAAAGATTTCATTTTAGCAATAACCATAGGCGGACCAGAATCCGATTATCAGGCAGGCGGGAAAAATAAATTCACAACCAGTGAGCTCACCAAACCTTTCCAGGCGACAGCCAATCTAATAGGCATGCGTTTCCTCCCGATCTTTAAAAGATATGGTGTTCGTCTGTTCTCAGGGGAAGACCTTCAAAAAAGTGCGGAAGATTTGGTTAAATATCTTAAAGCTGAATATTGATTTTAATCCTCTTCTAGTAAAAATGAACAAAACTGCCGACCTGCCGGCAGTTTTGATGGCTGCTGAAACAAAAAAAGACCATCAACCGATTATCTGCGCTGTGATTCCTCACGATGCATCCGTGTGTCATCGCGCAAATATACCGGTGATGGTCTTTTGACTCAGCTCCGCTTCTCTGCCCCAAAAATTCTTCTTCGCTCTTGATTTTATCGGCCGTTATCTTTTTCATGTTGTGATGAAAGCGAAACGTAATGAGTTGCGGCGCTTAAACCTCATTTGGAGGTGGTCAGTCTGTCCAGATAAGCGATATCCTCTTCTGAAATCGAAAAATCAATGTCCGCATTATCGCGAATATGCGCTTCACTGGTCGCTTTAGGTAATGGTAAAACACCCTTTTCCAGGCAATAACGAATAGACAGTTGCGCCACAGAAACATCGTACTTTCCGGCGATCTTTGTTAATTCAGTATTGCTTAAAATTTTACCAGTCGCAAGCGGGGAGTATGCTTCGACAAGCAAACCGTTGTCCTGGGCGTATTTTGTGATATCAGGTTCCGTGAAACCAATGAAATACTTGATCTGATTCACCATCGGTTTGACCGTACAATGTTCGAAAATATTTTTCATATCAGCCACATTAAAATTAGAAATGCCGATCGCCCTGACTTTTCCGGATTGATAGGCCTCTTCCATTAAACGCCATACTTCCAGATTTTCTTTTGAATAATCGGCACCCCATTCTGCCCATGGCCACGGTGCATGAATCAAATAAAGATCTAAATAGTCGATATCAAGGTTTTCCATGGTTTCTTCAAAGCATTTTTTAGCATCAGCATAACTTTTGGCCTCAGCCGGGCATTTGGATGTCACAAAAATTTCGCTACGATCGATACCGGAATCACGTATGGCCTTCCCGACACTCTCTTCATTGTGATAGGCCCAGGCCGTATCAATATGGCGGTAACCTAATTCAAGCGCATGGGTTACGGCGTCATAGGTTACATTTCCCGCCGGTATTTGCCAGGTGCCAAAACCAACTTTTGGAACTTTTATACCATTACTTAAAGTGTAAACATCGGTTAAAACAGTCATTTTTTTACCTCCTGATTTTATGATCGGCGTCCGGACAACTGATTCATTCAATTTGCAAAGCTGCCCCGCTATTTAAATAGTATAAATGCTGGAGTGCACTCTATGTCAAATAAATAGCCTGCTGACCCCTTCAGCTTTCGAACTGAAAATCATTTTTAGTACGGATAAGACAGCCGTTCAAGCCAGTATTTCCTACCTCTTTTTTATAGCAAGAATCCAGTCAGCGAAATCCCTTTATTCAATGGAGAAAGCCAGTAAAGAATTCTCTTATACCCTTTTTCCCATTTTCTTTATCAGTTATGATTTATTTTAACGCTGATTCTTTGGTTTCTTGGAATCCTCCCTCGTTTTTCAAAAAGAAAGGCACACAAGAGGGACAGAGGAGCCGTCCAGCTTAATCACTCTGAGCACAGACAGGGAGCTTTTCTGAGTTTCAACTGTATACGCTTTTACTCTTTGCAATCGGGTATCACTTTTGTGAATCATAAAATGCTGAACAGTTGCCACGTTTGATATTAATTAAATCCAACGATGTGATGCGGCACATATGGTTCTTCCAGAGATGAAATCTCCTCAGATGTCAGCTTGATCGACAGAGCCGGCACCGCATTTTCAAGATGAGAAATTTTGGTGGCACCGATAATCGGAATCGTCACTGGTTCTTTTTGCAGAAGCCATGCCAGTGCGATCTGCACGCGGGGAACACCGCGCTTTTCAGCGATCGATGCAAGCCTTTCCACAACGAGCCGATCAGCGTCTGCAGTGGCGTCATACTTGCTCCTTTGAACCTCATCTGTCTTAGAACGCCTGGTTGTTTGCGACCAGTCACGGGTTAATCTTCCCGATGCGAGCGGACTGTATGGTGTGATGGCTATCTTTTCTTCCTTGCAGAGCGGCAGCATCTCCCGCTCTTCCTCGCGGTATATGAGGTTCAGGTGATCCTGCATCGTTACAAAACGTGTCCATCCATTTTTCTCAGCTACATGGAGTGCCTTTTGAAACTGCCATGTGTACATAGCTGAAGCGCCGATGTATCTGGCCTTTCCTGCCTTCACAACATCATGCAGCGCCTCCATTGTTTCTTCGATCGGGGTGTTGTAATCCCATCGATGGATAATATAGAGGTCGACATAGTCCGTGCCGAGACGTTTCAGACTATTATCAATCTCATTCATGATCGCCTTTCGGGAAAGTCCGTTGCCATTTGGACCTTTATGCATCTGAAAATAAACTTTGGTCGCGATGACCACCTCGTCACGTTTTGCATAATCCTTTAATGCTTTACCGAGGATTTCTTCGCTGCTTCCTAAAGAGTATACATTAGCGGTATCAAAGAAATTAATACCTGATTCAAGTGCCTTTTTAATGACCGGACGACTGTTCTCCTCATTGAGCACCCATTTATGAATCCATCTGTTTGGATCGCCAAAGCCCATGCAGCCCATGCAGAGTCGTGAGACATCCAAACCGGTATTTCCAAGTTTAACGTATTCCATGGTTTATCCTCTCCTTCACATCGGAAATATTAAATGTGACATTTCCAAGCCATCTTACAATCTTTGGAATCGTTGTGAGAAAAGAAGCAGCAGGTTTGAGGATTCAAAAAAAGTGGTCGCCTCATTGACAAAAAATTATGAAACAACCTCCCCAAAATTTTACTTATGATACCTTTAAATAAATAGTATTTTTATACTTCGGTGTAAATTTCTTTGGCCAGATTAAAAGCGGACCAGGCTTTTGGCCATCCCGCATAAAAGGATAAATGAGTAATGGCTTCCACAATCTCTTCCTTAGTCACACCATTTTCCTTAGCTTTTTGCAAATGGAATTTTAATTGTTCAAAGCTGCCAGCTGTTATTAAACACGTAACAGTGATTAAACTCCGATCACGAGCAGAGAGTTCTTTTTCACGTGACCAGACCTCACCAAACAGTACATCATCATTTAATTCTGCGAACTTCGGGGCAAAATCTCCAAGCAATTCATGTCCTGCAGTCTGTTTTTTAAATGCCATTGAAAACACCCTTTCATTGAAAAATATAAAAGCACTTAAAATTTAGCTTTTATCGATAAAGTGAACGTCACCCGTAGAATAACCTTAAATACTTTGCTTCGTTGGACGGATCAACAGCTCATTGATCGCAACACTTTCCGGAGTACCAATGGCATAGGCTACAGCATCAGCAATCTGTTCTGAAGTAAGTCCCAGTCCGGGTGTTCGTTGATTATTCTTCACCCATTCACTGGTCCCGGGATCATTAATTGTTTGATAAAGTTCGGTGTCTACTGCACCCGGAGAAACAATGGTCGTCCGAATATTGTTTTCCCTTTCTTCCTGACGCAGCCCCTCCATAATAGCCCGAACGGCAAACTTGGTCCCACAATAGACAGCGGATCCCGGATAGACAACGTGTCCGGCTACGGAATCGGTCGCAATAATGTGACCGGATTGCTGTTGTTTCATAATTGGCAAAACAGCGGCAATACCATTCAGAACACCCATAATATTGATGTCGAGCATTTGCTGCCATTCATGACGGCGAACCTCACTCAAGTTGGAAGTCGGCATGACGCCCGCGTTATTAAACATGACGTCAATGCGGCCATATTTATCTACTGCCAATTTAGCAAGGCTTTCTAGATCTTCCGGTTTGCTCACATCAGCGGCTTGATAATCGATCTCGGCATCCGGTAAGGAAGCAACTAACTGTTTCAAACGTTCCTCGCGGCGGGCACCAATCACCAGTTTTGCTCCTTCATTTGCTAAACGGCGAGCAGTGGCTTCACCAATACCGCTTGAAGCACCTGCAATGATCACAACTTTATTTTTCAATGATGTCATTGATTTTCCCCCTAAATAAGTTAGTACATTCTTGGCTTGTCGCCATCCGTATTCGGCTGGTTCACCCCAATACTTCCTTGTACATGCAGTTCCGGTTTTTGAATTAATTTCACGATTAAATCGGCAATACTCTTTCTCGAAATTATCGTTCCTTTGAAAGGTTCACCCTTTTTCGTGATTTCATAATCAATCACATCATCATTCGTCATCCAGACACAATGCAAGATGGAATAATTCAAATCGGATTCTTCCAGAATATCCGCCGCTTTGCGTGAATCGACGAGCTCAGGACCGACCATTTGATTGTTCCACTCACCAAATTTTCCTGGTACCTCGTCATAGATTCCCAATCCGCTGACAAAGATCAACCGTTTCACACCGGTCGCATGCATCGCATCCACAATGCTCTAAGACTGGGTCTTCAGCACACCACCTAAATTGGCGTAGACAATATCATGCCCGCGCATCGCTTCCGCCAACTTTGGCGTATCGTTCACATCACCATCGGGAACCGTTTCACGCTGGGGATCGACCTGCCTCAACCGTTTTGATCGACGCAGATATAAAGTTAAATCATGATCCGTTTCGGAAAGCAGCCGATCCGTTACAATCCGAGCGATTTGGCCATTTGTGCCTAAAATAAGTACTCGTTTCACGATTCACATCATCCTCATTTGATCTCGACTTATGACCATTTGCCGGTCAATACTTCCGTTCGATCTGTTGCCGGCGCGGGTGTTCGTGATAAACCGGCTATCTCAGCATACATGTCTTTTGTCATGTTAAAATCAGCAGCCGCAAGCGAATCTTCCAACTGTTCGAGATTCCGTGCACCGATGATTGGCGCTGTAACAGCTGGATTAGCTTTGACCCAGGCAACGGCCAAGGTTGCAGGCGCAACATTGTGTTCTTTGGCATATACAGTAAATTGATCAGCAGTTTCATAGTTTTCTTCACCGGCATACCGATCTGAATAGCGCGCTTCATCAACTAACCGGCCACTGGTCGGGCGCTTATCTGCTCCATATTTACCCGTCAATAAGCCACCGCCAAGCGGGCTATAAGCGATAACCCCTATTTGTTCCGTGTGCGCCATGGGCAAAATTTCTACTTCCGCCTGCCGTTTAACCAAGCTATACATGGGTTCGATTATTTCAAACCGTCCGAGTAATTCTTTAGCCGCAATGCCCTGAGCTTTCATGATTTGCCAGGCTGCCCAGTTGCTGACACCAGCATGAAGGATCTTGCCCTGGGACTGGAGATCATCCAGTGCCCGTATCGTTTCTTCAATGGATGTATTTTCATCAAAATCATGAACAATGTAGAAATCAATGTAGTCCGTTTGGAGTCTTCGCAAGCTCGCTTCAACACCGCGCATGATATGCCGGCGGGAAAGACCTCGCGCATTGATATCCTGACCGGTCGGCCAGAAAACTTTCGACGTAATGACTACGTCATCGCGCGAATTTTTAATCAAACTTCCTAAGATTTCCTCTGAATGGCCGCCGGCATAAACATCTGCTGAATCAAAGAAGTTAATGCCTGCTTCACGACAGCGGTCAAACATAGCTTTGGAAGTTGCTTCATCCGCGGTACTGCCGAACGACATGGTGCCAAAGGCTAAGTTAGAAACTTTAATTCCGGTTTTACCAACCGTACGATATTCCATATTCATGCACTCCTTTTGTTGATCTCTTAATCAAATGCAGTATATCCTCCTCGACCAGCTCGAATGCAAGCGATATGGATTATTTTTTTGTTGCTCTTGTTGGAGGTCAAACTTTTATAGTCATACCAAGGGATTCACCAATTATTTTCTTTCCGCCTTTAAATATCTTCAGTATTTTTCTGTTCATAAAAAAGAGCTCAAGGTTAGTAATGCTGTAAGGAAGGATTTGTTATCCTTCAATGGAAACCACTAATCCTTGTGCTCTATCAGCCTTGGTGATAATATCCTTTTTAATAATATCTAGTTAGGGTTAGTACATACTAACTTAAGCTTTTCTAAGGGAGGAAGAATTTTGACGTACACTATACAAGAGGTTTCGCAAAAAGTGAATGTATCAACGTACAGCATTCGCTATTACGACGACCATGGTTTGCTGCCGACGGTCAAACGTGATGAAAACAATAATCGGGTGTTTGATGATGTCGATATCGAATGGGTAGAAATCGTGACTTGTTTGCGGGCAACCGAAATGCCACTCGCCAAAATCAAGCACTACATTGAATTATGTCTGGAAGGAGACAAAAGCGTCCCCGAACGTTACCGAATTATGGTGGAACAACAACGGGAAACGATGGCACAAGCTGAAAAAGTCCAAGCGCATTTACGATTGATCAATAAAAAGGTCGACCACTACGCCAATGTATTGATTAACAATAAACCCGATACACTCATGCCCAGTAAACAATCAGGGAAAATATACACTCAGGATTTCTAAAGGGATAAGCTATTGTTCTAATGAATTTTTTCATTCAAGTAAAATTTTTTGAAGTAATTTAAATCAAACACAATAAGAATAGCAGTATAGACCCTGTCCATGGTCTGTACTGCTATTCTTATGAAAAATAAATCGCCAGAACTTCCGGAAAATGATCCTTGTCTATAGAGAAATCAAATATTTTTGATATCCCCGTGTCAAAAGATATCAAGTCTGTTCGACCTATCCCGGCTTGAAATCGGATAATTCAGGATCCGATTTCAAGCCGGGTGTTGGTATTAAGGAAATACGAATCAATTTCTAATATTATTGCAATTGGTTTATGAATGAGACTTATTCCCTGCGTTCAGGACTAGTGCAGGGATTTATTACTGTTGCGACAAGAACAAGTATTCTGTGTTAAGGGTTTGATATTATTTGTCAATATTAAGTTAATACTCTATCAAAATATATTTCTGCAAAATTCGACATCTTGTCAAACTCGCGTCTATTTATATCATGTGTTTTGACGATAATAATAACGTCAACGATTAATATTACTACAGATAAAGGAGCGTGTGCTTCAATGGATTTAAGAAACAGATCTAGGATGTCCTCGTTTAGTCTCAGAACCGTATTAATCATGTTAATTGTTATTATCGTCATCATTCCGGATGTATTTATTTTTTCAGTCGTTTACAAAAATGTTAGTAATGCCTTACAAAACAGCCTTAATGACAATGCAACAAACAGTGTACGTTTATTAAATGAAAATATTACCCAGTTTATGAGCAAGAACAGCTATACTATCAATAAGTTAAGCCAACGGCTGTCAGGAAACTTTACCTCTCAAAAGAACATTCAGGAATTGTTAAACAGCGTGAATGAAACGGACAATACAAGTGATGCCTTGACCATGGGCAATATCAATGGACAATATATCCGTTCACCATCAGTAAAACTTACAAAAGATATAAGACAGGAACAATGGTATAAACAAGCGATGGCCCACGCTGGAAAAGTTATTATCACTCCACCTTTTGTATCGACATTGACAAAGAAAATTACGGTGATCGTGGCAAAAACAACTCCCGATAAAAAAGCCGTTATTTCCATGGATATTGATCTTAGTGCGCTTGAAAAAATTACGAATCAAGTTAAAGTTGGCGACCATGGCTATGCTTTTTTACTTGACGAAAATGGTAATTGGGTTGCAAATTCGAAATCAAAACCTGGAAACAAAGTAAATTCTGCATTCAGAACTCATATGCTGAGTTCTTCTAATGGTATTTTCGACGATACATCAAAAGGCAATAACAACCGAATTTACTACGCGACAAATCCGTTAACTGGTTGGAAAATTGGCGGCGTGATGTCCGTTAATGAAATTAATAACACTATTAATCCACTAATCTTGACAGTTAGCCTGTTTATTATAATCGTTCTTGCCGTTATCGTTGGACTGACCTGGCTATTTATTTTATTTAAAATTATTCGTCCACTAAATAAATTTGTTCATTTATTTTCTAAAATCAGTTCAGGAGATCTAACGCAGCAACTTGGAGAAGAAATTAAGGTCAACAAGGAATTCACAGAATTATCAACAAGTACAAATTATATGATTGGTTCACTACACAACGTGATGGAGAACATAAATCAAAAGTCAGAAACATTGGCAGCTTCCTCCGAAGAGCTTACGGCATCCACTGAAGAAAACAAAGCCACTTCTGATGAAGTCGCTCATTCAATTCAAGAAATTGCAATAGGCGCTAGTGATCAATCAGAAAAAGTGAGCAAAGCAGGCAAACATGCAGATGCTATTTATAAAGAAATTGAAACCATAACATTGAAAACTGATACGTTGACTGAGACCGCAGGTCAAGCATCGGAAACTGTTAATATGGGCACCCAGTCTCTAAGAAAAGTTACAGAACAAATGAATCTCATCACATCAACGAACAATCAAGTATCAACATCGCTGGATAACTTAATCGGTAAAATAAAAGAGATAGAAAAGATGAACGGTCTGATTAACGATATTGCAGAGCAAACCAATCTTCTCTCATTAAATGCCTCAATTGAAGCTGCAAGAGCTGGAGCAGAAGGAAGAGGTTTTGCTGTTGTTGCTGAAGAGATCCGTAAACTCGCCCAACGGTCTCAGCAGTCGTCAAAGCTAGTTTCGAATGTTGTTTCTACAATTGAGTCCAATACGACAAATGTTATAGAATCAATGAAAAGCGGTACCAAAGAGGTGGAAAAAGGTATAAACGTAGTTGCTGATGCGGGCCACTCATTTGGAGATATCCAAAACGCTGTAAAATTGGTAGGCGAAGAAATTAGAAATGTTTCTGAATCCGTTAAAAAGATCTCGTTTGAAACGGAAAGCGTTGTTGCAACATTTGATAGTATCGCTCAATTAGCAAACAATGCGAGCAGTAATTCGGAAAGTGTAACGGCTGCTGCTGAAGAGCAGTCTGCATCTATGGAGGAAGTAGCTGGTAATGCAACAGCTTTATCTAATATGGCGGATGAACTTCATCAACTAGTTTCAACGTTTAAACTGAGATCCAAAAAATAATTACTAAAACATTTTACAAAAAACTTAATGTTTATGTGTAAGTTCACAAAACGGGTTTTTGCCTCAGTTGTTCATTCCTGTTCTGTTATGCTTCTCCCGTGCGTGAAATTTATTCCCTGCGTTTTACATGTGGCACAGGGATTTATTTTCTGCTAAAGCGGGAACGTGCATTCTTATCGCGAGGTGATTCCATGCTATCTGACTTCGTGCGTAAAATAGTTCAGATCATGCGCAATGATCTGGCATTAGGGCGTATAATGTCTGTGGATGATCTGGAACAGAGAACTGGGCATGATACCTGACGAAATCAAGAAAGCAATGGAAAAATAAAAAGACCCCGATCAATATGAAGGTGGACTTAAATAAGCAGGAATCTAATTCCACAATGAAGAAAATATTTAGGAGCAATCCTTGTGATTACTCCCCCATTGCACTTATCCCTGCGCTACGGCGTGGGGATTTTTTGTATAATAGTCGATTTTTGTCGAAATAAGATAAATTATATTCCTGCAAATTTATTCCATTAATTAATGGATAATATCGAATTATTAAAATTCTTTAAGTATGTGCTAGAATTGGGAAAAAATATGTTACTGTCCATTATTCCTATTCTATTGTTCTTTGTATTGCTACTCCCAAATTTCGCACATGCTCAAGACGATAATGAATTCGCAGGTGGAGATTAAATGAATTGGTTCCCAACCAAAAGCTTTTTGGTTAGGGTTTTTAAATAAATAAAAAATGGTTATTTATTTGAGAGTTTGTGCTTGACATATGAGAAGAATTTCGATATAATAATTTAGTAAGTGAGCGCTCACTTACTAAAGTGTTTAATAAAAGGAGCTAAAGATGGCTGAACAGAATTTGACAGAGCTTTATTTGAAAACCTTGGAAAAGTTGTCAAATTTGACGGAATTACAAAAAAAAGTTTTACGTGCTTCACTGAAACTCTTTGCTTGTCAGGGATTTGGAGCAACAACTACAGCTCAAATCGCGCAGGAAGCGGGCGTATCAACTGGCTCTGTGTATAAGCAATTTCCGAATAAGGATGCTTTGCTCACCGCTGTGCTAGCGCCCTTGTTTCATGGCGTGTTGGATAAGACGATGGAAGAGTTTGTGGAAATGGGGTTGAGTCCTGAAACTTTAACACTTGAAGCTTTCGTGACACTTTTCGTTGCGGATAGACTACGATTTATTTCCGACAATCTGGAGATGATGGAACTTGTGACAGAGCAAATGCTTACAAATCCTGATTTTTTGAATCGGATTCAACAGTTTCTAGGCAAACAGCTTGACGATTTTGTTATTCCACAGATTGACGAACTCATTACTCGCGGGGAAATGCTGAATATTCCACACGATATGGTGTTACAGTTGATTTTGGGCACGATTCATGGGTATTTTGGTAAAGTTCACATGGGGCTAACAACCCGAAGTATTGAAGAAGATATTCGGCTTACGAGTAAACTTATCATCAATGCACTTCGTGCAAACTAAAAAATAGAAAAGGGAAATTTATATGATGGCTAAAAAAGCAGCTCTGATTGGAGCAATAATTTACACGATTTACTTTGTGTTGGAGGGCTATTTTGTATTGTTCAGCACGATTGACCATTTCTGGGGCGGCGGGGCTGAGCTCGTTGGAACGCCTGTAATCAACACGATTTTTGAAGCGGTGGTCGTGATATTGATTTGGATTGCATATGCGCATTTTAACAGAGGATGGCGTTGGTTCTTGTTGATTTACGGAATCTTCTTGCTTGTTCCAACTGTCGAATCCTACGCGCAGGGAATGTTATTATCGGCAACTTTTGCGTTAGTATGCGCTGTACTCTTTATTGCGCAGAAATTTCTCAAAAATTGATTTGACTGACAACTTTTCCAGTCAGTAAGTAAGCGCTGGCAATTTATTTTAGTCACATTACTCACTGCCGGGACTTCAGCTTTTTTAGAAGCTGTATAAGACGAAGAATAAATACATTAGCGGGACTTTATTAAAGAAAGGAGATTTCACATGAAAATAAAATGGTATGGGCAGTCGTGCTTCAGGTTTACAGCTGAAAACGGTACAAAGGTCGTCATTGACCCGCATAAATTATTCTGTTATAAACCACCAGCGATTGAAGCAAATATTGTCACAGTCAGTCACAATCACAGCGACCATAACAACGTCTGCGCGGTTAAAGGGAACTTTGTACTTATCAAAACTCCAGGAGTGTTTTCTCAGGAAGGCATAGGCATTAAGGGCATACCGACCTTTCACGACAACGTTTCCGGAGCGAAAAGAGGTAAAAACATCGTCTATAATTTCAAGATAGACGGATTAAATATCTGCCATTGCGGCGACCTGGGACATCTGCTAAGCCCTGAACAGATTAAGGAAATCGGGAAAGTAGATATCCTGCTCGTCCCCATAGGGGGCAGGGCCACACTGGATGCCAGCGGTGCAGCAGATGTCGTGAAGCAGCTCAATCCGAAGGTTGTGATACCGATGCACTACAGGACGAAAGCAATGGGGATTCTCGGCTTCATCTTTGGCACGGTCGACACATTTATATCCGTTTCAAAAAAACATGCGAAAAACTATAAGAAACTTGATGTTAATTTGTCGAATATCAAAGATCTCCCGGAAATTGCAGTTTTGCAATATGATTGATTTTTTCTCCTCGCGATTTTTTATTATAATTTGAGAGGAACATTCTTGTGAGCTGATCTTGATAATTATGTCAGAATTATGGCGAAAGGGGATTTAACGTAAACTGGGCTGAATATCCTTATAATTGTAAAAAAATGATTAACCAGCAGTACCAATAGATACTGCACTTCTGGAGCAGCGTGAGTCAACCATGAAGGTCACTTTTGTTGTACTAAACGGTTTTAAATCCACAGATTTTCCTGCAATAAATAGAAAATCACCAACAGAAGCTAATTCGAGGTGAGGTGCATCTCTGGATATTTAAACCGCAAGTCTGAATGCATACCATATAGTTTCTCATATTAGGGCAGAACTTCATCTAAGTTGTCAACATACATGCGAAAATACGTTTTCTTTATTTTCATGTCATAACCTCGATCTCATAGATGCTTCGCATTATCCGTCTACGAAAGGGCGCCGAAGCAAGTGCCATTGTATACAGTATCATTGAAACGGCCAAGGAAAACGGACTTCGTCCTTTTCATTATTTATCCTATCTCTTTGAACAACTTCCAAAGCTTGAACGAGTCACAGAAGAAACATTGGATTCACTCCTTCCATGGTCCAAGGCGATTCCTTCCGAATGCCGACTATCCACAAAAGCATAAAGAATATAAAAGTAAAGCCCTCACTTTTTCAAGGTGAGAGTTATTTGACGCTTACCCTTTGGGGTTCTGTCCAGAACGACCGCAGTGAGGGCGAAGCCGTTACCCTTGACAAGTTCTCAGAGGAAATAGAAACTTTCTCAAGGATAAGGAGGGCCCACGGCTATAGTCATTGGGCTCCCGATCTGATGGGCTCAGGCAATATTTTTGATTTATTTGACCAAACTCATTTAAAATAAAGATGCTTTTCCAAGACAATATTTGAACTACATTAACAAGGAGGCCATTAATGAATAACACGAAGATAGTCGGTGGCAAATTTTATTAGATTTAAAATGCATCCAGCCTTGGCGACCTGCCAGCAACAACAATCACGGGAAGAAGGATACTTAGTTAATGAAAATATTGGACATCGTTATTCACCCTCACTTGGAAACGTCCACTCTTAACAGAACATGGATGGATCGTTTAAAGCAAGAGAATAATATCATGGTTCATGACCTATACGGTACATACCCGGATGGTACCATTGATGTGGATAAAGAACAACAGCTCTTGCTGGAACATGATCGTATCGTTTTTCAATTCCCGATGTATTGGTACAGCAGTCCCGCACTACTCAAACAATGGGAAGATGATGTGCTGACCCATGGCTGGGCATATGGATCTGGGGGAACAAGATTACATGGGAAAGAACTCATTTTAGCGATCTCAATAGGCGGACAGGAATCTGTTTATCAAGCTGGCGGAGCCTTTAATGTCACGATCAGCGAACTCACTCGGCCTTTTCAAGCCACTGCCAACTTAATCGGCATGCGATTCCTTCCTCTGTTCAAACAATACGGAACGCTATATCTTTCAAAAGAAGAAGTTCAAAACAGTGCAGAGAAATTAGTAAATTATCTTGAAGCAGAGCATTGACCATGTTGCAAGGAAAGCTAAAATAAATGACTATGCGCCAAATTATATAATTAAAAGGAGATAAAATCATGCCAGTCATCACATTAGAAGCAGGAAAATTAAACAAAGAACAAAAAAGTCAACTGGTTAAAGAGCTTACAGATAAAGCGTCAAAAATTATGAACGTTCCGGAACAGGCATTCGTTGTACTGCTTAAGGAAAATGAAGCAGACAATATTGGCACTGGCGGCCAACTGTTATCACAAGAACATGGTAAAATTGAAGAAAAAAACTGAGCAGCATAACATTTGACGCTTACATTACATCTGCGGACGATCTAGAACGGCGAATTGGGCATGGATCTGACGAAATCAAGAAAGCAATCGAAAAAGTAAAAAAGACCCCTAGCTATATTTGAAGGTGGACTTAAATAAGCAGGAATCTAATTCCACGATGAAGAAAATATTTAGGAGCAATCCTTGTGATTACTCCCCCATTGCACTTATCCCTACGCTACAGCGTGGGGATTTTTTGTATAATAGTCGATTTTTGTTAAAATGTGCCAAATTATATTTATGCAAATTTATTTCATTAATGATAATATCGAATCATTAAAATTTTTCAAAGATGTGTTATTGCGAAAAAAATATTTTGCTGTTATTCGTTCCAATTTTGTTGCTCTTTGCTCTATCTCTTCCGCGTACCGCAAATGCTCTAGACGATAGTGAATTCGCGGGTGGAGACGGAGATTATGGAGAAGTCCGTCCCATTGAATTGCCTGGAGGTTTTGATGAAGGTGGTGGTGGCAGAGAAAGAATAAGTTATAGTGAACCATATTATATAAAAGAATTAGATAAAAGCACCAGTGACCAGAACCATATTGAGGGAAGTAAAGGTAATGATCACAAATGGAGATACATCGCGAAACCTGTAAATCGGGATCAACCTTATGTTGAGAAAGCCATGAGAAATGGGCATAGAGTTCTGGAAAATCGTAAAGTTCAAGTATACAGAAATGACCTTGAAATAAAAGGCCATAAAGTTTCTGTACGATATCGAGTAATTAAGGGTAAGGCACACATTTCAACTGCGTGGGTGAACCTAAAATGGGAAAACTTTATGAAGCATTAAAAGAAAATGATTTAAATAAATCCTTAATTTATGCCAGAAATATCGATTACAAAGAATTATTTGACGAAATTTGTAGTTATATTAATCAAGATATAAATAATTTATTTTGGTATACTGTCTTATTAAAACTTTTACTTGAAAAGGAAACTCCAGAACTTCATGAAGTTCTCTTTAATATTTTTATTACTGATCTGGTTTATGTAGATGGTGCCCCACAAAGTGCGCTGTTTCATGCAAAAAGATCTATAGAATTAAGCAATGAAAAAGATCCAAATTACGTTCAGTATCTTGTAAATCTTCTTATTTTGAGTGTAGCCCCTTATCACCTAGTTCCCCAGGAGAAGTCAAAACCTATTGTTCAAAAAGTTTTAAAACTAGATCCCAACAATGAATTTGTTAAAAATGAAATGGAATTTGGCGGTTTTCACTAAAAGTTTCTCGTGTATCAGCTGGTCAATGACCAGCTTTTAAATGCTTGACGATATGTATCCCCGCATAGCCGGATATTTTTTTATGTTATTTCTTCTTCAAAAGCTTCGTCCCTACGTACACATGACCGGTACCGCTCTTAATCTGTGCCCAGCCGTTACTGATGCTTTCAACTTCGACCTGTTGTCCTTGCTTCAGTTTGCCAACGACCGGACCATTTGGTGCCTTCCGGATATACAGCAGGCTGGCGACGACGATATAAGGCTCTGTCTTTTCGAATGTCGGCTTCGGTGCACCGCCACCTGCTCTGGTTTCTTCCCGGACTTCAGATAGGACAGTAACTGAGTGTTCTACCCAGCCGTACCGACATAGGCCTTGATACCGTACTGCTTGGCCAGTTTTGCCCGGGCATAAAAAACTGCTGTCCATCTTTTTCGCATCCACAAGTTGTACCGGCGTCATCGGCTTGGTAGCTCCTGAACAGCCTTCTTCGCCTGTGCTCTGGACGTGAACGCGCCGTTATAGTCCACGCTGCAGTCAAATGTTCCGCTGATACCTACCAACTTGATTCCGTCTGTATATTGCCAGGCTCCGACATTCTTAAATGGTGGTTTGTTTAGATCGGCTTTCGTTGGATAAGCTACCTTCCACGGATTCACCGGAAGTTTGCTTTCGTCTAGGTGTGCATCGATAAATGGTTGATAGCTGTACCAAGTGACATTTTGATAACCAGCCGCGTAGACATTACTTAAAAATACGTGCGCATTGTAAGACATGTCTCCACCAAGCGGAACTTCAACGTCCAGAGCAATCCGGGATTCTTTTGACAAACCGTAGGCTTTTGGCTAGTGAGATAAAAAACTCAGCCTCAGCTTTCGCTTCTTCCGGGCTGTTCGTACGGATAAAGTTACAGAAAAGGAAATTACTGGAATCACAGATGATACATATCTAATTATTGATATTGATGATGAAACGGTTAAATGGATGACACATCTTAAGGCAGAACAGTCCACGATCATCACAGCACACAAGGGCAACCTGAATCCACATAACCTTGTTTTTGTTGTTTGTAAACAAATCATTCCAACCAATCACCAATACAGCTGTTAACAAAGCGCTACGTGACCTTGCCAAGAAGCTGGACATCAAGACCGTGACGTTCCATGCACTGCGGCAATAGCTTGCCCTCAATTTGCCCTTAAAGTATCATTTTGCGTTGGAATCGTATGTATTAAAAAATCCCTATACAAAGGGATTTTTTTTGGGAGTGTTGGTCATGGTGTACCAACACCGTAATGGAGACGGTGTCCGTGTTTGAAAAAGCTCTGAATTGTTAGTATATCAAGCATTTATCAACATTTTGGAACAACATCATCCGGAATTTATCCGGAATCCAAAACGGAATCTTTTGAAGGAATCGATCTAAAAGGTTTGACATTTAGCATGTAATTCTCTTAAAGGGTAAGCGTCAAATAGCCCCCACCTTGAAAAAGGTGAGGGCTATGTTCATATTCCTTCCCCACGCACCGGAAAGATGGAGAAGATCAAAATGGTCGTCCAAAAAATCAAGATTCGCGCTCATTAATCGGTTAACAAGCATCGAGGTTTGCGAATGGTTCGTGACACGCACAGACTCGGTAATGGCATTATAGTGAGCGAAAACACTAAACGACCACCTGCTAAAGCAGGTGGGTTCAGACATAAATGTCTGCGACTTAAAGTCGCCACTTAAAGACTGAAGTCTTCTGAAAGACCTTGTGCTCATAGCACACTGAATTCTGACTGAACTCAGTCGTCAATCTTGAAAATGTCGTCCTTGACTTTATTTGACTGATTCGCAATGTAATTTCGGATGATTTCTTCCGTCACGTTGCCGACCGTCGCACAGAAATAACCTCTGGACCATAGGTGCTGGCCCCAATACCGTTTTTTTAGTTCTGAAAACTCATCCTGAAGCAATCTGGATGAGCGTCCTTTCAGATACTCCATGATTTTACTCGGCGCTAGGCTGGGTGGACAAGAAATCAGCAAATGGACATGTTCCTTGCCTACGCTCCCCTGCAGGATTGTGACTCCCCTGGCCTCACATCCCTGCCGGATCAACTCACGCAATCGAACAGCGATTGGACCTCGCAGCACCTGATATCGGTATTTGGTCACCCAGATCACATGATACTTGATATCGTAGACTGCATGACCACTTTTCTGATAACCGTCCATACTTTTCACCTCTTTTGAAAAGTATGGACACGAAAAGATAAGGCTAAAAGCGGATACCGTCTAAAGACGGTGGGTTTAGACCCCGCTTTTGTAAGCTAAACGACAGAACTACTTCAATGTTTTTCACCTGATCGACCAGTGACAATTCAAGTGTCTCAACCTCAAGCACCGTTGGCAATCCCACTGCCTCTTTTTATTGTGCGATAATTATAGCACCAATCCGTAATTTTTGACCCATCTTCATATTAAAATTCGACGGCAGGAGTTCGCATATCAGTATTTCCAAAGGCGGGCAGAATCTGAGGAATCTGTTCCAGCTTAAAATCCTTGATTAGATCGGTATCAGAGAGATAGCTTGCTCTCTTAATATCTCGGATCACGTATGAAAGCGAAGACGTGTTGATTTTCCTCCCCCAATAGACAACGGCTACATGACTGGTGCTTAGTCGTTGCAAAACAAGGCTAGTGTCATTTGTTTGCAGATGAAACAGTTTTTCCTTTTCATTCCAGATAATCATAGCCTTTTTCCTCTCTTTAAATTATGTACTTTTTAAGGATTCAAGCAAAATTGAATGCGCTTTCAATAATTCTTAACTACGTATTCCCAGCACAATACGCATCAAAGCGCTGCAAAAATTAAGTTTAAGAAAATCAAGACCCTGCAGCTGTAAAATAGGTCCGCTTTCAATGTACTTTCTTTTATATCTTTCCACATTTGGATTATTGACTTCTCCGGGACATTGTCAACCCACGACAAGAAGGCAGCCCGGACTCGAGTGTCCTGCCGGGCGAAAATGATTGCAGGTCCCTTCTGTATCATGAAGACTAACGGACCAGGTCATTGTTAGTCTATAAATAGAATTAGGAGCAAAACAGGTCTTAGAGCCTATAAACAAAAGTAGTGTACCGACGATATTTGTCGTGGAAGGATAAAATTATCTTTAGTTGGAGGGTTACTATGCGCATCATTGGTAAAAAATTTAACATTTTCCTCATTATTGCATTGGCCTTCACCTTAATGGTTATCGGAATCCCGCTTGGCGTTCCGCATGCCCTGGCCACATCGACTTTCAATGACAATTTTGAAAGCGGAACGAGTCAGTGGAAGTCAACTGCCGGAACTTGGAGTCAGGCAACGGATGCAACGGAGCCAGCAGGTGATACAAAGGTTTATTCACAAACAGGTACAAGCACCGAGGGCCGTACTTCTGCCGGCAGTCAATCCTGGACGGACTATAGTGTGGAAGCAAAAGTGAAGGTTACCGATTTTAATTCAAACAGAGTGCTGATTGCCGGAAGATTCAAGGATGCAAATAACTACTATGCCGCTTCCTTGTATAACGGTAAAGCTTTGGAATCAGAAAAAAAATCAATGGTTCCGCTTCAACACTAGTAAGCACGAATTACACTTTCGAAACAAATAAGTGGTATACCATCAAGCTTGAGATGTCAGGCTCCACGATTAATGTCTATGTCTATGTCGATGGCACACTTCAACTGACTACCACAGACAGCAGCCTGACGGCAGGAGCCATAGGTCTGGTAACGAAATCAGTCGCCGAGTTTGACGATGTCGTTGTATCAGATAATGCATCCGCTTCTTCAAGCTCATCGTCAGCACCATCATCCTCTTCATCCAGCTCAGCCTCATCTCCGTCATCCTCTTCATCCGGTACATCAACACCAGCCACAAGCACGGCATATTATGTGTCGCCATCAGGCAGTGACTCAAACGCCGGAACGATCGATGCACCATTTGCTACAATTTCAAAAGCTGTTTCAATAGCTTCGCCAGGAACAACAATTTATGTCAGAGGCGGTACATACCACTTGTCGTCTGTGATTAATCTTAATAATAACGGTTCGGCAGGAAATCCGATTAACATCTTTGCTTATAACGGCGAGAAACCGTTACTTGATTTTTCCGGTGAAGGTGCAGGTAATGCATCATTTGGAATCAGAATCAATGGGAACTACTGGTATATCAAAGGTTTGGAAGTGGAACACGCTGCAGGCAAGGGCATCAGAATCTATGGCAGTTATAATACCGTGGAGAATTGTGTCACGCACAATAATAATGACAGCGGATTGTATATTGGATTAAACAAAACGGATTCAAATGACGGAAGCAAGGCTGCCTATAACAAAATTATCAATTGCGACTCCTATCTGAACTATGACCAAGGCGGTTCCACAGGAGACGGGGGAAACGCGGATGGATTTTCCTGTAAGTTAAACCCTGGTACAGGAAACTACGGCTGCCGTTCATGGGAAAACTCAGATGACGGCTGGGATTTGTACATGGCCCAGTATCCGGTCACAATCGACCATTGCTACACATGGCATAATGGAGACAAGAACATCTTTAACTATACAGGAACGAATTGGGCCGGAAACGGCAGCGGATTTAAGCTTGGCGGAGGTACCAGCTATGGTCAGCACATTGTTGAGAACTGTGTCGCCTTCGACATTAACTATGGCGTCAACAGCAACCACAAGGCATTTGACCAGAATGGCTCAGACGGAGCTCTTGGTGGCGTTAAAATATACAACTCTCTAGCCTTTGATTCAGGCTACGGATTTTATTTCGCCGTTGCGCCAACTCGGGGCGGAGCGCATACCTTCATCAATAATGTCAGCTTCGATGAAGCAAAAGGCGATGTGAAACTATACAGTGGTGCCGTGCAGGAAAATAACAGCTGGAATCTACCTGTAACGGTGAACAGTGCCGATTTTGAAAGCATCGCAACAGCTGATGCCGAAGCACCAAGAAATGCAGACGGCAGTCTACCATCGAACGGTTTTGCTCGTTTGGTTCCAGGCAGTGATCTGATTGATAAAGGCGTAGATGTCGGGATACCCTATCTTGGAGCCGCACCGGATCTGGGGGCCTATGAATTGCAATAATGATGTTGTGTTAATAATGATATCTATCTCAAAGTCAAACTATTGGGGGAAGCACTGATCTTTTTACCTGTGAAAAAATTAATCAATTAAATCCATTTACGAGGATGTCTCAGAATTTAGTTTGCCAAATCTGAGGCATCCTCGGTGTTCATCTTGCTGCCGAAAATGCTGAGGACGTAATTTATGCAGGAACATTAGCTGTCAAGTATGGTTAAACCGTTCAAGATTTACAAAAAAGTCTGGCACCCTATTTAACAATGGCAGAAGCGTTGAAGTTAGCAGCTCTGACATTTGATAAAATTGTATCGAAATTATCTTGTTGTGAAAGATAACATTGCTGCCAACAGATATTGACAATCTGACGTTCACCTGCACAAGTAGAAACTGGCCGAAACATTTTATCTTAATGTAGCAGGATCGGCTCCATGGTTATGAAGTAAAGTGGACCCCATTGTCAAGACACGAATTTTTACTTGGACGACAATTCGTTTATTCGTTTAAGAATTGTTCCTCCCTCAAGATCTTGAACACAACTTTATCTTTAGAGGCGTTAGAGTATATTTTTCTTTTCGTTAGATTGCAGTAATAAACATAAAAACCTTAAACGAGGAAAAGATCTCAGTTAGAACTATTGGTTGCAATATAGAAAAATCAAAATCAAACTCAAAAATATAAAAAATTGGATCTATAATTACATTCTCAACTTTCGCAGCTTAGTTCTGGCAGGTAAGCCTTGATATAGTTGTGTAGTCTGTCAATCCATTGCTGGAGTTGACAAGTGATCCACTTCTTGATCGTATTTTTGGTCCCCGCTAGAGCTTCATGGAGAAGATCCAGCAGCTGAGAGTCAGGGCAACAGCCCAATCCAGTTCATTTCATCGCAAAGCTCGTAGAACATGCCACCTAGTGTCGGTTCGTCTGAACTGCAGCGATTCTGCCACACCAGAAGAATGAGTTGGGTAAACACAATCGTTGTATTGCTGATCAGAAGGTCATATGACCAGCCCTGAAATTCTTTTTGCAGCTTGAGAAAAGATTTGCCGCTTCGCAAGAACTTGCGTATAAGTCGGAGAATCTTTTTGTCCTTAATCTTTTGTTCCACACAGTACATCAGCTTATCATGATTCACCGTGTCAAAGTAGGATTTCAGATCAAGATCAACCACGTATCTATATCCTTCCTCGTAGTAAGCTTTGGCGCGCTTCATCGCGTCATGAGCACTGCGGTTTGTTCGAAATCCAAAACTGTTGTCCGAGAATGTCGGATCAAAGATCCGTTCCATCACTTGGAAGTATCGCTTGTTGAACCAGTCGATCGCACACGGTCGGAACGCCAAGGTTTCTTTTTGTTCCATCGGGTTTGGGAATTTCTACACGTTTTACCGGTTGTGGCTCGTACGAGCCATCCCTGATCTGTTGGATAAGCTCATTCCTATTTCGTATAAGAAAGGGAAAGAGTTCATCGACAGTCATTCCATCGATCCCAGCTGATCCCTTGTTCGCCTTTACTTTCTTGTAGGCTTGATTGAGGTTTAGTCGGTCGGCGATTCTCGTGATGAGATCAGGCACACCATCTCTTCCGTCAGGTTCACCGTGAGTCATACTGCACACTTTTACCGTACCTTCGGGTTCCACCCTATTCTTCGATAGATAGTCATCCTTTGATGTTGTCTGTGGTTGTCGCATGGCTCACACCTCCACTGTTTCCAAGATTACTATTGTTCAGCCCTTCGTCCTGTCGGACTACTACGGCGTCTGCTGACTTCTTACAATTCATCGCACCATCACTGGCACGATTGTTCCTGTGGGAAATGCCTTCCCTCTTGTCGGGAACCCTTGTAAGATCTCCCCGGGTAAGAATAACAACTTTCCTCCCATGTAGGTGCTGGATTTACTGTAGAAGATTCGGGCAGTATCGGACTTCACCTTGTTACGCAGGCTTATCCCTCTCCATTCAGCCTTAGTATCCAGTTTCTGTTCGTCACCTCAGGAGTTTGCCTCCGGCTTCCTCCAGATTCCACCTCACGATGGACACCCTTGCCTTTCAGACAGTGTCCTAAAGGAAGCATAAACTCATGGCGGGCGGCGGCGTTATAAAAACGGCACTCGGCCCAATATTCAGTTTTCAGGCTCCTAAGCCCATCAAAGCGAGGCGGTCAACCGCGCCAACATTGTTGTAGATAATTTCTATCTTCTGGCGACGGTCGCCCCGCGCCTGTTCCGGCTCGTATACGATAATGCGGTCGATGAATTCATGGACGATTGCAGGGGTCAGCTTTTCAATCTCGGTATAGCGGCGAACCACGGAAAGAAACCTGTCCACATTAACCGCTTGGCTTTCTTCCCCGGCGATCTCGCTTTCCAGAGCGGCAACCGTTTCTTTCAATGTAGCCTGTTCCGCTTCAAACTTTGCGGACATTTTTTCATACCGTTCGTCCGGCACCCTGCCGGAAACGTTGTCCACATACAGCCGTTCAATCAGCATATCAAGCTCGACTATCCGCTGGCGGTGCTTGACAGCAGCCCGTTTCTTCGCCACCGTGTCCCGCTTTTGCTCCTGTACGCTCCTGTCCATTACCAGCCGGGCGAACTGCTTTTCATGCTTGGGGATATATCGGAGCAGTTGCCGCAGTTCTTCCAAAACAAGCTGTTCCAACTGGCTTTCCCTGATAAAGTGGCAAGTGCATTTGCGGTTTTGCAAATACTGTACGTTCTTGCGGTACTCGGAACAACTGTAGGAGCCCTCATAGCGCGTCCCCCACTTGTTTTTGATTGCCCGTGTGTGTATAATACAATTTACTCCCACAATCGGCGCAGTAGGCCACGCCGGAGAACAAACCGGGATTGCCATAACGAGGGGCGCGGCGCTTGTGTTCCCGCATACCGCGGACAATATCCCACGTTTCCGAGTCGATAATCGCCAGGTGGGTATGCTCGAACACCATTTACTTGTCGGGCGGGTTCAGGCGGGGGCGGTTGTCTTTGTACGACTTCGACCACGTTTTGAAATCGATGGTTTCGCCTAAGTATTCCGGAGCGTCCAGAATCTTATGTACCGTGGTCGTGTTCCAGAAATACGGGTCTTTGCAGGGGCGGGCCTTGGAAAGTATCCCGTGTTCGTACTTGTAGGCGCTCGGATTCAAAAGGTGTTCGCTATTGAGCGTCCGGGCAATCTGCGCGGGGCCGTACCCTTCCACGGACAGCCGGAAAACCCGGCGCACCACGGCGGCACTTTCCTCGTCAACGACAAGCTGTTTGGAATCCTCCGAATCTTTGCGGTAGCCGTAGGGCGGGATTACGGCGAGGCGTTCGCCGCTTTTGCCTTTCGCCTGCCACACGGCCCGGATTTTCTTGCTGGTATTTTTTACATACCACTCGTTGAACAAATTCATCATCGGGGTAAAATCATTTTCCCCGCGCTCCGTGTCTACGTTGTCATTGATGGCGACCAGCCGCACGTCCTTTTCCGCAAATACAATTTCAGTGTAAAACCCGAATTTTAGATAGTCGCGCCCAAACCGGCTCATATCCTTGACAATGACCGTGGCAACCTTTCCGGCTTCCACGTCCTCCATCATCCGGGAAAAGGCGGGGCGTTCAAAATCGGCTCCTGAGAAACCGTCGTCATAGATAAATTCGTAAGGCGTGAAGCCGTTTTCCTCGGCGTACTTGGTGAGAATTTTCCGCTGATTGATAATGCTGTTGGAATCGCCCTGCAATTCGTCCTCATGGCTCAATCGTCCATACAGGTAATTGATTTTTTCATTTGGTTGTCTGTTCATCATAACCTCTGTTTCCGACAGCCAACAGACGGTAATGTATCCTATATTGTAGCACCCTTACCGCCTGTTGTCATGGTTGTCGATCAGACGGGTTTTCTGTTATTCTCCGGCTTTGCTCCGTCAGTTTCATATTGAGCGAGGCGGGCGAAGGTGGAAATAATATCGCCCTCCTGCCCCAAACGGGAGGTCACAAGAAAGGCTGTGTTGCCGATTTTCCTTGTTGTCGTGCAGAATGTCGGGGAATCGGAAATTTTCGCTTTTACGGGATTCTCCATGAAATACTCCTTCCAGAAATGGGTGTGAAAGAACGGGAATGTTACGATTTTAAGCCCGTTTTGGAGGTGGACAGTATAAAACCATTGCCGAGCCGAAAACAGGACCGAAAAAGCCTGTATTTATGCGGGTCTGAAAGGTTAAAAGCGTGACATAGAACCCACTGGCAATAGGGCCGCTGCGCCTATCCAGCCTGTCAAGGGCCGGGTAGTATTTGCTATCGCAAATCTCCACCCTTACCCCCTTGACAGACCGGATTTTTGCCGTGTGCTGGCTTTGCCGAAAACTGGGAACAGAGCAAGGAGAAATCCGCCCCATTTTCGCCCGCGCCATTGTACGGCAAAATCTGCTCCGCTGGTCTGGTGGAAATCGGTCGGCTTCTACGGTGGCCCTGCCCCCGCGCCCCGGCCTCAATCAAGGAACAGAAACAGGAACGTATTTTCCAAGGGCGGGAGGCGTTGTCAATGGGAACGTGGAATAGCGGACAGAGCGCAGCGACGGAGCATATGCCGCGAAAGCCCGTTGACAAAAGCCGGAGCCCTCACACTGACCCGCAGGGTTGCCGTTCTTTTGAACGGAAACCTCTGCCACACGGCGAGTGGGGAGAGTTCCAGAGGGGGAACGCCTCTGGAAACGCGCGACTTCGGGCCAAGTTGGTCCGAAGTGATTACCGTTCCACATCTTTGCCTCTCCGGTTGGCGGGATGTTCCGTTTCCTCTTTTTCCGGAGGTCTGCGGAAAACGGAAGTAAGAAAATCCTTTACCAGCCGGGGCGCGTGTTTCACGGCTTCCCGAAACAGCTTTGTTTCCTCCATGAGCCGTTCCCAACGGGATTTGTAAATCTGTGCGTCCTGTCGGGCAGCGGCAAGCTCTTTTTTCAAGTCGGCTATTTCACTTTCGGCGGTCACGCCCTTTTTGGCAAGGCCGGACACGGTTTTCCAGTCGGCGGGTAGAAGTTGGACATTGCCGCCGATGGTCTTTTTCGTCATGCTGCTGATCTCGGAAAAGGTGGCGGTGGTTTGTTTGGTAACAGCGATTTTCTCCTGCAAGCCGGAAAGCTGCGCCTGCTTTTTCTCTATCGACTGATTCAAAGCGTCGGAACTGGCCTCTTCCTGCTGAATTTTGTAGTCCAGAACATCCAGATGTTCGGCGGTGCTGCCGCGTTCCCCACGCTCAAAATCGGTATAGCCCGCCGCCCGCATATGCTCGAAAAAGCGGTCTTGCAGGAGTGAGTAAGAATTGACAAGAATTGTCTTGCCGTTTTTGCTCAAAACAGGCTTTCCGCCCTTATCCAGTCTTTTGAGTTTCGGCCACTTTTTGCTATGACTGACTTGTTTGATAATTTCCTTTGTCGTACCGACGAGGGCCGAATCTGTGCAGCGTTTCGACCATTTGATTTCTTTATCCACAATGGGGATATATACGACGTGCATATGGTAATGAAACACGTCCCGGCCAAACTGTTCCGACAGGGCTCGGTTGCGCTCGTCGGCGTGCATGACGGCTGATAATATGTACTGTTCGCCTCCGGCCTCCTTGACCGCCAGACGGTAAGCTTCCGCAAAAAAACTCTTTGGCGTATTCGTAGCCACCATTGCGGTAGAAATAGGCGGTATTCACATCAAAAATCAGTTCGTCGATCACCTTTGCGTCCGGCTGTAGTCCGCGCTTGCTGATGGTGCCATCCGCAAGCATCCGGTCAAAGGTTTCGGCGTAACTTCCATCGCAACTTTTGAAATGGATGTTCAGATAGGAACGGTCTTTTACAATATCCGGATTGCTGTACTCCTGATTCTTTCGTTCGTTGTGCCGTTCCCGGATACCAACGGCGGTTTTGCGGTAGGCTTCGTTTCGGACAATACTCCTGTCTATTTTAGGCATGACACGGCCTCCCATCAATTACCGTGATATTTCTGGTACTCTTTGATAGGGTTTCGGGCAAAAAGGAACTTCGGGCCAAGTTGGCCCGAAGTCGAATAATGATTCTGGATTTTAGGAAAAAGCTGTATAATACTTATAGATTAAATGCTCATTATTTATATTAAACAGGGGTACATAAACACATAGTAAGTACAATAAGATCAAATATAAAGGATAAATACTATGAAATATTTTCATGTGGATGTTTTCTCGTCAGAAGCAATGAAAGGAAATGGATTAACTGTTGTTTTTGCAGATCCAAAATGCGATTATGATCAATTACTTAATATAGCCAGAGAATTTAATCAATTTGAAACAGTATTTGTTTTTAAACGGAGCGCAGATGGTTCGTTTCCCGTTCGCATTTTTACGACAGATGAAGAATTGAACTTTGCTGGTCACCCTATAGTTGGTTTAGGAGCAGTTCTACATAGCATATACTTCTCTTCAATGGAAGCAATCGAAATAAAAGTAGATTTGCAAGGAAGGAAATTAACAATATTATCTAAAGTTAAAAACGGAGTTTACAATGTTACAATGAATCAGGGTACCCCGCAATTCTTAGAGCGAGTGAATAAAAAGCACTACAACAGAATTGCCAAGTCTGTAAACTTGTGCGAAAATGACATCGACATGAAGTCCCCAATTGAAGTTGTGTCAACTGGTTTGCCATATTTATTGGTACCGTTAACAAGTGGTTTAGACCATGCTAAAATTGTAATGAATCGCTTTGAAGATTTTTTGAGTGAATTCGGAGCGAAGTTTGTTTATGTCTATGACACACAAAGTTTGGAATGCAGAACGTGGGATAACTTCGGAATGGTTGAAGACGTCGCAACAGGTAGCGCTGCAGGCCCGTTATGTGCCTACCTTGTAGAACATAAGCTTGTTGAGAAAAATAAGATTATAGAAATACACCAAGGGCGCTTTGTTAAAAGGCCCAGTATCATTCAAACCTGGGTTTCTACAAAATCCGCAACGGACGAAGTATTTATAAGCGGTGACGTAGCATTTTTTGCTTCCGGAAGTTTTCTTGTAATTTAATACCGCAAAGTTCAAAGAGTCCTCTGAACTGCATATAAGTCTAGTACCGTGTGCTTTTGAAAGCGAAAACGAACTTCTCATTATTTATATAATGGATAATAAAGCATTTAAAGAAGCTCTTACTATGAAAATATAAAAAGGAAAAAGGCGTGATATTATTCATTCGCTTTTGTTTTCACTTTTCATAAAAATAGATGTTCCATCTTAAAAATTTAACAAGAGAGGTTAACAAATGGAATTATACATCGTGGATGCATTTGCCGAACATATTTATGGGGGAAATCAGGCCGGTGTTGTCTTGCTGGACAGAACGGCAGACTTCCCAGACGCTGCCCTGATGCAACAAATTGCCGCGGAACTGAAGCATTCTGAAACGGCGTTTGTGAAAAGAATCGATTCGCATCACTTTGGTATTCGGTATTTTACCCCAGAAGGTGAAGTTGATTTGTGTGGACATGCCACAATCTCTGCGTTTACGGCTCTGCGGGAGGAAAAAGCATTGCCATGTGGCAAATATGCAGCTAAAACAGCAGCAGGAGAAATTCCGGTGACAATAGAACCGGACTGTATCTGGATGGGAATGGCGCCGGGCAAGTTAATAAAAGTATTATCTGATGAGGAAGCCTCCGCTCTCTACCAGGCCTACGGGCTTTGCATATCTGATAAGCCTGCAACATTGCAGCCATGCATAGTCAGTACAGGCTTATCAGATATTCTTCTGCCGGTTGACAGCATAGATAAGCTCACACACTCTGTTCAAAGTAAGGAAGAGGTGATCCGGCTTTCCAAAAGACATCAAGTGGTTGGTGTTCATATGTATTATCCTGAATTGTCCGCCCAAGTCACGGCTCGATGCCGAAATTTTGCTCCGCTTTATGGAATTGACGAAGAGGCAGCAACCGGCACGTCGAATGGTGCGCTGACCTATTATCTCCACAGCCAAGGTTGGATTTCAGAACAGGATGAGAATACTTTTATTCAGGGAGAAAGTATGGGGAAACCTTCAATCATAAAAAGCCGAATTGGCCTAGATAAAGTAATTTGTGTTGGAGGCAGTGCGGTCATTTCGATACGTGGCTGGCTTAAAGATTAATTTGTGTATGAAAAAACAATAGCATTGGTAACGATTCGAGAACTGCGACTCAATCTTAAAATGTAGGAATATTATGAGCAAACTCAGCAGTTCAAAGCATTCTCCGAACTGCACATAATGTTTACAATCTGCGAAGGAAGCAAAATCAAATTATTTATAAACTGTATAGCAAAGCACTCAAAAAATTTAGGAGGCCCTTTCATGGCGATAGCTTCTTTCATTAAACTAACATACGGAAATCAGCCTTCTCAATTTGGCGTTTTGCGTCTTCCCGACGCATCAGGAAAATGCCCTGTAGTCATTACATTTCATGGAGGTTTTTGGAAGGCAAAATATGGACTTGAAGAAATCAGCCCCGTTGATGAAGATCTTACAAAAAGAGGGTATGCAACTTGGAATGTTGAATATCGGCGTGTTGGCGAACCCGGTGGAGGATGGGAAGGAACGTTTCACGACGCGGTGGATTCTGTTAACTTTCTGTCTCAGCTCGAAAAGGATTTTCCGCTGGACCTCTCCCATGTGGTTATCATCGGACATTCAGCAGGCGGACATTTAGCGCTCTGGTTGGCTTCCAGAATCAATAGACTGAATCAGGATATGATGGACGGGTTACTGCAGATACCCATAAAAGGCGTGATAAGTTTAGCCGGAGTTTCAGATTTAGAGAAGATGTGGGAAATAGATGCTCAAAACGGAATTGACAGTCCCGTCGAAAATCTGATGGGCGGTATGCCAAAAGAATTTCCTGATCGTTATCGCTTCGCCTCCCCCATAGACCAATTACCTGTGAGGATTCCGCAAATATTAATTCATGGGGATTCAGACGTAGATGTTCCTGTTGAATTAAGTCTGAAATATTACCATAGGGCAATTGGTTTAAAAGATCAAGTCGATTTAAAGATACTTCCTAAAACCGATCATTTTATGTTGATTGATCCACTCTCGGCCGCATGGCAGTCCGTGATTGATTCTTTAAACAAATTGGTTTATTGAGCTTCACATAATGAGCATAACCA
Organism: Sporolactobacillus pectinivorans; assembly: GCF_002802965.1. Classification (NCBI taxonomy): domain Bacteria; kingdom Bacillati; phylum Bacillota; class Bacilli; order Caryophanales; family Sporolactobacillaceae; genus Sporolactobacillus; species Sporolactobacillus pectinivorans. The sequence goes on along the minus strand of NZ_NXGA01000001.1, from coordinate 1,408,410 downwards.
GCAGTTCTAATTATTTATAAAATATGTGTTATATGTAGGGATAATATGATGACGGCTAATAAAATTACAATATTACGACTTATACTTATACCATTTTTTTTGTTTTTTTTACTCATGGGCGAAAATTTATCAATTTTTATTTCACTACTAATATTTATTTCAGCAGCATTAACTGATAAACTCGATGGTTATATAGCAAAAAAGTATCAACAAACTACAGATTTAGGAAAAATATTGGATCCATTAGCTGATAAACTCCTTGTATTTGCAGCACTTGCTGTTTTCACTGCACAGAGGCTGACTAATCCTATTGCGCTGTTTATTATAATTATCAGAGAACTAACTATAACATCTGTTAGAGTTGTTGTGGCTAATAATGGAACGGTCGTAGGCGCAGGATTTTCTGGAAAATTGAAAACAGCTATTCAACTAATTGCAATTATGGCAATTCTCGCCCTACCATTACTTCATGTTATCGGCGTTACTTCTGTAGAACCGTACAATGTGTTAATTTCTAATGTTTTGTCATGGATTATGGCGATATTTTCAGTTATTTCCGGTGTTGACTACTTATTAAATGGGCTTTCCCTTAAGAACATTACTAAATAATGTTATGATAAAACAACTTTGCAAAATGAGCAAAATGGGAGCATAGCAAATTCCAATCTATAGTCGCGTGGTAGAGGTAGCGGTCATATACTTCCGTGAAGTATATGACCCACGAGACACTTTCCGCTTGGCGGCAAAGTGTCTCGTGGGCTCTCCGAGGGGGAACGCCCTGCGGGGGACCTGCGGTCTGACGGCCGCGAAAAAGCGGGGCATGGCTTTGTGGCCACACCCCGCTTTTTCATGGTGCGCCGCCTGTATGCCTCCTGCTGCCGGTCGGTGGCTTTCATAGCTTCAAACATTTCGTCCGTGACTTCAACGAATGTATCTTCTTTGAACCATGGGTAAATATTCCGCAAATTGATCGTTGCCATACTAAATTCCTCCGTTTCGTTTTGGGTAGATAGGCGACCGAAACGGAGTGCGGCGGGGAACGGCAACCGGGAAAATATAGAACTTCGGGCCTTGGCCCGAATGATACGGGAGCTTGTCCTCTAAATTGGTAATTAAAAAAGAATATAAAAAAGCACCTATGCTTGAAAATTTCCGCAAGGTGCTAAGTGAAAGATGGGCGCAGTATTCACCCATGATTTTCAGGACTTTTTTGAAATTATGGAGGGCTAAGCTGTCAGCTAAGCCGAGCCGTTACGACGAGGCAACGGCTCCTCCCATACGGAAAATAGCGACTTCGGGAACATAAAAGCCTCCTGTTCCAAAGCCGCCTGTGGAAAAAAGGGCGCAATTATTACGTCCTCCGCCATCGTATTTTTTGAAAAGGAAAGCGGCGGCTTTGATTTTACATTTCAAAACTGCCGCTTTGGCTATACGATTCTATTTATGTGTAACACATCATCTGCCAAATGACGGTTTGTAACATGCCACAATGCAATTTCTGCTTATATACTCTGTAACAACCAAATAATTAGTTGGTGTCAAGCATTGTTTGCTCTTTCATTCGATCAATCAACGAACAAACCATATGATGGATTCTTAAAAAAGCATCAGGATCGCTAATGCCACCATAAATCATGGAATAGAGCTTTCCGGACTCCCCATCGCAGTGAATTTGAAAGGTATGAATGTTGGAGTGGGCCAAAAGCTTTATTTCCTTTTCGTCAAACAGGCTTGCAGTAACTGTTTCATTGGTTCCATGTATGCTCAACTGTCCAAAGAGTTCATCACTTAACGTAATCTTTGGATATTTGTGAATCTCTGCGGCAGCCTTCCAACCATATATGTTGATAAAGAAGTTCGGCCATACTTTCGTATTCATGACAAGATGATACTGAACATGGGACTTAAATTCGGCCCTTATCCGAGTATCCACTGTGTTGCCTTTACTGATAGTGACAATATCGTATAGAATATTAATTCCACTATACTCCACCAAAATCTGTTGACCTTTCAATGCACCTGCGCTTTTATACTGCCCGCTGATTTGGCTGGCTATTTTTTTTAAATTGTCCGAATCGGTTTGGCTGAACGTATCATACAGTGCATCAAAGAAATTTCCCATTTATAATCGTCTCCTCTTAGTATTTTCTTTGGAATATGGAAAGCGTCAGTGAATGAACTAGACAGATAGCTGTTATGATAATACTTAACACTTGTGGAATGCTTGGAAAAAGTTCTGGCCGCTTAACAGACACCCCCAACATAACGACAAGCAAACCAAAGACAATAAAGTAGGTTAGGCCGTCAGATTTTGATTTTATGAGGACTGCCCGTTCATCCTGCTTTTTTTGAATCATAGCCGTTCTAATAAAATCACTGAAGGCTGCGACCAAAAATGTTGCCATAAAAAGAATATCCAGCTTAAAAACCGCACTGATCACAAGTAAAATCGTACCAATCAAAAGTATTAATAAATCCATTACTCATCATCCTCAAAAAGAAATAATTCTTCAATTGACACATGAAACACCTTTGCAAGTTTATGGGCAAGAAAAATAGACGGATTGTATTTACCGGTTTCCAATGAGTTTATTGTCTGACGCGATACGTTTGCAAGCTCCGCCAATTGGCCTTGAGATTGTCCAAATTTTCCCCTATATTCCCTTACCTTATTTTCCAAGCAGGCACCTCCTGTCAAGCCCACTTTACTTTATTATATACGCATTGCCGTGGCTGTCAAGCTAACTTTACAGGTAAATTGTTTTGAATGCCTATTCAATGAGTTCCGCTCTATTACGTCAAGAATACTACTGTTCTTTCCATAACGTTCGTTCTAGGGCACATTGTCATAAATGAATGCATTTATACATTGCCGATCTGCGGGCTATCTATATACTACTGATTGTTTAAACTATGCTTCCTTATGCACCCTGCGCATTTAAAACAAAGGAATACTTTCTGCTTTTGATAGGCGCTGAAATTGTAATTTCCTTTTTTATTGAATTGTAAAACTGTCCCTTCGCCTGTCCTTCAATAATCCTTTTGCGAAAGACGCCTTTTGGATACATATACTCACTTCTATCATCAACAATCATTTGTCCAATTTCAACACCACTGTAAGTATCAGCTGGATCAAATGATTTACACATATCATAGACTTGTCTAATAGTTCTAAATGGCTTTTTTGTCGGATCACCCGTTTTATGCGGACCTGGAGTTTCTTTTCTTATGGTTGACTGACTGGGAGTCATTAACGCTTCTAAAACATTCTCAAAATCAAATGCATTCTCATCATACTCACTTGCATTAAAATTATTTGGAGAACCATACGAGCAGCCATTTATATGAGGATGATTTTGACGATTAGCACTGAAATAAGCGGCAGACAAGCCATCTACGCCACATATATACATATGGGCATCACAATAAGGATTGGGACAATAAAAGCGAATATCTCTATTTTCTTTTGTTGCATCTTTGGCATAAAATTTTATCTTTCTCTGCTTATCTTTAAAAACATACATTGACATGTTGTTTCACCATTTTTTTCAAGCATATTATTTTTCATAAAAAGAATATCATCAGCTTTGATATACCAGTCCACATCTGCACCTCGGAACGTCGCGGTGGCCACTGTATTTGCCCCTGGGTTGACCAATTCGACTTCGGCATTATAGTCATACTCTTTTAACGGGATGGCTGCCGGAATACTGACCTGTATCATTTGCCCTTATCCACGGGATTTTAGGTCATAGGTACGTTCCTTGATTTCGTCACTGACTGTGCCGTCCTCATTATTCACGCGCACTTCACGGCGGAGTGCGGAGAATTTCAGTGCGCCAAACGTCTTGTCCTTATCAATCACAATGCCTTCAGCTAATCTCATTTTTTGCCCTCCTTATGCTTTCACCATATCGTCTGCATGCAGAATATAATTTGTAAACCACGAGCCCCAATTTTATAACCCTCTGCGGTAATTCGAGGATTGATCAATTTTAACTTTTCTTCTACTTCAAAATGCTTTTCACCCGCTTCCGGTGGCAACACCAAAACGATATCGTCTGCTCGCTGGATGTCGGAATACAAATTGTAGCTGCGGGAAAGGATCATCGTGCGTTACTCTGCGCTNCGTCTGCTCGCTGGATGTCGGAATACAAATTGTAGCTGCGGGAAAGGATCATCGTGCGACCATTTACTCTGCGCTGTTCCACATTGCCTTCTCCAGCATATTCGAGGTTTCCAAATGTCTTTTCAACGTTTGGAATAATGTGTTTCAGTTCCATAAATCATTTTCCTTTCTGTAAATAATTTTGTTTTGATTAATAAGCTGATTCAAACTTAAAGTTTGTCGGGAAAAGAGCGGGATGCTTTGGTAAAACCACATCCCTTCCAACGCAAAAAACTTGAAGTAAAAATGCTGAAATGATTTCTCATCTCAGCACAGGATTGATTAAAATTCGTAGCACAGTAAGAGGGTACCTTTCGAAAACAGAATGACTTGGCGGAAAATAAGACAAAAAAAGAAGGCATATTCTTCAAAATATACCTTTCAAACCTTGAACTGATGGTTCTCTGGCTCCGATTCTTGGCGGAATTCTGGCGGAGATCCTTATCAATTTAAGTGTTTTTATCCATTTTACCTTTGCCAAAAATGCTGTTAAATCAACGTTTCGACGCCAAACGAGGTATCTACTTTATGCCCACTCTTTTGTAATCAACGTGTTTAGCAGGTAGAACGTTGATTTACCGGGATTTTGAGCGAGTTAAAGATGCAAGACAGGCTTAAAAAGGTTTTGGATGGTGACATAGCTGAATAATGTATAGCTGCAGAGCAAAAAACTAAAATCTTCCTTAAATGATCTTACCATTCAAAAACGTGACAAACCCTGTTGTTCAAGGTACTAAGCTGATTAATAATCGGTTCATATGTTCTCAATTGAAAGTAATCGAGAGCTTTCCCTGTAATCTCTTCATTTCTCAGCAGTTTATATGAATTGTTTGATCATATTCCCTTTTCCAGAAGGGATTTGATATTGTAATGGAAGATACTTGGCGCACCATAGGAAGCATATCTTTTTGGTATATCGATTTCATTTATATTTTCAATAGTACCCCCAGGTTGCCCCCAATCTACCGCAATTTGTTTGATCGTGTAAAGGTAATCGATCATAGCGTCTAAATCTTTTGCTGTTCCAATTCCGCCATGACCAGAAACGACTTTTTTGATTTAGATTTTTAACTTTTTTAAGTATACTCATCCACTGATCCACATTCCCCTGTCTGAAATCAGCGTGATATCCGATATGCATAAGATCTGCTAAGAAAATAACTTGCTCCTTTTGGAGATAGAGAAAAGAATCACTGTTTGTATAACCTCCACCATAGGTGGTAAATTCAGCATACATCCTCGCTCCATTTAAAGTGATCGTATCTTCAAAAGTAATCGTTGGTAATGTTAATTTAAACCTTTCCGTGTCCTTTAAGATCATTGAATATTCGCCAAGTAGATCTTCTAGTTCCTGACGTTCTTGATAACTTGGACTTTCCCCTAGTGCCTTAGCGGCCTCTTAGTGTGTCAGAAGTCTCATCCTCACTAGACCGAATTCTCCCATGGTCTGATGATCTCCCGGAAAATTGTCATATTATTATAAACAAATAGGAATCCCCATCTGAGCTTGACTCAGGTGGGGATTATTTATGCAAGGTGGCCATTATTTGACGCTTACAATCATACGTCAAAATCAGTTGACAATGTCAATTCCTTAACTGCATCGAGATTCTGTTTTTTTTTATTTGACACAGCCACAACAGCATCATAAGCGTCGCTTCCCATGGGTAAATCCAATGGTGGATTATCCATGTTTGCCACCTTCAAATATAAGAGAGCGGCCTTATGTGGATCCCCGGCCTGGTTTCCATTTTTCTCTTTTAGGAATTGGTTAACAAATGTGAACATCTCCGCATAAGGGCTGCTGCTATGGGCAACAGAATAGGAATTTGGATTCAAAAATTCCGTCCTGAAATATCCGGGAATGATATTTGTCACATGAATGCCAAAAGGCTTCAGCTCAGCGGCTGTACCGTAGCTGATTGCATTTACGGCAAATTTTGTTGCACTGTAAATTGAGCCAAATGCGTCTGCAGTTAGTCCTGCAACGGAAGAAGTATTAAAAATATGTCCGGACTGTTGCTGACGCATAATGGGAGCAATTGCTTCGGATCATATTTAAGGTAGCAAAAACATTCACATCAAAGCAGGCTCTCACCTCTTTATCACTAGAATCCTCAATGGTTCCCAAGTGCTGATACCCCGCGTTGTTAACTAAAACGTCAATACGGCCAAATTTATTTTTAGCAAGCTCCACCTTTTGTTTAATGTCGTCCTCGTCATTCAAATTCAAGGCAACAGGTAAGAATGCATCATTTTCAGCTCCTATTTTTTCAATCAGGATTTCTTTTCTGCGGCTGGTGGCTACCACAAACTGATCGTTTTCCAGCAATGTCCGGCACAACTCCAGTCCAAGTCCTCTGCTGCATCCTGTTATTAGCCATACTTTTTTATCCATTTTCGTCAATCCTTTCTAAGATTAATTTATTGCTGTCCTTTCATTCAACGTGCAACTCTGTACCTGTTTATTATGTGGTGGTTAATCTTCTGAATGGGATATCTGGTTAACTATCTGGATCAAAGCCTCCTTTATTGGTGTAACAGGACGACCAAGCAATTTCTCCAAATCGTCGCTTTCAATCGCTAATCCACCTTCGCGAATGCCTTTTTGTATCTTTATAAGTAAAGGAAGAAAGTCTTTTGGTATTCCAGCATCTTTCATCAACTGAGCATAAGTCTCATCATCAACCTGCTGAAAAGAGATCTTCTTTCCTAATGCTGTTTCAAGAACAGAAACTAATTCCCGATGTGTCATAAGTTTTCCGGAAAGCTCGTAAGTGGTGTTTTCATGTCCGCTTCCAGTCAGCACGACAGCAGCGGCCTCAGCCAAATCCTGCCGAAGCACCCAGCCTACCTTTCCATCTCCAGTCACTGTGACCCATGGAGCACCCGCCATAGCCCCCTGAATGCTTCCAATTTCGTTTTCCAGATACCAGTTGTTCCTCAAAAATGAATAAGGGATACCTGTTTTTACAATGGCAGCTTCCGTAGCTTTATAGACCGGAGCAAGGAAAAAGTTACTGTCATTTGCTTTGTTCGCGCTGGTAAAAGCAATAAACTTAACTTTGGCGCGCTCTGCGGCAGCAACCGCATTCATGTGTTGCCTCATTCTTATTTCATCACCGCCAAGCCGCACCTCCGATGAAGATATTAGCAATAGCCTGTCAATTCCTGAGAAAGCAACATCCAGTGTATCCGGTTTATCAAAGTCACCCTGCCGGACTTCGACTCCGCGTGCTTTCAATTCTTCTGCTTTATCAGGATTTCGAACACTGACGGCTAATTGATCTGCCGGTATCGTTTTTAAAAGCGTCTCAACAACTTTTGAACCTAACTTTCCTGTTGCTCCTGTGACTAATATTTTCATTGTTTTTTCCTCCTCCAAAGCGGGTGATATATTTTGCTTAAATACATGGCTCCGTTAACGTCTGTTGTCGTATTTTATTGTCTGAGAGCCTTGTGTTCATTTCCGCAGAATTTTTACGATAAATGTAGAAGAACAACAACGAGCGACAGGATAGCTAAAAATAGAATCATAGCCGTATCCTTAAAGGAATCCCTTACCCGAATATGTGTCAGGATGCCACCTACACCTGTAAAGGTAAGCAATGTTGCACCCGCTATCGCCGAAATCGGAGCCCAATATCCAATAATTAAAAGCACAGCCCCTGATAATTCAACAATTCCGGTTACAATTCTGAACCATTGTGGCAATTTCCAATGCTTAAAAGCTTCTACATGCATTTTCGAACCCGTTACTTTTCCGAATCCGGCCATCAAAAAGATTAATGCAAGAATTCCTTGTAAAATAAAAGTTACTAGTTCCATAGTCTTTCTCAGCTCCTCTTTAGACTCAAATTTTTTTATCGCTTTCTAAAACAAAATCATGTTAGAAAAAGCGCTGTGGACGACAGATCGTCGTACTGGCTGTAACATCCTATCCGTCCTAAAGTGCCCGCTTTACAAGAAGCTCACCATCCAACAAGATACTCTAAGAAAAATTATTTTAATTTTCTTAATTACAACACCTTTCGTTTATCCTTCACTTGTCGTATAGTTAATATAACAAGTTGGAAAACGTTAAACAACCGACAAAATCACGCATATATCGTATATCCAACATTTTTACTAAAATGTCTAAAATCAGGAGAGAAAGTTATGGAAAAACAAATTGATCCCCGCATTCTCCGTACCCGTAAGCTCATTATGGATGCATTTATCGAGTTAGCCATGAAAAAAGAGTTTAAAGATATCACCATTAAGGACATTACAACTGCTGCAACTGTTAATCGTGCAACCTTTTATTATCATTTCATTGACAAATATGACTTGCTTGAAAAGGTTATAAGTGAATGTATTATGGAAGAAGTCCTTCAGGAAGTCAGTACGCATAAGGTAGTTAACGAAGAGACCATTGAGGCTATTTTTTTATCAATTATTAAGTTTCAAATTTCAATTAGGAACCAATGCCAGCGAAGCTACGAGGCATTCATTCCCCAAATAGAAACGACTTTTAAGAAGGAACTTCAGGCCTTCTTTTTAGAGCGGATGCAAAAACAATGGTCTGACCAAAATAAAGTTGGGGTAGAGGTTTTTGCGGTAATGTTAAGCTGGGCACTTTATGGAGCTGCGATGCATTGGATACAAAATCAAACGACAAAACCAGAGGATTACGTGAAACAATTCATGAATTTCATCAAAAATGGGGTAAATATGCTTTGATCGTTGAACTGTTACTCTTCAAAATCCTTTTTTGCTTTGACATATATTTACCTAATTTAGTCCTTGTGAAAAGCATTGAAAGCGTAAAGTATTGCTACACAGGGGAATTCAACGAGGATTAAACAAAGTCAAATCTATGAATAAGTTTAGCTGGGGCGTTTGTCTTTGGAAAACGAGGAAAGTTACTCGAATGTGGACTTTGTAATTAGCCTAAAACGATAATAATCTAATTGTTTTGATTGATTTTATTAGTGCACAGAACACCGTTTGTCTAACAGAAGCAGAAAGTAAAAAACTTTAAGTGAAATAGTTCAATCAAGAATCAGTCAGCGCTTGAATACCTGTCCTAACAAATCTTTCTTTATTAATACTACTTAGCTTTGTCTTCGCATGACACCAAAAGTGAATGCACCCAGGTGCTGCTAATTTTGCCTGTCGTTTTTATCTAACTACGCCTCAATATAGTTCAAAACCCCTTCATCGTTATTTAAATGCGCAACCAAGCGAGGCCGCTGAAGTGGCACGCTTTTTTCTTGGCCATGATGATCGTGAGGTGATTTTCGCAGCCATGCTGAAGTTGAAAAGTAAAGATTTAGCAGTGCATCGCTGCCATAGAACTTAAAGATACTTCGCATATCTTCATTTTTTGTATTAATTTAAACTCAACTTTCGCAGTTCAAAAATCGAGGTGATTGCCTGACACTGCAAGATTCATCGCTTGTCAATTAGGGTTCTTGACTAAATGGAAAGACACCTTTCTCTTTGGTATAGTGAATTTTGACGAAAAACACTACCAAACAGAAGGTGTCCTCTAATATGATAGCGAAAAAGGGTCAAAATAATCAACTCCCTAAAGAAATAAAAGCAAAATTTGATGAGCTCAGTATTCTGAAACATCTGTGCCAGGCAGGAATCACTAAAGCCTTCGGCTTTTCCTGCGATTATCTCTTTCAACTGGTGTTCCGTTTGATTTTCACTCAAAAGAACTGGTATCGTCTGCTTGACAGTCCTAAGGCCGTTGATTTACCCGGAAAGGATACGGTTTATCGCTTCCTGAACCATCCGAAATTTGCCTGGCGACGATTTCTTCTGTCGCTCAGTACGGCAACGATCCAAAAAGTCAGCCAGCTGACGGACACGAAACACACGAAAGTACTCATTCTGGATGATTCGTCCTTCTATCGGGATCGTAGTAAGCAGGTAGAGCTGCTGGCCCGCTGCTTTGATCACGCGAAGCAAACCCTATTTCAAGGGTTTCCGGATGTTGACTCTGGGCTGGTCAGACGGCACCACGTTTCTGCCCGTTGATTTTTCTCTGCTTAGTTCTGAAAAGGCAGCAATAAACGGAATCCATTCGACGATCGACAAAAGATGTTCCGGTTACAAACGGCGGATCGAAGCCCTGCGGACGGCACCTGCCCAAATCCCTGCCATGGTGAAACGGGCTTTGTCAAAGGGGATTCAAACCTCTTATGTCCTGATGGACAGCTGGTTCACGCAGCAGCCTCTGGTTAAAGCACTGACCCATCAGGGTCTAAATGTCATTGGCATGGTGAAAGCAACGAATCAGCGTTATCAAGTCGGTGGCCAGCTCGTTGGTTTGAAATCTCTGTTCCGGCTGGCCGTGCCGGTTACGGGACAGAAAGGGATTCTTCGTTCCATACGCACCACCCTGGCCAATGGGGTTCCAGTCAAAGTGGTATTTGTACAGAACCGTCGTCAGCAGGGTCGCTGGCTAGCCATTCTAAGTACCGACTGCACATTGGCAGAACGGGAAATCATTCGGATCTATGGCATGAGATGGGACATTGAGCTGTTTTTTAAAGCAGCCAAGTCTTTTCTCAAACTGCAAAAAGAGTTTCAGGGACGGTCGTATGACCTCTTGATCAGCCACACAACCATTGTATTTACCCGGTTCATTCTTCTGGCCTGGCAGAACCGCTGCAGTTCAGACGAACGGACACTGGGTGGCATGTTCTACGAACTTTGCGACGAAATGAGCGAACTGGATTGGGCTGTTGCTTTGACCCAGCTTTTGGATCTTCTTCATGAAGCATTAGCCGGAACCAAGGGTACAATCAAGAAGTGGGTTACTTGTCAACTCCAACAATGGATTGACAGACTGCCCAACTATATCAAGGCTTACCTGCCAGAACTAAGCTGCGAAAGTTGAGTAAGTATAAAAAAGTGCTGCCGTGAAGATTTACAAACACTCCAAAAAATAAGCATTGAGACATTCAATAAAACATTTAAAGATCAGAATTCACCTGAAAATATGAAAACCTATTTGGAAAGAGCATTTAACGCTAAACAGTTGGAAAAAGAATTGTCTGACCCCTCTTCAGAATTCTTTTTCATTTATTCCAATGAAGAACTAGCTGGATATTTAAAGGTAAATATTAATGATGCCCAATTCGAAAAAATGAGTGATGAGTCACTTGAAATTGAGCTAATTTATATTAGATACAAATTTCAAAGGAAAGAGCTTGGAAAGTATCTAATAAACAAAACGATGGAGATAGCAAAAAGACGAAACAAAAAGTTTATGTGGCTAGGTGTTTGGGAAAAGAATGAGAACGCAACTGTCTTTTATAAAAAAATTGGTTTTGTCCAAGCCGGAGCTCACTCTTTTTATATGGGTGACGAGGAACAAACTGATCTTATAATGAGAAAAACATTATTATTATAAGACATTACTTAAAGTTAATTTTCGATGGGGATTTTGGAGGAATTGAAATTGACATTAAACAATTTCTGTGATATTTTTTTAAAATGACATAAAGCTAACTTGAGATTTATGCTTGCTTTGAAAGGGGAAATAAATCATGCCTTATTCAATTGGTGAAGTTGCTAAGATGTTGAATCTCACAATACCTACTTTACGATACTACGACAAGGAAGGCCTGTTGCCTCATTTAGAGCGTACCGACAGCGGTATCCGTGTCTTTAATGACTCTGATTTGGATACGTTAAAAGTAATCGAATGTCTTAAAGTTACCGGAATGCCGATCAAAAACATTAAAAGTTTCATTGATTGGTGTTCTCATGGAGATTCCACCTTACAGCAGCGCTATGACATGTTCTTGGAACGAAAGGCTGTCGTAGAGGCTCAATTGGAAAAGATAAAAAAGACAGCAGAAACTATTAACTATAAATGTTGGTATTACAAAACTGCATTGGAAGCTGGAACAGAATCTATTCATAAAAATACGGAAAAAACAATTTCAAAATTATAATAATAAAAGGGAATAGACTTGGGGCATACGCTCATACTGCCTAAACCAATCTTTTTAAGGACCCAGTGATCGAATGGTTGACGCATCTGAAGTTCAGCCGGGCCGATTGTCATACTATTACCCGGATGCTTAGTTTTGGGTCTACTGGGACTTTTTCGTCAAATATATAAGAGCACATAGAAAAATCAATTTCTGTGCGCTCTTATTTTGTCTCGACCTTTCTTGTGCGTTATATCATTTATGATTATGACTAGCAATTATCAGTTTGTTCTTTTATATTTCCCACGATTACCAAGGTTGATTTGTTGGTCCAATCGTAAACTCGTTGACATTCGTATCTTCCGGCTGATTAATGGCAAAGGCTACAACATTCGCTATACGATCAGGCGTAATGCCGTATTGTTCATAAATTTTCTCCATATCCCCAGCTGTTTTTTTATCAGTGATTTGATCCAACAATTCCGTATTGATGGCTGCTGGATAAATCGTTGCCGTGCGAATGTTGTTACCTTCCAATGCGGATTCCATACGTAAAACTTCCATTAGGTCACGTACAGCCCATTTTGTCGCACCGTATATAGCACCTGCTGGGTAGCTTTTAAGCCCGGCCACTGATGACGTGGTGATAATGTGTCCGGATTTTTGTGATTTAAACGTTGGCAGAACTGCTGCGATGCCGTTTAAAACACCTTTAAGGTTAACGTCAATGATCTTATTCCATTCATCCGTTTTTAACTCTGAAAGTGGTGAATTCGGCATAATTCCGGCATTCAGGAAAATCACATCGAGACGTCCGAAAGTATCCTTAGCTAATTGTACAAGTTTTTGGCTGTCATCCGGATTAACCACATCCGTCACTCGATAAACGGATTGGCCGCCTTGCCTTTTGATTTCGTCTGTCAAAGCCCTTAACTTATCTTCACGACGGGCGCCCAATACAACGAGAGCACCTTTTTCAGCTAATAACTTTGCAGTAGCTTCACCGATTCCAGATGAAGCACCTGTAATCACAACGACTTTGTTTTTAATCATACTTATTTACCTCCCAAAAATAATGCTAGTTATTTATTTTAGATGTGTACATGGTTTAACGAATACGCACCTGAACAACACAACAATCGTAAACCATAAACTTTACTTTATGTCAAATAATATGACTTTTACCGTTGCCCATACAAAAATGGATTCATGGTCATTTTTGTGGTCAGATCGGAAATAAGGAAGGAATATAAATTACAGGAGAGTTCTGCTACAGACAAACTATCAATGGTCCAGACAACCGTTTCAAGCTGTTAAAAATAAAAGAGGCGGTCTTGATTTACATGGTGTTTTGATTGAAATTAATATGCAGATATATGTCATTTAACAGCCATATGGCTCACGTTAAGACAGTAGCACTTGTATGATGAGCTCAATGAACCATTCGAGTTAAGTTAACAAAAATTATTTTAAACTTTTTTGAAATCCCCATTGACCTAAAGTGAACTTTAGGCTTTAAAATAACTAGTATACTTTATAGACGTATTATTTTTAATCAATAAAGAAATAAGAAAGGGCAGGAAAGAAAGTCATGGAGCTTCAAAAGCAGATTAATGCCTATTTTGACCTTTCGACTTCTCTTACTTATGAGTGATGCAAAAGCTTTGAAACGAAATTAACTTTGAATTCTTCGGGAAGAAATTTAATAAATGTCTCCATGGGTTTTTGGGGGCATTTTATTGAAGATAGGAGTTGTTTTTTTGACTAAACGAAACCATTTATTGATTTTCATATTGACCATAGGGGTTTTCGGCATCTTAAATACTGAAATGGGGGTTATTGGGTTATTGCCTTCCATTGCTGATCACTTTAATGTTAGTATATCAAAAGCAGGATTGCTGGTGAGTCTTTTTGCTCTTACTATTGCTGTATCTGGACCAACGATGCCGTTATTATTTTCTGGGATAAATCGTAAGAAGGTTATGTTACTTGTATTAGGCGTTTTCGTTTTGGGAAACATGGTATCCATATTTACGTCTAACTTTACCATTCTATTAATTGCTCGTATCATTCCAGCCTTTTTTCATCCAATTTATTGTTCTTTGGCATTTACAGTTGCTGCTTCCTCAGTAAGTAAAGAAGAAGCTCCAAAAGCTGTTTCAAAAGTATTTATAGGAGTATCTGCCGGTATGGTAGCCGGCGTACCAATCGCAAGTTTTATTGATAGTGCCGTTTCGTATGAAATGGCGATGGCATTCTTTGCTATTGTTAATGCTATTGTATTCATTGCTACATTGATTTTTGTACCCTTTATGCCTGTTGAAGAAAGACTCTCCTATGGTACACAATTATCCGTATTAAAAAAATCTATTATATGGCTTTCCATCGTGACTGTCATTTTATTAAACTCAGCTGTATTTGGGGTTTATAGTTATATTGCTGAATATCTGAAAACAGTAACGAATATGTCTCCGAATACCGTTAGTTTAACGTTATTCATCTTCGGTGGAGCCAATATTATTGGAAATATTGTCGCAGGAAAGTTACTTACTCATAGTGCCATTAAGACTGTAGTATTTTTCCCTTTGTTATTGGGTGCTGTTTACATCGTTTTATTCTTCACAGGACAGTTTACCATACCTATGGTAATTATAACTTTAATTTGGGGAATATTGGCTGGAGGAATTATGGCAAATATTAATCAATATTTGATTACGTCTTCTGCTCCCGAAGCGCCTGATTTTGCCAATGGACTTTTTATATCAGCCTGTAACGTAGGAACAACATTGGGAGCATCTGTAGGCGGGTTATTTATATCAGAAATGGGCATACAATATGTCATATTGATGGGAATCCTATCATTGATACTAAGTCTGTTAACTATTTTACTTAGAAACTACATGTTTACGCCTAAACAACAACCTTCTAGATAAGGAATTAATCCAATATTCTTTATGATCGACTTAAACGTGTCTACTGCAGCTGTCTGTTTGCCAGGAATATATTACAATGTGCGATCACTGAAATGGAACAAGACTATACGTGGTTTTCAAAGCTATATTTGTGTTCAAAAACGGTTTTACCTGTATTGACTCCAGAGCAAGAAAAACGAACATACATTGCAAAAATAGTAACAGCAGGTGGCGTATACGGTCAAAAAAGTTTGGAATAAACAGGTACTCTTTCCCTTCTAATCAGTGACGTACCAAGTAAAAGTTTTCTCGTTTTGTTTCTATAAGTTAGCGGGACAACTCTGTGCCTTTCATGGCTTTCTTTTTTGTCATTGGATGTGTACGTTTCACTTTTATCTCGGCCAGTATAACACCGTATAGAATGAGCAATGCCCACATACCCTTTGAGTGGCATTAACTCGTTCATGAATAGATAAGCAAATAATGTGGTGAAGACAGGTTCTAATGAAAAAATGAGCCCGGTGTGCGTCGGTGTTGTGTATTTTTGTGCGATTGATTGAACGACGTAGCCAAAAACACTGCAGACAATGCTGAGCATCAGTACAGCGCTCCAACTCCCCATAGTGGATGGAAGTTGGAGCTTCTCGAAAAACAGCGCAAATAATCCGCCAAAAACTCCTATCCCGGTGGAAATAATATGAAAATCATAAAGAAGAGCAGCGAGCGCGCGTATCATGCGATTAGAAACGTGACACTTGTTGGCTGTTGGGCGCATGCCCGACGGAAGTTTGATGAAGCCTTGAAAGCTTTGCCCGATTCGGCAAAAGAATCAGTTGTTATCGCTAAAGAAGGACTCGCTTACTACAACCAACTATTTAAAATTGAACAGGATCTGAAAGCTGCCCCTTAAATTGGCGAAAAAGAATTAAAATTTAACATAAGTTTCGTTAAAAAAATACTTACTCATGCCATTTTTAAATATAGGTAAGGTCTTAGACACTAGCTCTTCTGGTGAAATAGGTCTTCCATCCTTATTCCATGTGTATGTAGCTCCGTATATACTCCAACTCAGTATAGTAGATAAGGTCGTTACCAATTGTTTATCCTCTAACACAATGGTATTTTTAGTTTCTTTTAGCACAAGATCAGCTATTAGCTTCTGTAACTCTTCTTTAATTTTGCTTTCTATAATAGTTCCTAAAGAATTATAACCTTTTTGGCATAAGTCGCTTAATTCTTTATGGTGATCACACATGGCTAGAAAAATATTGGCAATGACTTCTTCATTGAATCCCTCGTGACCATTTAATCTTTTTTTCAATTTGTCTGTAAAAGTATTGGTGATTGTAGAATGTAATAAATCAAACTTATCGTCAAAGTGCGCATAAAATGTAGCTCGGTTAATAGTAGCCTTTTCTGTGATATCACGTACCGTAATATCGTTGAAATCTTTTTCACTAGCTAACGAAAGAAAAGAGTCTACAATCAATTGTCTTGTACGAAGTATTCTCGGATCTTTTTTTGGCATAATCAATTTTTTCTTCTCCTTTTTAGGGTACATAATGGTGTTTAAAAAACGACAATACAATAGAAGTGTTGTGTAAACAACATATTAGCCATTTTGGTGGTTGTTAATATTTCTTTTCATCTTGCCATCAATTATACAACGTGTGTTGTCTAAATAACACGTGTTATTGTAGAAGGAGTTGATCAAGCAAAAATTGTTGTGTTCATTCAGATTTATACCCAAAAGATTAAAAAGGCGGTTGGTTCTTAATAAATAAATTAGTACCTATCGTAACAAATGAGCTCTCTAAAAAAATTTAGCTAAAAAGTTATGGAGGAATTTCATTATGAAAAATATTGTAATTGTTGGAGCAGGACCAGGATTAGGAATGGCTATTGCGAAGAAGTTCGAAAAAAACGGATTTCGTGTAGCGCTTATAGTCCGTAATGAAGAAAAGTTAAACCAACTGGTTATTGAACTAGAACAATTAGGCATTGAAGCAGCATCATTTCAAGCAGATATATTAAATAAAGCCCAAATTAGTTTAGCTTTCGCAGCAATCAAAGAGAGATACGGTTTTATTAATGTGGTTGAATACAGTCCAACTCCAAGTATCGATACAGTAGCAAATGCATTAGATGTAACAGAAGAAAATGCGCTATACCAATTTCAATTTAACGTTTTAGGTGCGATATCGATTATTCGTGAAGTGCTTGTGGATATGTTGAATAAACAAAGTGGAGCTCTGTTATTTACAACGGGTGGTGCTGCAATCAATCCAGTACCGATGATGGGCAATGTCGGAATTGCAATTTCCGGTCTTCGTAATTATATTTTCAATTTGAACAGTGAATTAAAGGACAAAGGTATTTATGCAGGGCATATTTCGATAGGAATCTGGATGCAGCCGAATTCGGGAGTTCAGGACAAAATCGCCAACATTTGGTTTGACATGTGCACCAAAAGAGATCGAGTTGAAGAGTTTATTACGGAAGACAAAGTATGAATAGGATAGATTAAAAATCAATCATCTCGGGTGTAAATCCGGCATCAATCACCAAAAAGGTAGCCGTTTTTGATGTGAGAAACGGCTACGCTGATCAAAGAACAGAAATTGATGAATTTTAATCACCATAACACAAGGAGGTAGAAGACCATAAACATTACTATTTTTGGGGCAAGCGGTCAAATCGTTCAACTTGTAACGCGATTTGCATTAGACAACAGAGATTTCGATACGGCATATATTAGAAACCCTGAGAAAATCAAGCTAAATCATTCCAATTTGCGGCTTGTAACGGGGGAACTCTCGAACGCTTCAGCCATTGAAACAGCAGTTGTGGAAGCGGATGTCGTGATCAGCACCTTAGGACCACCGTCTGATATGTCGCGAGAGCTTAAAGGCTCGCCGGTCGCCGACGGACATGATCGGATTATCAAGGCGATGAAGAAGTTCAATAAAAAAGGGTTAATTACGCTCGCGACACCGGCCAGACGACGAATGATTGTATAAACAAAGACCATGAGAGACAATCCGATTGATGGTTTGCCCTTCTGGCCTATTTTCCGGGAGAAGGTGAACTTCTGTCAAGAAAATGGACACGCAAAAGTGGAAATTTGCTTTGCTTAAACACCTACCGCGCTTCGCTTGGTTCGGCTTCTGCCAGGAACAGTCCCAGAACGGATTGTTCTTGGCAGAAGCCCTTTTGGGTTACTTTTGGGCCTTATCCCGCCTGGTTCTTCAGGTACATGGCCTCAAATTGACTGGGTGACCAGTAGTCCAGAGTGGAATGCATCCGCTGGGTGTTGTAATCATGGATGTAGTGATTGATCGACTGGATTGCCTCTGCCCGTGTGATGAAACGCCGGCGGTAAACCAGTTTCTTTTTCAGCGTTGCGTGAAAGGATTCCATGCAGGCGTTGTCGTAGGGATCACCCTTATGACTCATACTGATCTGCATCTTGGCCTGTTTTAACACATCGACGTAGTCGTTGGAGCAGTACTGAGACCCTCGGTCAGAGTGATGAATCAGCCCCTCACCCGGTCTCCGCTTGTGAATGGCCAGCTTAAGTGCCTGCAGCGGAAGTTCCTTGGTCATTGACTCTGCCATGTGCCAGCCGATCACCTTTCGTGAGAACAAATCGATCACCGAAGCCAGGTACACCCAGCCCTCCAGTGTCCAGATATAGGTCATATCCGTGGCCCAGGCCTGGTTAGGTGCTTCCTGATGGAACTGGCGGCTCAACAGATTCGGGTAGACCCTCAGATCATGCTTCGAGTCGGTGGTCACAACATACCGGTGTTCCGGCACGGCCTTCAATCCCATCGCCTTCATATAGCGTGCCACGGTCTTGAGCGAAACGCAAAAGCCCTTGCGGGTCAAGTAGCGGTGAATACGCGGGCTGCCATACCGCTGCTCTTTCTGCTCAAAATAGGACTTGATTTTCCGCTTCAGCGTTTCACGGGACTTCTCCCGCTCTGTCGGCCTGTTTTGTCGTTCGTCACTGGCCCACTTATAGTAACCGCTCTTCGATACGTTCAGAACTCGGCACATCAGCACGACAGAATGTTCATTTCGATGAGCATGAATGAACCTGTACCTTATGACTGGCCTTGCGTGAAGATGTGCATGGCTTTTTTTAAGATCTCGACCTCCTCTTTCAGTCGGGCATAAAATTAGTCTAAATGGTGGACACAGCAAAATGGGAGCCCATATGATTGAACTATAATTTTAAAGGATGTGTTCACAGTGCCGAAACATCGAGCTCCTGAGTATAAAGAGTGTGTCGCAAGGCTTGTGGTGGAAGAGCACCGGGGCGCTCATCAATGTTCAAGAACAATTACTCCGGTTTTACCAAAATGGAATATAATCCGCTCTGTTGCGTCGAGAGATTGGCCGACGACTGATCAACACCAGATAACAAATTGGAAACAGAACTTGCACTCTGCAATGTTGACGGATCCAAAGCCGAAGAGGATAATGCGTTCCACAATAAACTGTCCGACAAAAGAGGGTTTGACGTAATACCGCTGAGTGAACTGGGGGCCGAGTTAGCTGAATCCGTGCTTCTGTAAGAATCCAGGCCACTGAATAATTGTGAATTTGAGTCATCCAACAATAGCGAAGCTAATAAACTTACAAATTCCGGAGAGACTTGTTTCGAGAAAACAAACCCTTATTTTTTTATTCATCAGGGCATTCAGTTTTATATACCTTTTGTTCTCTGAGGTGGACAAGATTCAACATTCTGCGATTACAGCTTTTTTTAGCGGAACACTTTTATACATTCTCTACTTTTTGAGGATCTTCATTAGCGCCCTCTTTGATCGTTCGATTCGCCTGATAGAAGTAGGAGAACAGTGTCAGTTCCATAAGTGCTAACAACAAATCAATGGATACCGCTTCCTGATAAGGATCGCTGGGATTCACAAAAAACGGATCTCCACTAAAGAAAAAAACATTCGTACTTAAGAACACAGCGAGAATGGACGCAACCATCCCCCATTTTGATAAGCTTGACGAAAAAGAACGGAACCCAAGTAATGGAATCAAGATAAAGGAGACCCCGGCAAACAGTTCGGAGCACATGATGATCGTCCCAAATAACGTTGAATTTGGCAAAACGATACTTTGGAGAACCGGATGATAAAATCCGAACGCGGCATTAATGGATGTTCCCAATTCATGATGGAAGCCGGGAACAAATCCACCAAACAGTTTACTTAATCCAGACATCAGGAATTCATAACCAATAATTAAAGTGAAAAACATAACCACACGATGAGCGAAGGTTTTCGAAAGACTCATTTTTAAATTCCTTTTTATGTTTCATTTTCTTACGTTAAAACTTTCATTTTACAATGATTAATATAAGCAGTTGAACTGAATTTAAACTGAAAACAAGCATTCAAAATAAAGCAAACAGTAAAAAGCTTCCTTTTCGCCGGATACGCGGCAAATAAGACAGCTTTTTTTCTATAATCCGGATTGTTGATTCACTGATACAATAAATAACCGCTTCATGAAACCTCTCCTCAGTGTTAACAGCATCCTTCCACCGTTTTGATTATACTGTGTGCCCACCGGACATGCATAAATTAATTGCCAAATACTTTCGAACTCAAATTGTTGGCTTGGTTGGTCAATCCACCTCAAAAAAAGAATCGAAGAGAAATTCAAATAAATTTCTCTCCGATCTTTTTATACTTTAAAAAACTTTATTGACAGTCAAAATAGCTCACTCAATCATTAATGGGACATTAATTAGTAATATTTGATTGATCTGCAGCTACCCTGCTCCCTTTTTGGTAATAATAAGTATAAATACTACCTATTGCAATAAAAGCAAGTGCAATATATGGGAAAATATTAAAAGGATACGAAAGAGCTGATGGGCTAACGTTCGCCCAAAGCACGTAAAGTAGGAGTAATCCACCTACGATAGGTGCAATATTCTGCCAGGTCCATACTTTCTTATTAAAGCCAAAATATGCAACTGAGCTTATGCAAGTTAGTAGATAAACAACAATGAGACCAAGAGTTCCAATTGTCCCAATGTAATAAAATACCGTAAAGCCATCAATTTGCAAACCGCTACCAAAATAGAGAGCAATTATCGGGATGACCGATGCGATTGTAATGACACTATCGGCAATATACGGTGTGTTATGTTTTTCATGCACTTTCCCAAACAGCGAAGGAACCTTCCCATCTTTTGCTAACTGATAAAGAGCTCGACTACTTGCTGTACTGGAACCTAATGCAGTAGAAAATGCTGAAATGCTGATAGCAAAGGTGATAATTACCGTGAACACGGCACCGGCATACTTATTCGATAATTCTACGATTGTTGAGCCGGAACTTGTGAATGCCTTCAGACCAGCACTCGTAACACCAAAGCCGTTAATCTCGGCAAAACTGACAAAAATGTAAATTACTCCAGCAAAGATAACAGTACTCAAAATTGCAACAGGAATGTATTTTTTCGGATTCCTACTTTCCTCTCCAAGACTAGCCGCTCCTTCAAATCCTGCAAAACTCAATATGGCGGCAACCATACCGGCACCGATACCATTAAGAGATGATCCATTAGAAAATTTAAAAGGTGCAGCACTAAGTCCGGTTGTTGTACCTACCCTTATCAATACAACTATTGCGATACCCAAAACTAGGAGAACAGAAAAAATTTCTATAAAGAGCATGATTCTAGTGCTTACTTTGATATCATAATAGGTAATATACCAGATCAACAATAAACTTAATAAGGCGAAAATCACCCAAGGAATATTTATTCCTGTAAGCTGGCGAATAAAATCACTGAATAAATACCCGAATGCTGATGAGCAACCACTCGTATAACCTGCATAAGTAAGCAAAAGTGCCCAACCGCTTATTGCACCAAATTTGTTTCCTAAGCCGGCTTCCACATATGTATAAGCAGAGCCAGCGGAAACAAATTCTTTGCCAAATTTAACAAATGCTACCGAAACAAGTAGCAATGCAATAACTGAAATAATGAAAACTAAACTGACAGAATAGCTTGCGCTTGAAGCGATCAGCCCAAAGTTCATTGAACTTGCAAAGGTAGGCGCAAGAATTGCTATAGACAGTGCGATAACCTCTAGAAAATTTAACTGATTTTTTTTAAGTGTTTTTTTCTCTCCCATATTTTATCCTTCTTTGCTAATTAGTTATTTTTTATTCTGTTATTGCCCATACTCTAGCGGGAAGTCCTGTTGCTCCTTCGATATTAGGAGAAGCAATAAAGATAACTGCACCTACTGGCGGGACTTGATCCAGATTTGTCAATAACTCGACCTGAATTTTTCCTCTTTCCAAAACAAAGCGCTCACTGACCAAATCACCAACTGCCAGAAACCCGACAGAAGCATCAGTATCCAAAGTTTCATGCCCATTTCCCGCCACATTTCGCTCATCAAACAAAAATTTTAAGGTCTCAACTGTCCAACCAGGGCAATGTTCATTTCCATCTGAATCTAGATTTGACAAAGCCTTTTCATCTGGCCATCTTTTGCTCCAATCTGTGCGAAGTGCAACAAAGGAATGTTCCGGAATTCTTCCATATTTTTTTTCATGCTCTGCAATGTCTGCCAGTGTTAACTCATAATCCGAATTTTGCTTAACCTTTTCTGAAACATCAATCACAATCAGTGGAAACACTAAATCTTTTATGCCAAATTGATCAGAAAGCTTACCACTCTGAACAAAGTGTCCAGGATAATCTATATGGGTTCCAAATTGACCAGGAAATTTGAAGGTTTGAATTCTGAGTCTCAATTCCTGATCATAATCATATACCGTTTTTCCTATCTCACGTACTCCATCCGGCATACCTCCCCAATATGGGCTTTCATCGTTCAATCCATGAGACAAATCAATCCATCTGAAATCTTTCAACCTTTCTACTTCATTCCATAAATTACTCATACTCATCATCCTATACACAAAATTTAATAAAAAAGGCTTGCTATCATTCTTGAACCCGCTTTAAAAAATGCATCCAAAAACAAAATAGAATTTTCAAGTGGGGAACGGTCAATAGTATGTATCACCAACTGTTCCAGCAATGACATTGATGGCAATCGCTCGTGCAGAGAGTGAAATGATCATTGTTTTTTATTCAGAAATAACAACCCCCTATGCTTAAAGTTATTTTTGAATTCAACTTCCTGAGAATTTTTAATCAAGCCCCCTTATGTTCAGTTTTCTAATCCAAAAAAATAAGATACAAAAAAGCCGTTTGCTTTGAATAAGAAAACGGCTTTGTGCTTTTTTATTTTATTAAGCACTTTGTTCTCTTATCTCTCAGATTAATCTGCTGGAATTAACACCAATACATTCCTCCTCAGAATGCTGGTTGTCGGGTTTCATAGGGCCAGTCCCTTCACCACTCTTGATAAGATATATTAAGTTTTTTACTTTAGATAAAATAATACAAAACAATTTTATAAAAAACAAGAGATATTCATACTTTTTTTATCTGTTTTATTAGTTTTATCTCTCAAAGTCTACTGTTTCTGATCTGTACGGCCGCCCGGATCCATGGTTTATGTTTATAGGTGGTCAAAATTTATTGGAAGAGCAATTTTAAAATAATTAAAGTAATATTAACGCGTTCCTTTATACAACTATAGGGACGTTTGTTTTTTAACAAAAAACCTCATTTACTTATGATACGGTTCTCCGCATCAAAAATAGTAGCGGAACAGCTTTCATGATTAATGAAATAAACAGGGGTATTTACCCATTTAAAAATAGACATAATAGTCGCCATCTGCTGTGTAGATGACGGTTGTTCATTATGGATAAACACTGCTGACACCGTAAACTAATTAGGTCATTCCGACGGTGTCCGTGTTTGAAAAAGCTCTAAATTGTTGTTATATCAAGCATTTATCAACATTTTGGAACAACATCATCCGGAATCAAAAATAGTCATCTTCAAAAAAATTTAGACACTAACTTTAAAAGACATGAACCTGTATTTAACATGGTTCGTGTCCCTCTATTTTAAGTTATCAGAAATATAGCCTTTGGACTTAAATGCAACATGTAAATTTTCAATAGCTTCCTTTCCTGTATAATTCCTAGAGTAAGCGTCAAATAATGGGCAGCGGGTTTGCTGAAAGTAATAAGTACTATTTTATTTTTGGTCGATTTAATTGACTTCAAAGTCAAAACCAGTAAGTTATTCGCTAATTCTCCATAATCGCCCACCTATTTCGGACTAACAAAGCGCGCGAAGCTCTGAAGCGCAATGACCTGACTACATTTGGAAAACTTGTCAATGCATCGCATGTCTCGTTGAAATTCGATTACGAGGTGACCGGAAAAGAACTGGATACGCTGGTGGAAGCCGCATGGAAGCAAAAAGGCGTACTCGGCGCCCGGATGACCGGAGCAGGATTCGGCGGCTGCGCCATTGCCCCCTTGTTCATAAATCGGCCGCTGAAATGTTTAAACAGAGAGTCGGCGACGTGTACGAGCAAACCATCGGTTATGCTCCTTCGTTCTATGTGGCAGAAATTGCCGACGGTGCGAAGAAATTAATGAATCAGGAGGTTTGATGACCCGTGTCAATTTTAGTTGTCGGCGGTGCCGGGTATATCGGCTCGCATACCGTGGATTGTCTGATCGAAAAGGGCCGTTCGGTTGTTGTCGTGGATAACCTGTCCACCGGGCACCGGGCTGCGGTCGCCGATCAGGCCGTCTTTTATGAAGGTGACATTCGTGACAAAGACTTTCTCGCCGGTATCTTTGAAAAGGAACCCATTGACAGCGTGATCCATTTCGCCGCCAATTCACTCGTCGGTGAATCAATGGAAAAACCGCTGAAATACTTCGATAATAACATCGGCGGCATGATCAGTCTTCTTGAAATCATGCAAGATTTTAGTATAAAAAGGATTGTCTTTTCTTCCACAGCCGCCACATATGGCATACCAGAGCACACGCCAATCCTGGAAAGCGACCCGCAGGTGCCGATCGGCGAAAGCAAGCTGGCAATAGAAAGGATCATTCATTGGGCTGATGAGGCCTATGGCATCCGTTTTGTTGCCCTGCGCTATTTCAACGTCGCCGGTGCCAAGCCCGACGGAAGCATCGGTGAGGACCACCATCCGGAGACGCACCTGATCCCTGTGGTGATGCAGGTGGCTCTTGGAAAGCGTCCGAAATTGATGATCTTCGGTGATGATTACGATACGTCGGACAGCACCAATATCCGCGACTATGCGCATGTTACAGACCTTGCCGACACGCATATTCTGGCCGTCGACTATCTGGTGAAGGGCGGGAAAAGCGACTGCTTCAACCTTGGATCGGCAACCGGGTACTCCGTCAAACAGATTCTTGGAGCGGCGCGGGAGGCAACAGGTAAGGAGATTCCAGCTGAGGTTGGGCCAAGAAGAACCGGAGATCCGGCAACTCTGGTCGCGGCGAGTGTCAAAGCCCGCGAGATCCTGCACTGGGAGCCAAACTTCGATGACATACATGAGATCATACGCACAGCATGGAACTGGCATCAGAAGCATCCGAGAGGCTACCAGGATAAGGAGAAAGCGAAGTGAGTGAGAGCCGTGAAATCGAATATTTTGTCGATCAGCTTATTGAACATAGCGACTATGAAGAGACGGACCGGCGCTATCTGATTAACCGGGTGCTGGCCCTGGTTGGAGAAGGTGAAAGTAAAGCGCCCGTTTCGGACAGAACAGAACTGGTTGAATTGAAGGACAATCTCGTCGCGTTCGCCGTCCGGAATCACCGGATCGATGACAATCAAAGTTCTCGCGATAGGCTTGGCGCGCAGCTGATGGATCTCGTTACGCCTCCTCCTTCCGTCGTCAACCGTATATTCTGGAAAAAGTATGTAAGCCATGGTCCTTTGGAGGCCACCGACTATTTTTACCGCCTATGCAGACTCAATGACTATATCAAGACCAAGGCGATCCGGAAGAATATCTATTTTCGCTCACCGGCTGAATACGGTGATCTGGAAATTACAATTAATCTCTCCAAACCGGAGAAGGACCCGAAAAAGATTGCTCTCGCTAAAAAGTGCCGGACTCCGGATACCCGCTTTGTCAGCTATGTATGGAAAATGAAGGTTATCTTGGACGGACCGATTACCCTGCACGAAGCAACCATCGAATTATCCGCCTCGAACTGAATCACGAGTTATGGGGCTTTCAGTATTCACCCTATGCCTACTTCGATGAGCATTGTATTTTCCTTGACAGTCGGCATCAGTCGATGACAATTAACAGGAACACGTTTGTACGCCTGGTTTCACTGATTGATCGCTTCCCGCATTATTTTGTCGGAAGCAATGCGGATCTGCCAATCGTCGGCGTGTCGATTCTGTCCCACGAACACTATCAGGGCGGCCGGCACACTTTTCCGATGACGCTGGTTCCAATCGAGACACCACTGACGTTTGCCGGCTTCGACAACGTGCAGGCCGGGATTGTAAAATGGCCGATGTCAGTAATCCGCCTGACTGCCGCGAACAAGGAACAACTGATCGAGCTGGCCACAAAAATTCTGAACGGCTGGCGTCATTATTCCGACGAAGCGGTTGGCATCCGGGCAGAGACAGACGGTGAACCGCATCATACGATCACGCCGATTGCCCGCAGGAACGGGGCACTTTACGAACTGGACCTGGTACTGCGAGACAATCAGACGTCGGGGGAGCACCCGAACGGCGTCTATCACCCGCATCAGGACGTACAGCACATCAAAAAAGAAAACATCGGCCTGATAGAAGAAGTCATGGGACTGGCTATTTTACCGCCGCGGCTGAAACCGGAATTGCTGGAAGTCGGTCGGTATCTTCTGAACGAGTCAAATGACATAAAAGATTATCACAAAGCTTGGGCGGACCGAATAAAAGTGCGCCATCTGGAATTGACCTCCGATAATGTCAGCAGCATCCTGAAGCAGGAAGTCGGCAGGGTCTTTGAACGGGTATTGGAAGACGCGGGTGTCTATAAACGGACTGAAAAGGGACACGCGGCATTTATGCGATTCGCGGCGTCCGTATCATAATAATAAGGAGGGTGCCACAGCCATGGAAATCACAAAGAATGAATTCGGTGTCTGCCGGGGGCATATCGTCTGGCAGTACTGCCTGACAAACAACCGCAGTGTACGAATTAAAGTGATGAACTACGGCCACACTGAACAGCATTGAAGTGCCCGATAAAAACGGCACATCGGCCGACATCGTGCGTGGTTTCGAACAATTTGACGGTTATCCACTGCAGTATGCCTGTTTCGGTGCAACAGTCGGCCGCGTCGCCGGGCAAATCGCGGACGG
This sequence comes from Sporolactobacillus pectinivorans, assembly GCF_002802965.1. NCBI lineage: Bacteria > Bacillati > Bacillota > Bacilli > Caryophanales > Sporolactobacillaceae > Sporolactobacillus > Sporolactobacillus pectinivorans. The sequence continues at coordinate 1,381,044 of NZ_NXGA01000001.1, read as the reverse complement.
ACGTTTTTCGATTGACGGACGTGAGTATCAGCTTCCCTGTTCCCGAAAAATAAGATAAGCCTCCTTGCCTTCTGAGACAAAACGTACCTTAACGATATATCAACAAGCGATCCGTCTCGCCAGGAAAGTCCTTCATTTTTTTAGAACCCGTAAACGGATACGCAAAGGAACCCGGCCAAAATCGGCGTCATTGTACTGTTCTGCAACGACGGCCTGATTTTTATCTGACTGACTGTCTGAATGCGCTGCATCGTCAAAACTTCCTATCAAACGAACCTTCTTGTATAACAATGTCTCTTTATGTTAAAGTGTTTATTATGTTGGGTATTAGGGTTTATTTTTGTATTAGCTTTGTCTACCGAATACTATCGGACTATTTTTCGTCTTCACCTATTAACTTAACGGTTGAATGAACAAGGGCAGTGGACATTTGGCCACCATTAAAGATATTGCAAAAAAAGCAGGCGTTTCAAGCGCCACGGTTTCAAGAGTGCTTAATTATGACAGAACCTTATCCGTTTCTGAAACAACCCGAAAACGGATTTTTGAGGCGGCGGAAACTCTCAATTATTCAAAATACAGGAAAAAGATTCAAAAGAAAAAGTCATTGGGGAAAATTGCAATTGTCCTTTGGTATACGGAGCAGGAAGAATTAAATGATCTTTACTATTTATCCATCCGCTTAGGTGTAGAGAATAAGCTTCAGAGCATGGGATACGAATTCGTACATATTCTGCCTAATGAACGGTTGCATATCGATGTAAACGCCAATATAGACGGCATGATTGCTATAGGTAAGTTTAGTAATGATCAAATAAAAAATCTGAGTGCTGCATGCGAACAGATCGTATTTGTCGATTTTGACACCTTGTCTTTAGGATACGATTGTGTCGTTACAGATTTCGAACACTCCATCAAACAAGTGATTGATCATTTTCTTGCCCGGAAAGTACAGACAATAGGTTTACTGGCCGGTATTGAATATACAAATGATCACGTATTACTTAAGGATCCCAGGTTAAAAATTTTTAAAGACTACATTAAAGAAAGGCTGAATCAATCGCCGGAATGCATTTACACCGGGGACTTTTCACCTGAATCCGGTTATGAACTGATGAAGAAAGCCGTTCAAGAGTTAGGTGATCGACTTCCTGAAGCTTTTTTTGTTGCAAATGATGCAATGGCAATCGGGTCCATACGGGCACTCCATGAGGAAAATATTGATGTGCCCGGGCGGGTTTCGATCATTAGCTTTAATGATATTTCAATTGCTAAATATTCTTTCCCGCCGTTAAGCACAGTAAAAGTGTATACTGAATCGATGGGTGAGGAAGGCGTTGATTTACTGATCAAAAATATGAAAAAAAAATCCCGAAGTACCCAGAAGGGTGACCCTTGGGACAAAGCTTGTAATACGAGAAAGCAGTTATTAATATTTTCTTTAAATTATCCGTTGCTTCATTGCTTCGGAACGCAGCAGGTTAATCTGTTCCCAAGAGAAAGACATCGAAAATATTCCCCATGATGTCGCAGTTTTAACCCTGTCACGGATACATCGCCTTCCAAGCGCGAGCCGTAACCTCTTATTCACTTCTGTCAGAACCCCTGTAACTTCTTCGCGTACGGTCCAGCATTCTCAACCAATGGATAGAGATTAATCGCGTAACCGATTTTACAAAAGATTTTTCAATGATTTGATGCTCCTTTAAAACAGAGCCTTCACTGTCAGCAACACTCTTCCGGGATTTAATGGCGTCCTGATTCCTCCATGTCTCCACAGTCATCGCCAATGGCTATAGTTATAAGTTATGCATACAATCAGGAAAGTCGAACAAACTAGTTACTATTAATAAAGACATACAGGAGCCCGGGATGAAAAAGATCAGTAAACATCAATTGTTTGTCTTGGTGATGATGGAGCAGATCGGGAGTACCAACCTGTGGGCATTAGGCATTGAAGCCCGACAGGACGCTTGGCTTGTGATCTTGTTTTCTATGCTGCCGGGATGCGCACTGATCTGGATTTTCACCGAACTTCACAGACATTTCCCGAATGATAATCTTGCGGGACTGACCACAACACTGCTCGGAAAAGCAATTGGATGGCCACTGGCATTTCTTTACGTCCTTCTGGGCCTTTTCAATTCAACAAGAAATGCCAACGAATTTACCGAGCTTCTTAATATGACTTTTCTCCAGAGAACGCCTTCATCCATCGTTCTTCTTTTATTTCTGATCACTCTGGTATATATTTCATTTTTGGGTGTTGAAAACTTTGTGCGTTTAACAGAAATCATTCTGCCCTTTATGCTGATACTAATTAGTTTAATCTATGTTCTGATTTTAGCTTCGGGAAGAATTGATCTTCAGCAACTTACACCGGTATTGGAAAACGGTATGATGCCGGTGTTGAAAGCCTCGTATCCCACGGTTGTCAATTTCCCTTTCGGTATGTCTCTTGTTCTTTTTCAATTCTGGCATTTTGCCAATGATCAGAAATCGGTGAGAAAAGTGACGCTAACAGCTGCAATCTTCGCAGGTATCATTCTGACGCTGACCCAAGTGACGATCATTACCACTCTTGGCGTTGATCTAGCTGCGGGCTCAGCCCTCCCCATCCTTCGAGTGGTCAAGCTGATTAGTATCAGTGATATCCTTACAAACTTTGATGCGCTGGGAATTTTTTTAATCTTCATTGGCGGTTTTTATATTACCGCAGTTCATATGTTTTCCGCATCAATGCTTCTGTCGACCCTGTTCAGAATCAAAGACTACAGGTGGTTTATCTTGCCCCTTGCCGCATTTGTGTTCTGGTATTCCGGGGTGTATGAACCCAACTATCCGTTTCATGTAAAATTTTTGCCCGCACAGTCGTGGCAGCAATTTGTTCCGCTTTATGATGCAGCTCCCATACTGTTATTGCTCATTTTCTGGTTAAAGAAATATAATGCAGGCATTAGTAAATAAATATTGAAATCGATAAAGGAGAAAAAATGGATGTTTCGAATCATGCAGCGGCTGATTTATGAAGCTACAAACTATGGTCCCGGGCAGACATTTCTCGTCTTCGCGTCGTGGATCTACGTTCTTGTCTTGCTCATTGTCGCCTTTTACTACGCATTTCTAAGTCTGATCAAGCTGATTTTCCAAAGGTAACACTTGGCCTCTCGTCGGATTAGTTTCTCATATCGAGATTGTTCAGTTGCATACCCGTCTGATTAATACGTGTTTTCACGCTGATGCGATAAGCTGCATCTGGAAAGGAGACCGCCCACTTTTTTCTGATTTTCTTCCATTCCGCAGGATATTTAATTTCAAAGGCACGGCCGAAACCGATCACATCTGTTTTTAATTGTTTTTGCGTTTTGTCCAGAATTGACTGAATCGTGTTCTGAATGGAACCTTCAATTTCTCTGTTAACAAAACTCAATTGCTTCTGATCCAAAATGTCTGTCGCATTATCGTCTTCTACAATATTTCCGACTGCGTACACCTCAATGTTGAAAACCGTTTTTTTGTTCACTTTGACCGGATCTATTTTGCTTTTTACTTTTTTCACTTCTATTTCAATTTTTTTCTGTTTGTCCCCAACTGAGGGGACATGCAGATAATCGCTCTTTGACGTATCCGTTAAATAATTCAGACCCCTTGTTTCGTTCGTATTCAAATATCCTGACAACTTGTCTTTTTTAAAAACAGCTGTTCCAGAAAGGATAATTCCTTGCCTTAATTCTGGCTGGTCGTCTGTCGCGGATATCCCTCTTTCATTTTGAATTGAGAAAACGCCTGTCACCGGTCCGATTCCGTTTACCGTTATTTTTTTTATGAAGTGAGTGGTATCCGTTGATGTTACAGTCATGTATGGCATCTGCGTTCTGATCAGTTCTTCCATATAAGTGGCCTGAATACTTTCAATGCCGTGTTTTATTTCGAGCAAGTGCCCGACATCATCCCGTGTCACGAGAAGCCATGTATTTGTCCTCATCTCGTATGTTCGGGTCACAAAATCCAATAAATCACTTAATCCGCTGCGCGCCGCTCGTTCCCCGACAATGATGATTTTGAGATGTGAGAAAAAGAACTTTCTGTCCAATTTTTTATTGGCCTCTTTAAGTGCCTCGAACATAGTATTTCCTGATGCAGACACTATATCGTACGGTGCCTCCTGACTGCCTGATTGTTGTCTATTGATTGCACTGGGCCGAATAACCTGGAGTGTCAGATTGATCTGCCCGGTCTTGGCGTCCTTGTCAAATCCCATGGCCATCACAATGGCCAGCTGGTTCAGTTCCTTCTTGTCCCAGCATCCGGTCAAAAGTAATATACAAGTCATAATCAGGACGGCAGCCACTAATTTTCTGAACACGAATGATCCTCCTCATTTTCTGTGCGGTCGTGGCTTCTGAATCTCCGTCTGACGGTTGGATTTTTTCCATGTCGTGGACTGAGGCCTTTGTTTCATCATCCATAAAGGAAATCTGATCAGGGTGTCTTTTAGGTCGCTCAGAACAACTGGTGCCAAGGGTGCCAGGAATGGCGTTCCGAAGCTCCTCAGGGAGCAAATATGGGCCAGAATACAAAGCAGGCCGATCACTACGCCGTACAAGCCAAAAGATCCGCCCAACAGGATAAGAATAAATCTGAAAATGACCAACGCATTATATAAAGCAGGGAGCATCAGACCGGTTATTCCCGACAGAGCTGTAATAATCACCATGGGGGCACTGATGAGACCGGCAGTGACAGCCGCGTCACCCATTACAAGCGTTCCAACGATTGTCACCGCCGAACCGGTCGCGCGCGGCATCCTGATACCCGATTCTCTGATCAGAAGAAAGATCATCTCACTCATCAATGCTTCCAATAATACCGGAAAAGGGACCCCTTCACGGGCGGCAGTCAGTTTAATCAGGAGAATGCTCGGAATCATTTCTTGATGAAACGTGGTAATCGCAACATACAATGGCGGCAGAGTTAGTGTGACCGCTAAACTGAAAGCACGGACGATACGCATAATATTCACATTGAACAGTCTTGAATAGTAATCATCAGGGACTTGAAGCACTTCAATAAGTAAATATGGAACGGTCAGCACAACAGGCGTCCCGTCACATATAATGGCGATTCTGCCCTCCAGCAGTTTTGACGCAACTTTGTCAGGTCTCTCACTGTTGCCCACTGTAGCAAACGGGGAAAAGGAGCTGTCCTCAATTAATTGCTCGACATAACCGGACTCCAGTACTGAATCAATGTCAATTCGATTTAGACGTTTTCTGACCTCTTCGATGATCTTTTCATTTGCAATTCCCTTAATATAAGCGATACAAATGTCGGTATGTGTCCTTTTTCCCAACACGAATCGTTCGAACACAAGATCCGGGTTTTTAATGATTCTTCGCAGCATTGATGTATTTGTTCTCAGTGCCTCAACGAATGCTTCATGTGAACCACGGGTCACAATCTCGCTTGATGCCTGGTCAATCGCCCTTTTTTCGCCGCCTTTCGCGCCGATTGAAAGACCGGAGTTGCTTCCGTTGATGAGCAAACACGCATTTCCGTTTATCACACTTTCAACGGCGTCATTAAATGAGTGGATCTCCGTAGCTTCTACAATCGTCAGAACCTGTTTTTTGACTTCGTCGAAATGATTTTTGCTCTCAGCAAAATTAACTTCTGTATCAATAATATGAATATCGACCATTAGTGAACGGACAACACTATCAAGAATTAGTTTTTTATCGCTGATGCCGTCGATAAACACAATAAGCGCTCTGATTCGTTTCCCGACACCAAAGTAAAATTCTCTGAATACAAGATCATCGCTGCTGTTGAACATCTTTTTCAGGTCCGAACGATTTGCATCCAGGGATTTGTTTAGAAGCAGTGTCTGATCCGGATAGGTCAACCGGACAGGAGTGGTTTTCTGAACCTCTTCATGACGCTTTTGAATTCGGAAGAGTTTTGATAAACGTTTCAGCATTTGCTCACCTTGGCTCAATCAACTGCCTTTTTTCTAGTATTGACTTTTTAAAAGCCGCTTATGTATCTCATTAAAAAAGCCGTCCCCCATGTACTTAGGCAACAGCTCTTATCCGGATTTTATTTTCAAGTAACATAAATCAACAGTTCAAGCAAAGCCTTCACTTTAAAAATGATGATCAGCGCTTCTGCAGGTAAAAAGTTACCGACAGCTCAAGAGGATGATCTTTTTCTACATACAAAAGATCCTGTTTCTCATTATATTCATCCTTCTTTGCTGTCCAAGGTTCAACACATACATAATCCTTGCCTTTTTCAGTCCAAAGCACAATGTAGCGAAAAGCCGGATCTTTTTCAATCACCAGCATTTCAGATTCATCAAAGTCTGCTGCCAGTTTATCCGATTGATCCTGAAACACAACGGGCTCGACCAGATCAGTCAGATCAATTGCCCCGTCAAATGGCTTAATTTTATTGTCATTATAATCCAGATAGTGAGTTGCATCAGTTGTGACATGAACTTCTTTATTTGAAATAGCAAAATACGGGTGAAAACCGGGATAAATCGGCATGGTTTCAGATGAGAGATTGCTGTAAAGCTGCTGAATGATCAGTCTGCCCTTTTCAAGCTTGTATGTCAGTTTGACATCAAAATCAAAAGGGAAAGATTGCTTTGTTTCCTGATCGCTCGAAAAAGAAACAGTCACTTCTGCGTGTTCCGCATCCGCATCATGGTGAATGACCAGCCACGGCCTCGTTCTGGCCAGTCCATGATTTTTCATTTCATATACTTTTCCGTCCCATTCATACCGGCCGTCTGTCAATTGGCCTCCCATTGGAAACAGTACAGGGATGCCACCGCGCACATTCTTTTCACGGTTGAACAGTGTCTGTTCATTCAGATACAGCAGATCCTTTCCTGACGCATGAAAGGCGGTCACAATAGCGCCACGTTCAGGGCACAGCTCTGCATACGATCCATCACCGGACAATCTGATAAAGCTTAATCCTTCTCTTTCATATTCGGTTACCTCATACATATTTCTTATCCTCTTTTCTTTTGGTCTGTTAAACTTATCTGCTGTTTTCCGCTCCAATCAGCGGACAGCAAAATCAACATTCAATAGTAACAGAGCCTTTTTTTATTCGTTTCGTATCTATTAGCTATTAACTATCGAAATGTTTACTTAATGACCCTTATAAATTCTTCATAATAAGAAGCCAATTGAGGATCAATTGATGAATCAGTAATAATAGCCGTTATTTCACGGACATCATATAATTTGTGAAACGCTTCAATTCCAAATTTTGTACTGTCTGCCAAAATATAGGTTTCATTGGCACGATCAAGTATTATCTTCTGAGCATTTCCTTCTTCTTCATTAGCCGTAGTGATACTTGTATTTATGATGCCGTTTGTCCCGATAAACGCTTTATTGACTTTAAAATCACGGAGCATTTTATTGGTAAAATAACCGACAAAAGTTTCCGTTCTGGAACGATAGCGCCCACCCACTAAGATGATTTCAAAACGAGGAAAACTGTTCTTGAATTGTTCAAAAACAGACACGGAATTGGTGACAATATCAATATGTTCGTAATGACCCTCATTCAGAAACTCATAGATAAAACCGGCAGTCGTGCCTGGCCCAATAAAAACGATATCCTTATCTTGAATAAGATCTGCACAGTGTTTGGCAATGGAACGTTTCTGTTCAACATTTATCATCTTTTTTTGCCGGTGCGATAATTCATTATAATCATTGACCTGCTTTTTCCTTGCTCCTCCATGAACGCGAACAAGCATGCCTCTTTCTTCAAGATCCCTCAAATCCCGACGTATGGTCATTTCGGTGACGTTCAGTTTTTTTGCGAGATCGGATACACGTACAATAAGATTGAGTTCAATATCTTTTTCAATTTGACGATAACGCTCTTCTCTTAACATTTCCTTCCCGCTTCCCCCAACGTACGAATGCATAACTGCGCTTGACTCATATTACTTACAAAAGGATTATTCGAGTCAGGAAAACATTGTTTTGTTTCCTTCAAGCAAACAGCCGCTTTCCACATTATACAACAAAGCGACTGCAATATCGTCTCAATAAGAGAACGTCTGGTTATCACGATGTTCCCGCACAAATGAAAGTGTCGGTCTATATAAAGATGTCCATCTGAGCTAAGAATGATCAATACACGACTCTGAAACGCCTATTGACCTTTGATCCTTGTTCATTGCGTCAAAAAAAGCTCATGCAACGACCACATCATAATATGGAACTGAGCCAGATTATTGAAAGAGTAGTCAACAAGAGCCAATCTTTTAACACTATAATCCGAAAAACCTGATGTATCTGTATAACAGAGTAACAATTAAAAGCTGGGCCCAAAATTAGTCAACAGTGATTTGCCCTTTTCCGCCGTATACTTCGTACCAAGGTGTTGCTGTCTTTGCAAGAACGGCATTCAATTCGTCAATGTTTTTCTTGCCTTGTGACCGAAGCCATTCAATCGCTCCCTGTTCTCCGCCTTCTCCATAAGCAGCTACGCCTTCGCGCCAGGTAGCCCGTCCGCACAACACACCATTGAATTTTGATCCGGCTTCATGAGCGAAAATCAGCGTTTTTTGGAACAATTCGGCTGAAACGCCCGCGCTCAGCCAAATATAAGGAACTTGAGCCGCTTCTTCAACACGTCTGAAGTATTCCTTAGCCTGTTCAGCTGAATAAACAGGTTTATTATCCCCGATGCCCTCGACGCGGCTCATGTCAACCGGCACTTCCAGTTTCAGAACATCCACGCCATAGCGCTTCTCAGAGAATACTTTGACTGCCTCAATGACTTTTTCAGGTTTTACCCGCGCGTATTCCGCCTTATCGGCTTTTTTTTCATCATAAGTAACAATTTCCAGGAAAAAAGGAATATCTTCTGCTTTACATTCTGAACCCACGCGTTCAACAAATGCTTTCTTCACATCATTGATTTGTTCACTGTCGTCTTTATCATAGTAAACCAGAATTTTAACGGCATTGCTGTCCTCTTCTTTGATTCGTTTCACCGACCAATTCGGCAAGAGGTCAGGCAGCCGTCCGGGTGCGTTTACATCATAGCCGGTCTTCTCATAAGAGGTGATCAGGCCGCAATTCTCATCGCGGCTTCTGCCTGCAGGCAAACCAAATTCGGGATCAAGCAGAATAGAACTGGCATAAGGTGTCAACTCCTGAGAAACCAATTTTTTGAAGTTGACCAGTTCTTCAGCCGTTGCGTCGGTCTTCTTAGCGGCTCCGATCATTTTCTTCAGAGAACCACGTTGATCAATGGCCAGTGCCGCGATAACACCGTTCATATCTGAAAGTTTTTCAAGAGCTGCAAATTTACCTTTTTGGATTTTTACCATGATATTAATTCCCCCAGCTGTATTTTGAATGGACTTCGTTAAACTTGTCTGTTGTTTTTCGCTCCAGCAAAAAACAACATTGAATTTAGACATAGCGTTGAATTAAAAAGATGATGGATTGATTAAGCTTCATGCTCAGCTTAATGATTATGAAATAATAAAATCGTAAATTTCTTTACCTGTTTTCAGCGAATCCAAATGAGAAATCCTGTCCTCCGCAGTAAAAAACGACATCAGGTGAGAAAGGATATTGGTCTGGTTGTCTTTTTCATTGTTTAATATAAAAAATGCGTAGCGTACCGGAATGCTCTTATCCGGTGCAATCATATTATGGAAAGTGACTTCTTCTTTCAGGCGGGCAACCACAAGTCCCTTCCAGTTGCAATAGTTCACCTCTGTATGAGGAATTGCGACATTCGATGTGCCGGCTTTCACGACGCTTAAATCGAGTCCTGTCGGATAATTGTTTTCTCTTTCCGTCAGTGCTTCAATATACCCCGGATTAACCAGATTCTTCTGTAACAATTTTTCACCTACGGACTTAAATAATTCTTCTTTGCTGTTTACATCTTCAAAAAAGATGAGGTCTTCACGGAACAATTCCTGAATATTTGCTTCCACCCTGCTTCTCCCCTTTCAGTCGACTGCTCTTACGGTTATTTTTTTCTTAAAGGATTCGATCTGCGTCTGGTCAATGTAGCCGGTACGTGCTTCCATTGCATTTAATGTTCCAAAAGTGGCCCCGTATGTGAGAGCTTCTTCAGGAGTAAGTCCCTTATCAATTCCATATGCAAGACCTGCGATCATTGAATCGCCCGATCCTACAGCACTGACTGCCTTAACAATCGGCGGTTCCACAATGAAGGCATGTCCGTCAAAGAATCCCATTGCACCCTTTTTGCCCAATGAAACAACAATAAATTTCACACCTGTCTCCGCAAGCTGTTTCACACTTGCAAGGATCTCGGCTTCTGTATTTACTTCTTTACCGATCAAAGCTACCAGTTCATCCTGATTGAGCTTAATCAGATAAGGTGCGCCCTTAATCCCTTCCTTCAGCGACTCACCGCTGGTATCCAGAAGAAATTTCCGGTTTTTCCGGCCGGCATGTTCAATCAGCTGCTGATAAAAAGATTTTTTCAGTCCCTTGGGCAGGCTCCCGGAAGCTGTGACAACCGTCGCTTGTTCAAGAAGGCGGTCATATTCTTTTAAGAAAGCATCTGCTTCTTCTTCGGAAATGGAAGGCCCGTCTTCCAGAATTTCCGTCTGGTTCCCCTCATGCATGAGTGCCAGACAATGCCGGGTATTGCCGCTGATAGATACAAAGTGGTGCTTAATCCCCGCATGATCAAGTTCTTCGGTGATGAATTCACCGGTTTTTCCGCCTAGAAAACCTGTTGCTAGTACATCTGCTTCCGCGCACTTTAAAACACGTGTCACATTCAGCCCTTTTCCCCCGGCTGTTTTAATCACATGACCGCAACGATTGACCTGATCAATGTTCAAATGATCCAGCTGATAATTCATGTCGATGGCGGGATTCAATGTCAATGTTAAAATCATCACAAATTCCCCTCGAATATTATTGAACCCACAAGAAAGAGTCCGAATTCTTATTCACGCGGCATTTTCTTCCGTATGGCCGCATAATGAGTCAAAGGCTTAATTTCATAACGGCTGCTGCGTTTTAGTCGTGATAATAGCCTTCATCCCATTTTTTGTTATACTCATCGAAAATGTGGTCATTGGTATTTGCTTCATCGCTCATTGGTATTCCATCAATTTTTGCGATAAGCGCCTCACTTTCAGGGGTCGGTTCATACTTTGCTTCCAGAAAAGCATCGACGATGTTTTCAATCAGGCCGACTCCGGAAATGCGACCGCCCATTCCGATGACATTCGCGTTCAAATGTTCCCGTGCATAAACAGCCGTACCTACGTCACGTACCAGCGCTGCGCGAACTCCCTTGACTTTATTCACACTGTTGGTGATTCCGACACCAGTCCCGCAAATCGTTACGCCCAGATCTGCTGCACCTGATGCAACGGCGGCGCCTACTTTCCGTCCATAAATCGGGTAATGTGTCCTGACTTTATCATAAGTGCCAAAGTCAATAACGTCATAACCCTTTTCTTTCAGATATTCCACCATGTGATCTTTAATTTCCGTTACAATATGGTCACAGCCGATTGCCACTTTCATATGTGATCGCTCCTTTTTTATCCCGTTTTTCTTAGCCCATTCTGTTCAGCATATCTACACGCACCTGATGGCGGCCGCCTGCGTATTCATTTTTAATAAACGCATCCGCGCAGCCTTCTGCCGTACGGTCTCCGACGATGCCTGAACCAAGTGTGATCATCGATGCGTTGTTATGGCTGCGGGTCATCTTTGATGAATGTTCGTCTGAGGTTTCCGCGACGATGACACCCTTATATTTAGTTGCGACCATAAATGATCCGGCACCATATTCATCTATCGCAATGCCGCGGTCGCCTTCACCTTGCTGAATTGCCTTTGCAACACGCGAAGCGGATTCAAAGAGATCCAGATCTTTTTCCGGTGTTTTATCAATAACGTCATATCCCTTGTTCGTCAGATAATCCTTTAAATGTTCTTTCAATGCATACCCTTTAACATCCGCACCAATGATAACTTTCATTAAAAATCCTCCTTCATGTCATTTGGAAAAAATCAGGTGATCCGTTATCGGACCATTTTCCCCATAATAAAGAAATTCATTAATTAGTCTTTGGAGATGTACTCAATTTATTCAGGTCTGCATCACTTCCTTAAATAAAGTGTTTTTTAAAGTTATTTTATGTTTCATAATGTTAATAAATGTTCATTTCGATTACATATTATCATGAAAACGTTAGCATCTCAAGATTATTTACTTTAATTCACTATTTTGTAACGAGACTTGCCAGACAGCATATTTTTCTCTATGATGCTGCGTAAAGCAGCCTTTACAGCTCAAAAAAAAAGAAAAACAATCCTTCACCTTTTTAAGGGTGAGGATCGTTTTTCCTATTTCAAGACTTTTCCTTGTCAACTGGTGACGGTTTCGGAGATGACTGATACAGGTACACGAACGAAGAAGGAACCGCCATTCCGAATCCAAGCAGGCTTACAATCAGCTGGGGAATGAATCCCATCGGAGCACTAAAACCGATAATAAAAAGAACAATGCCGATCAACACGGCTCCCTCAACCAGGAGACGTGATCGCGGAGATAAATATTTTTCTTCTTTTCGCCGCCTGTTGTTCCCTAAAAGAACGACCGCCGGCGAAACGGTTCCAAGCATCAAATAGCACCATCCGAATAATGAATAGATGCTTCCGCTTTTTAGAAACTCCTGCAATCCCCAGACAACAAATACCACGCAAGCGGCCAGATAAATGAACTTTAGTGCGTTTGATATCATCTTCGGCATGTTCTCTGCATCTCCATTCCGTCCCTTTCTAAACCGTGGCCTTGCCTGCAAACTTCACAAGCAACGTCAGCCGTCTGTTCCAATGATTCCAGTCGTAATCAATCGTGATAGTATCCTTCTTCCCATTTCTGTTCAAACTCATCAAAGAAATGGTCATTGCCTGTCTGCTCCGGTTTCGGGCCTTCCAAAGCATCGATTTTTTTGATCCAAGCATCGTGTTCCGGGGTTTTCTCGTATTCCGTCGTAATAAACTTATCAACAATTGCGGCAATCAGATCGACGCCCGTAATATGTCCGCCTACTGCAACAACATTGGCATTCAGTGCTTTACGCGCATATTCAGCTTCCGATACGTCACGAACAAGTGCGACTCGGGCGCCCGGGACCTTGCTCGCCGATGAACTGATACCGACACCGGTTCCGCACAGACAAACACCGAATTTTGCTTCTCCACTGACTACTTTTTCAGCCGTTTTCTTTCCATAGATAGGATAATGCGTACGAAGCTTATCATACGTTCCGTTATCAATAACTTCGTATCCTTCTTCTTTCAGATGTTCTGAAATCCGTTCCTTGATGTCTGTCACTATATGATCATTTCCGATTGAAATAACGGTCTTTCCCATTTTTGCTCACTCCTTCAGTAAGTATAAATAAATTAATCATTTGCTTCATTACGCCATCTTGTTGACCATATCAATTCTGACCATGTGACGGCCTGCGTCAAACGGTGCTTCGAGATAGGCTTTGGCACAATTTTTCAGAAGTTCCGGACCGACAACTGCCGTACCGAGTGTGATCATCAGTGCCCCGTTATGGCGGCGCGTCATCCGGGCCGAATGCTCGTCTGAAACGTTCGCACAAATTACGTATTTTAATTTGTTGGCTGCCATGAAAGCATCGGATCCCCATGTGTCAATGACGATACCACGCGGAGCGGTTTCACTTTTATCCTGGCCGTTGTCCGTTTCTTTGAGCGTTTCCCTGGCTACCGCTACCGCGACGTCCACAAAATCCTGTCCTTCTTTTGATACATCAAGGATCTCGTAACCTTCACTCTTCAAATCCTTAACCAGATCGTCCTTAGCCTGTACATTGACCTTATCTGCGCCAATAATGACTTTCACCATGTTCTCCTCCTTATTCTGTGACCATGTCTTAAAATGTTTATTTTTGTTTTCACGAACAATGTAGCACCCAGAAGCGACAATGTCAACGCATACATAATGGATATAAGATAATGATTCAGACACAAATCGACACAAATTTTGCATCTCTTTCAGGAGATAATCTATTGACAGCGCTTTCCAAAAGATTTATTCTATATGTGAAAAAAATAAAACAAATTAAAACATTTTAGAAACAGGGGTGAACCCATATGTCCGTTTAAAGCGTTTCACTTTATAACCCGTCCTAGTCACATGGGTTTATGCGGAGTCAGGGAGTATGTTACTTATTAATTATGGGAAATCAACCCGCTTTCTTCTTTTAAGTAGTTCCAACCGTTAAAGAAGTTCAGATGCATCACAGTAGTAAGCTTCACAGGCTGTATAGTATTCCACTTAATTGACCAAAGTAAAAAAAAGAACGTTTGATTAAAGAGGAGGAAATGAAAATGATAAAAATTTTAACTGCTTGCGGCGCCGGTGTTAACTCAAGTCACCAGATTGCAGATGCTCTCGAATCTGAAATGAAGACACGCGGATATGATGTTGAAGCAACCGCCGTGATGGTTAAAGACGTGACCGAAAGCCTGATCTCTGATTATGATATTTTTGCTCCAATTGTAAAACCTGATCTCGGATTTGAAATCAAGATTCCAACCGTTGACTGCGGACCGATCCTTTACCGCATTCCGACGATGGCTCAGCCTGTGTACGATAAAATGGAAGAAGTTATTAAAAGTATCAATAAATAATCGAACATGCGTTCAAATAAGGCAGAGGTGAATTTATAATGGGTTCAATCATTAGCTTAGCAAACAGTATTTTTAACCCAATCATTGCTCTCGGTTCGGCACCAGTCATGCTTATCGTTTTAACGGTCATCGCCCTGATTTTCAGGGTAAAATGGACCAGAGCGCTGGAAGGCGGTATCCGTCTTGCTATAGCTTTAACCGGTATCAGTGCGATTATCGGATTGCTGACAACGGCTTTCTCAGCAGCACTTACCGAATTCGTAAAGTCAACAGGTATTCAATTAAGTATTACCGACGTAGGCTGGGCACCACTGGCCACGATCACCTGGGGTTCTCCATACACCCTCTTTTTCCTGCTTTTACTCGTTTTATTGAACATTATTCTGGTTCTGCTAAAAAGAACCAATACGCTGGATGTTGATATTTTTGACGTCTGGCACTTGGCCTTTGTCGGTCTGCTGTGTATTTTTTCAGGCGGGAATCTTCTCATTGCCACGATTCTTGTTCTCATAATCGGCTCCATGAAAATCTTCAACTCGGATTTGATGAAACCGACATTCAATGATCTGTTGCACAACGAAAACAACCCGATGACAACGACACATATGAACTATATGATGAACCCAATTATCATGGTTCTTAATAAGATCTTCGATGTTGTCTTTCCTTGGCTCGACAAATTCGACTTCGACGCCGCAAAGCTGAACAAGAAAATCGGCTTCTGGGGCAGCAACTTTGCAATCGGTATTTATCTCGGTGTTTTTATCGGCCTGATGGCACATCAGGATCCTAAAGCCATTTTCGTTCTTTCATTTACAGCCGGTACATGTCTTGAACTGTTCTCACAAATCGGAAGCTGGTTTATCAAGGCTGTTGAACCGCTGTCTCAAGGTATTTCAAACGTTGCAACAAAATATCTGAAAGGCCGTGAGTTCAATATCGGCCTTGACTGGCCTTTCCTTGCAGGACGTGCGGAAATCTGGGCAGCTGCTAACGTGCTTGCTCCGATCATGCTTGGTGAAGCCCTGATTCTTCCGGGCAACCACCTGCTTCCTCTCGGCGGTATCATTGCCATGGGTGTTACGCCTGCATTGCTTGTTGTTACACGCGGTAAAATTATTCGTATGATTGTCATCGGAGCACTTGAACTTCCTATATTCCTGTGGGCCGGTACACTCGCCGCTCCGTTTGTTACACATACGGCTAAAGTGGTCGGTGCTTTCCCTGCCGGTGTGGCACAGAACCAGCTGATCTCTCAGACAACGATGGAAGGTCCTATCGAAAAATTCCTGGGTTATCTGGTCGGACATGCTACCAGCCAGGGCGGTTCTTACATTCTGTATGCGCTGGCAGCTCTTGCCGGATATATCCTGCTCTTCATCTGGTATGCTTTCCAAATGAAGAAACGGAATAAAGCCTATGCCGAAGCCGCAACAACTACGAAATAAGAGAAACATTTAATAAGAAAATAGTTCTTCAATAAGAAGAAAACCGGAACTCAGACGTTTCGGTTTTCTTTTTTTGGCTTTGTTAAACTTGTCTGTTGTTTTTCGCTCCAGGTGCTCGCTTTTCGCGGGTGATCCGTGAGCCTCACACCTTCCGCTCCAATCAACGGTGGGGCAAAAACAACGTTGAATTTAAACTTAGCCATTTTTTACATAGCCGGCAATTTAACTCCGGTACTAAATTACGGATCATGATCATAAGTTCCATCTGTATAAAGGGGTTAGCATCAATTATCTTTCCCGTCGGTTGGGACATGAGAGCGTTCTAACAACCATGCGCGTTTACACACACATATTAGACGAGCTTGCTCAGAGAGACTCTGAGACGACAGACGCTGCGATGGATGACCTCTTCCAAGTCGCCAAATAAGCTCCGGAACGATCCGGAATTATTTCGGATAGTATCGGATTGCATCGAATTCTCCTCAAAAGAAAAAGCCCGAAAACCTTGATAAATCAACGTTTTCGAACCTCTTCAAGAATCTCACAGAATTGTGGATATGGAGACGGTGGGAGTCGAACCCACGTCCAGAAGCATCGTAATTTAAGTTTCTACGAGCGTAGTCAATGTATTAGCGTTTCGCCCCAGCGTCGGCCCACTGACAGGCTTCCGCGAGGCTATCCCGGTTAATCTCTTCCATGGCCTTCAGGATGCAGGCTTCCGGCGTATCCCACTAGAGTGAGTCCCTTACCCTACCACATGGGCGATGGAGGAAGGGACCGCAAAAGCTACTTAGGCAGCTAAAGCGAGGTTGTTGTTTTCTTTGCCAGTTATGGCTTTTGGCGTTTTAACGAGGCCGACCCCCTCGGCTCGCCGCTTAAACCCGACCTACCCCTGTCGAATCCGTAACGTCCCCGTTTAAAAAACGGGCGTGCGAATAGAGTGAAAACGACCATAACTGTTGTTTACTGCATGACTGATGCAGTGGAAAAATTATATCACAAAAGGAAAGTAAACACAACTTACATTTTCTGGTTCGCCCGGAATGCCTTTTGAATTTCACGCTCGGCAGACTGTTTTTTCAGTGTTTCCCGCTTATCAAATTCTTTCTTGCCCCGGCCGAGGCCGATTAGCACTTTTGCGAAGCCATTTTTGAGGTAGACTTTAAGCGGAACCAGCGCATAACCCGGTTTATTCGATTCAGCACCCAGTTTTTTGATCTCTTTCTGATGCATCAGCAGTTTACGCGTGCGAAGCGGTTCATGATTATAGCGGTTGCCCTGTTCGTACTGGCTAATATGCATATTATAAAGATATGCTTCGCCATTCTCGATCCGGGCGAAGGCATCCTGAATGCTGACTTTCCCTTTGCGGATCGACTTTATTTCCGTTCCCTGCAGAACAATGCCCGACTCCACGGTCTGTTCAATAAAATAATCGTGATGCGCCTTGCGGTTCTGTGCAAGAGCGCGGTTTTCTTCCTTAACCATTATTTACACCTGCCTGACTGTTACCATTGCTCCATTATAGGCTACGCAGGCGTTGCGCCGCAAGTGCAGCCATTTTCATACAGCCGTTTTTGGCTATTAGTATCTCTCATCCTATCTTCTTCTTGGGACAAGATCAAGCATGAACAGGATGAAAATAAAAACGAGTGAAGCCAGCAGCATGTCCAGTAAGGATTTATGTGCTCCGGGGGACACCACAGCATACCAGACCCATTGGATCAAAAGGCTGGCT
This sequence comes from Sporolactobacillus pectinivorans, assembly GCF_002802965.1. Taxonomy (NCBI): domain Bacteria; kingdom Bacillati; phylum Bacillota; class Bacilli; order Caryophanales; family Sporolactobacillaceae; genus Sporolactobacillus; species Sporolactobacillus pectinivorans. Next base: position 1,363,126 of record NZ_NXGA01000001.1, on the reverse strand, counting down.
ACGAAAAAAATCAGATATCTCATTGCTTTTTTCAAGTCGGATCATCCTCTTTAAAATAAAGCCCTTAATCAGGTTTTATTTCGCTTTCAATTCTTCATAGATGGCGTGGGCCACACCGTCTTCATTACAGTTCAGCGTGACCCGGTCACATTTGCTTTTAATGACATCGTCAGCGTTGCCCATCGCCACCGAGATTCCAGCCACTTCGAACATGGACAAATCGTTATAATTGTCGCCGATCGCCATGACATCGCTGAGCGGAATATCAAGATAATTGGACAACTGATAAAGTGCGTTGCCTTTCGAAACATTCGGAGCCATGATTTCAAAATTGCCGATCCCGCTGCTCACGATACTATAGCGATGTTTCGCTTCGTAAATACCGCGCGCTTTCTGAAGCTTCGCATCATCATAGGAACAAATGATTATTTTAAAAATTTCGGACCCTCTCTTGTCAATTTCGTGCCAGTCGCTGAACGTACGATAAAAATCATCATGCGTCGCCCCCTGGAACCCAACTGAACGATCTTCATGAATGTGCAGACGCTCGAGTTCCTCGTACAGCCACTCCGTTCCATCTGCTGGGACATAAATATGATGCTCCGAATAGACGCCGATGTAATAGTTCTGCTTGACCAGTTCAGCGACAACGGCCAGTGCCTCCGAGCGGTCCAGAGCATCCGCACCCAACAGTTTCCCGTCAATCGTATGGATCGTCGCGCCATTTGTGCCGATGATATGTGTTTCCATATCGATTTCTCTCATCAGGTTCTTAATATCAAAAAAAGCCCGCCCTGAAGCAATAGCCAGTGTCACACCTTTCGACCGTGCAAAACGCAGCGCTTTCAAATTGTCCCAGCTGATCCCCCGATGGCCATTCAACAGGGTGCCGTCCATATCCATTGCAATTAATTTAACCATAAAGTCCTCCCGGCTGACTTTTTTAAAAAATGTATCATTTACAAATGCTCCCGGCGGGCAAAATCCACAAAGCGGAATTTATCTGCACGATGCCTTGATTCCGTAAACTGAAAAAGTTCGGTATTATCCAGATAGACGAGACTGCGCACAACAACTACGCTTGACACTTCGGACATCGTCAAATAATTTCTGTCTTCCTCGGTTGCCGTTTCTACGGTAATCTGTTTTTTGGCGAAACCGATTTTCATATTTAGATCATTCTCAAGATAGTTATATATTGAATGTTCACAAATATCCTGCGTCAGCATCGGTACCTCACTCATGAGCAGGTAATCCTTATCAAGAATGACCGTCTCACCATCAACGGCGCGCGAACGGATCACTTTCCATAAGTACTCGCCGGCATCGATAGCCATGATGTGCAGCAATTCTTTGTCGGGTTTCATGAGAACGAGCTGGTGGACGGTAGTCTTCCACTCCTCCTCAGTGTGGCTGGCCAATTCCTGAAAACTCGTCAGTCCGGAAACAGGAAAATCAAACCGACTGACATCAAGCACGACCGAGCCTTTCCCTTGAATCTTCTGGATATATCCGTTACGCGATAGCAGCGCCAATGCTTTGCGCACTGTTTCCCGCGATGCTTGGTAACGCTCACCCAGTTCATTTTCCGAGGGAAGCAGATCTCCCGTCGCTATCGTTTTCTTGCGAATTTTGCCGGACAGATCGTGATAGATATTCAAGAATTTATTTTCATGCATTGCCTTCACGTTCCTTAAACCATGATACGGAGAGAGCCGTCCACCCAGACTGCAGAATAAAGAAAGCGCTTCTTCACGTTCCACCTTTTATTATTATAACAAAATTCTTTGCCCATGAATTCCCTGCTATTTTGTTTAACAGGAAAAATTTTGAACTTAAAAAGGTCACTGTTTCACCTGGATGAATTACGGCTTCCCCGATTTGTTAACCAAAAATTATTCAAAACTGCTGTTCACTTTAAGGCTTCCCGCTCCTGTCACTCAGCCATTCAACTGCCAGATTGAACCAGTGGCTGACATGGGCATTGATATCTTCGGGTCGGTTGGACTTTTGAGTGATTGCATTCGCTAAAGAAAGCCCATGTTTTCCCTCAGCAAATAAATGCGCTTCGAACGGGATATGATGTTTTTTTAATTCGGCCACGTAAACCAGTGTATTTTCCATTGGAACAACCTGATCCGTCACCGTATGCCAGATAAAGGTTGGTTTCGTTCCCGTACTGATCAGATGTTCCGCTGCCCAGTACGTTCTGTCCTTACTGACTGCCAGCTTTTTCTCATGTCCATCGGGATACCCCAGATGAAAGTCAATCACTGGATAGCATAAAATTGCAGCACTGGGCGCGATGCCGTCTTTGTCAAGATGATATTTTTTTAGAAAAGCAGATTGACTATAAATACCATTGTAGTTGGCAACGATATTGCCGCCGGCCGAGAAACCGACCAAAACAATACGATTCGTATCAATATGCCATTTCTCTTTATTCTGATGCATCATTCGGATGGTTGCAGCCATCTCTAACAGAGCGCCGGGGTAAACGGTTTTGCCGGCTGAAATCAGGGAGTAATTCAGGATAAAAGCATGATAGCCTTCGCTGTTAAACTTCAAGGCAATCGGTTCCGCTTCCCGTCCGGACAAAAAAGTGAACCCGCCGCCCGGGCAGATCACAACAGCAGGATCATTAACTGCCGTATCATCATTTGAAATTTGATCAAGAAGATATCCATTAACTTCAAATGGCTCTTTTAAAACTGTTTTTAAGTTAATCGTCTTCGTTAGCATGGTTGATGCTCCCGGATTCAATTTAATGAACAGAAATTGAAAAACTCCAAGCGGTTCCTCTTGAAGTTTTTCAACGGTTCATTTTGTGGCTGAGCGGTCTCATTTTTTGTCATATGCAAGGTTCAAAAATTGTCGCTCTTTAGACAGCTTTTGCAGGGTTTTTTGCCGGTTTTATTTCTTCTTCTTTTTGCATCTTATCGTTGAATCCCCAAGTGTAGGCGACTACGAACCCAACGATTAGAGAAGCGGCGCTTGCAACGACAAATCCCCAGAAACTCGGGTCAATGCCTACTTTCGGATTAATGAACGATGGGAAGCCGATCAGTGAACCGGCAAATCCCCACATATTGACATGCAGCAGCCCTGTGATAAAACCGCCAACCGCACTGCCAATTAAACCAGATACGAAGACGCGGCGATATCTCAGGTTAACGCCATAAATAGCCGGTTCTGTAACACCGCAGAATGCTGAGATGGCAGCGCCCCACGACAATTCCTTCAAAGTCGTCTTTCTCGATTTGATGGCAACCGCCAAAACAGCAGCGCCTTGTGAAACCATCGTCTGGCAGAGGATCGCATTCAAATAACTGTGTCCGGTCGTCGCGATATCGTTGGCAACCAATGGAACAACGCCCCAATGCAGACCGAAAATGACCAAAATCTGGTAAAATGCACCGAGTAACAATCCCGATACCCATCCACTTGACTGCAAACCCCATGCGATCCCTGCGGCAAGACCATCCGCCAGCCATGTAATCACCGGACCCGTTACTAATAAAGTAATGGTACTAACAACCAAAATGACAATCAATGGCGTAAAAATCATCTGCAAATAGTTGGGCAGCCAGCTCTTCACCCATTTGGTTAATTTTGCGGCCATCCAAGCGGCCAGAATCATTGGAAAAATGGAATACGTATAGGAAACAAAGGGAAAATGCAGCGCGCCCAATGCCATAATATTCAGTCCGCCCTTGGCTGCGGTCAGAATCGTTGGATAGGCAATCGCACCGCCAATAACAGCCGTAATTATTGGATCCCCGCCGAGACGCTTGGCGGCCGTGTAACCGATGATGATCGGTAGGAAATAAAAGGCAGAGTCGCCCATGGCATTCAGCAACATAAAAGTGTTTCCGGTCGCGGACAACCAGTGAAAGCCTGTGAACATGGCTAGTAAACCCTTTAAAATACCGGAAGCGGCCAGAATGCCGACGACCGGGGACATCGAACCGGTAATAACACCAATAAATGCATTAAACCCGTTTTTGATGCGGTTCCCGGTGCCCTGTTCAACTGCTGTTTCAGCAATTGCCGCATCTGTAGCGACATCGTCAGCATAACCTTCTCCTAATTCATGAATGACCGCGTCATAAACATCGCCCACGGCATTGCCAATCACAACCTGATATTGTCCGCCCGATTTGACCACATCAATGACACCATCCAGTTTTTTTATCGTGTCTGTTTTTGCCCGGGACTCATCTCTTAAATAAAAGCGCAAACGGGTAATACAATGAATCACACTGTTGACGTTTTCTTTATTGCCAATATTCGTGATAATTTCTTTTGCCAATTGATCATAGTTTTTCTTAGCCATTTTAATGCCCTCCCCAATTATACGTGTAAGCGTTTTAGATAGTCTGTAAACGAAACAGTCATGATCTGGCTGCTAAGTTGCCCACCTTTTCACCTGCAGCAGTCTTTCCCTTGCTGACATTAATCTGATCCAGAGCGTCTTTTGAATTGGTGACGACCACAATCACCGTACTTCCTTTTCCGGCTTCTTTAATTTCATTGATATCCATTGTTCCTAAAGGATCCCCTCCTTTTAAAATATCACCTGTTTTTACAGTCAGGGAGAATGGGATCCCCTTCAGCTCCACGGTATCAATTCCGAGATGGATCAGAATCTCCAGGCCGTTTGCCATTTTCAGGCCGACGGCATGTTTCGTGTCTGCCACCATGGTCACCTGGCCGGCAACGGGACTAACCAAATGTCCATCATCGGGCATGACGCCAAATCCTTCCCCCATCATCTTCCCGGAAAACACCGGATCTCCTACCTCCGTGATATCAATCAGTTTTCCATTTACCGGGGCGTATAACTGATTATCTGCTTCAATTTCTTTTTTCTTTCCAAACAGTTTAAACATGCTGCTCCCCGCTTTCACGATCTATTAATAAAAATGCAATGGCTTCGTATGGTTTTAGGATGATGCTTTTTTCAAAGGTCTGCCTATCATAATTTGAAATGAGTACCCGACTGTCAAGGCTTAAATACTGATCAGGAACAGTAACGGCTGTGTTCCGTTTAAAAAAATTGTTAAGAACGAGCAGTTTTTGATTTTGATAAGTCCTGAAATAAGCAAATACATCAGGATGATCCATTAAAAGGCTTTCGTAACCGCCATGAGAAACAATCGGGTCATTTTTTCGCAATTGGATCAGTTTCTGGTAATAATTAAAAATGCTTCCTTCGTTCAGTTCCTTTTCAACGTTGATTTGTCTATAATTTGTTGGTTTGAGCCAAGGCTGATGGCTGGAAAAACCGGCGTTCTCTTTGTCCGCCCACTGCATCGGCGTCCGGCTATTGTCCCGAGCCTTCGCATGGACAATATCAAAGGCTTCGTTCTCAGACAGGCCTTTCTTTAATAACGCATGATAAGCATTAATGGCCTCGATATCATCATAATCACCGATACCGTGATAATCCGGATCGGTCATTCCGATCTCTTCACCCATATAAATATAGGGCGTTCCTCTTAACAGATGAATCACGGTAGCCAGCATTTGAGCTGATTTTACACGATACTCTCCCGGATCACCGAAACGGTTTATTGCTCTGGGCTGGTCGTGATTATTCCAGAACAAAGCGTTCCAACCATTTCCTTTCGCCATTCCGGACTGCCAGTTATCGAGAATCCGTTTTAATTTCATAAAATCAAATTTTGTTTTGGTCCATTTTTCACCATTTTGATAATCAACCTTCAAATGATGGAAACTGAAGACCATCGTCAGCTCATGATTGTCCGGGTTCGTATACCCGACACTGTTTTCTATTGAGGTTGAAGACATCTCTCCGACTGTAACAGTGTCCGCTGCCTTGCCAAAACTTTCCCGATTCATTTCTTGTAAATAATCATGCACAACCGGCTTATCTGTGTATAGAGACTTGCTCTCTTCACCGGGTTTGGCATCAACAAGACGTGCGTCTTTTCCAGTGACGTTGATAACGTCAAAGCGAAATCCTTTGACACCCTTTGTCATCCAGAAATTAATGATGCTGTATAACTCATTTCTGACTTCCGGATTGCGCCAGTTCAGATCCGCCTGACTTTTATCGTACAGATGCAAATAATAGCGATCAGTGCTGCCAAACTTTTCCCATGCAGGTCCGCCGAATTTGGAAGTCCAGTTGGTTGGCAGGCCGCCATTCGGTTTCGGCTCTTTTATAATGTAGTAGTCCTGATATTTTTTACTTCCGTTCAACGCTTTCTGAAACCATTCATGTTTCGTCGAAGTATGGTTAAAAACCATATCCAGCATGACATCAATCTGATGTGCTTTTAGTTTCGCGACAAGTTCTTCAAAGTCTTCCATCGTGCCAAGCCTTGGATCAACCGCACGGTAATCGGCAACATCATAGCCATTATCCTTTTGCGGCGAAACGAAAAATGGATTAAACCAGATCATATTAACGTTCAGTTTCACAATATAAGGTATCTTTTCAATGATGCCTCGCAGATCGCCAATCCCATCATGATCACTGTCATAAAAGGATTTTGGATAGATCTGATAGATCACTTTATTTCTGAAATCCACAGTATCAACTCCCCGAACCGAACCATTTTGGCGGATATTCTTTTAATTAGCCTTACCCGCTGATTAATCGCGCGTTGGTTAAATGCCTTCAAAAATAGAAACGCTTATAATATTTTTTTAACACTGCCTATCTGTGTTTCCTAATGTTTTGTTCTTTTGTTAACGCTTTTATTATAGCGCTTCCATTAATATTTGTATAGTCATGTTGCAATTTATTTTGTACATGTATATATATGATTGATAAAATCTGATCATTTGTTGATTTTTTCCGATTTAGTGCCGATTCTTAAGCCTATTTCGTCGATTCCTTTCCCCTTTGCGTTGATTTCTTGCATCGACTCGTTGATTTTCTTCGCTTTTGCGTTGATTCGCTGTAAAAAAAAGAGAGTTATAGGGCAAGAATAAATGTCACTCATTTTGATGCGCAGTCCCGGCCAACTGTGATCATTATTAATTGAACCAGTTGTGTCGACATTCCCAAAGTTGTATATTTTTTTATCGTAAAAAAAAGAGAATCGCTGAGGATTCTCCATCTTACATTATTTATTTTTATCTTTGCTTTTAAAATGTGGCCTGTTCTTTATGCCGGAGCCTCGGCTTCCACCGCTGCTTTTATGATAAGGTTTCCGGTGATCCGATCCACTGCCATTCGGCTTGCTGCCGAACCGTTTTTTCTCTCCGGCCCCGGACATGCTGCCCTGAATAATCGTTGGGCGCGACTTGCGAACTCGCGGTTTCTGCGGTTTCATGCCAACAACTTCAAAATCAACGGCGTGCTCGTCCAGATTAACATCAAGCACACGCACCTGGATTTCATCGCCGATCCGGTACAGATGGCCGGTTCGTTCACCGATCAGTGCCATGTTTTCTTCGCTGTAGCGATAATAGTCGTCCGTGAGATAACTGATGTGGACCAGGCCTTCAATCGTATTCGGCAGTTCGACAAACAGGCCAAAGTTTGTCACACCGCTCACGACACCGTCGAAGGTCTGTCCGACTTTATCCTGCATGAATTCCGCTTTTTTCAGATCGTCCGTATCGCGCTCAGCCTCGACGGCGCGCTGCTCACGAGCAGAAGTGCTTTTTGCAATCTCCGGCAGCTGTTCTTTCCAGAAGGCCTGCGTTTTTCCATCGGTTTGCCCATTAAACAGATACTTGCGGATCAGCCGGTGAACGGTCAGGTCGGGATAACGGCGAATAGGCGAAGTGAAATGTGTATAATATTCGGTTGAAAGGCCGAAATGGCCGAGACAATGATCATCATATTTTGCCTTCGCCATCGAGCGCAGCATCACTGTGCTGATCACTGCTTCTTCAGGCTGCCCTTTAACCTTTTCCAGCAGTGACTGAAGCGTGCGCGGATGCACATGATCAGTCGCACCCTTCAACACATAGCCAAAGTTCAGAGCAAAATCAAAGAACTTTTGAAGCTTCTCCGGATTCGGTTCCTCATGGACGCGATAGAGGAAAGGCAGATGAAGCTTCTCAAAATGTTCTGCGATGGTTTCGTTGGCTGCAAGCATGAACGACTCAATCAATCGCTCGGATTCAGTCCGCTCGCGGATCACAACATCTGTCGGCTTGCCCTGTTCATCGACGATAATCTTTGCTTCGGTAAAATCAAAATCAATGGCGCCGCGGTCTTGACGGCTTTTCTCCAGAATTTTGGCCAGCTCGGCCATCAGATCAAAGAAAGGAATGAGATCATGATAGCGCTGAAGCACCTCATCATCTTCACGTTTAAGAATTTTTCGCACATTAGTATAAGTCATGCGTTCTGTTGTCCGGATCACACTTGGAAAAATTTCGTGATCGACAACAATGCCCTGAGGATTAATCTCCATCTCACAGCTGATCGCCAGCCGGTCAACGTGCGGGTTCAGGCTGCAGATACCGTTGGACAAGCGGTGCGGGATCATTGGAATCACGCGGTCGACAAGGTATACACTTGTGCCCCTGTCATATGCTTCTGCGTCCAGAGACGAACCCTCCGTGACATAATAGCTGACATCCGCAATATGTACACCGAGCCGGTAATTTCCGTTTTCAAGTTTACCCACAGTGACCGCGTCATCAAGGTCCTTGGAATCTTCCCCATCGATCGTCACAATGGTTTCGTTGCACAGATCCCGACGTCCGGCCCGGTCTCTATCCGAAATTTCATCCGCAATTGCCTCTGCTTCCGACATCACTTCAGGTGGATATTCAAGTGGCAGCCCGTGCTTATAAATGATGGACAGGATATCGACACCCGGATCATTCTTGTGACCCAGGATCTGCGTGATCATCCCCTCGGCATTCTTCCGCCCCTCCGGATATTTTGTGATCTCCGCGACGACTTTGTGGCCCTCCATCGCGCCGTGTTCCGCGTTTTCAGGAATAAAAATATCCCCGTTAATCCGCGTGTCATCGGGAATAACAAAGCCGAAATGTTTTCCTGCATTGAACGTACCGACAACCTGCTTTACGGCACGTTCCAAAATACGGATCACCGCGCCCTCTGCACGGTCACCGCGATCATCCGTCGTTGTTTTGTGTGAAACACGGACAATGACGGTGTCACCATTCATCGCTCCGGCAAGATCATTTGGCCCGACAAAAACATCATCCAGCTTGTCATCTTCAGGAATAATGAAGGCAAATCCCTTGGCGTGGCTTTGCACACGGCCCTTCATCAGGTCCATTTTTTCCGGCAGTCCGTACCGGTCCGATCGTGTCTTAATGACTAGCCCTTGTTCTTCCATTTCATTCATTACTTTTACAAATTCGGTAAATTTGGCCGAATCATGAACACTGAAAGCTTCCTCAAGCTCATTCAGCGTCATCGGCCGATAAGTTTCTTCACGCATGTAATCCAGAATTTCCTGAATACGCTCTTCCGCCATATAATAACCTCCCTGTCCTTAGGAAACAGACCAATCCAGGCTTTCAAGAAACGCATAGATATCCTGGTGCAGCTGTGCTTTCTCTGTTCCTAACGTAATTACGTGTGTGGACTGCTCATACCATTTGAGCCGCCTGATTTTCGATTGTATTTCATGATAAATAAAATTTGCGCTGTCCATATTGATCATTTCATCGAGGGCAGCCTGAGCAATAAATGCCGGTGCTTTAATACGGTGAAGATTTGAACGGACATCCAGAATGAGACTGCTTACAGCAGCCAGCAGCGTTGGAAGTTTTTCCTTAATGACCCTCATTTCGCCGTCAATCTCAGCCCGGGTTTCTCCCTGATACATTTTATAGTTTTCAGCGTATCCGAGAGCACCAGCATAAATTCTGTTCCCGGTACTGCTGTCGGCGGGTGCACACATTGAAATAATTCCTTTGACAGGAAAAGTGTAGCCACATTTGAGGGAAAATACTCCACCAATGGAAAGTCCGCACACTGCAATTTTCTGAAAGCCCTTTTTTTCAAGAAAGGAGTATGCATTTCTGACGTCCCGCCACCAGTCATCCGGTGTCGTTTCAATTAATTTTTCCGGTGGAACGGCATGTCCGGAGTAGTGCGGCCCGTAGCACGTGTATCCCCGTTGATTCAGATACCTGCCGATTTGGCGGACATCTGCAGAATTTCCGGTGAATCCGTGAAGCAGCAAAACCGCTCTCGGCCCGCCTTCAAACAGAAAAGGCTTGGGCGGCCTGATTTTCGACATACCGTATCCCCCCAATCAATCTCCTGTCTTCTGGCGGACAGGCGAAGAGAGAACTCACCATTTTCCACCCTATTCAGTCTTCATTATACGCCATCCGGGCGTGCAGGTCTAAATCCAATCGGGAAATCATGGAAAGCCTTCTTCGCGCTATCCTGAATGACAAAAACCGGAGTGGCAGCTTCGTTAGCCGTCTTTCCGGTTTATTCTGTCCTATGCGGTTATTTGAAGTAATACCCAAGCAAAAAAGCACAGACGAAAAAGACAACAGCAAAAAAGATGGTCAGCCGGTTAAGCCCCACTTCAATGCCTCTTGCTTTCTGCTTGCTGAACAGCTGCTCCGCACCGCCCGTAATGGCTTCGGAAAGACCGTCGCCGCGGCTCCTCTGCATCATAATCAGAACAATCATAATAACTGCAGCAGCGATCATCAGAATCAACAGCAGTGTATGCATACACTAACGCTCCAATCTTCATATCAACGTTCACTAACCCATTATTTTTAATGTAACATATGGGCCGCTCTGCCGCAACTAAAAGCAGGTTATTTTATCCATCGTCTTCAGGCCCTTTTATTCGGGTGAAGCGGAGAACTCTTTTTCAGCGGCCGCCATTCTTTTTTTCCTTCTTCTATAGGCTACACCCGACACGGTCACGCAAATCTCGTAAAGCAGCAGAAGCGGAACAGCAACGAGAGAATGCGAGACGAAATCCGGCGGGGAAATCATCGTTGCCAGAACAACCAGGCACAGATAAGAAATTTTTCTCATTTTTTTCATCCGCGCAGGTGATAATATGCCCAGATTCGTCAGAAAAACGACGACAACAGGAAGTTCAAACAGAAAACCGAAGGGCAGAACTATATTGATTAGAAAGCCAAAGTACTTGTCCGTCGTAAACATCACCGTAAACATACCACCATTAATTGAGATTAGAAAACGGAGTATATTCGGAAAGACGACGAAGTAACCGAAAGCAATGCCGCAGATAAACAGAATAAAGATAGACGGTATATAGGCGACCGCAATTCTCCGCTCTTTTTCTGTCAGGGCTGGCGAAACAAACAGCCAGAGCTGCCAAGCAATAAATGGAATAGTCACAGCCAAGGCAATGACTCCGGCAAGCATAAAATAAACCCAGAGAATATCCGTCGGTCCGAGAACCGTCAGTTTCCCGTGAATGCCCAGATCGTAAATCAGCCAGTAATAGAGCTTGCGCACAAAAAAGAGGGAGGCACCAAAACTGATAATAAAAGCGATCAGAACAAGAATAAATCGCCTCCGAAGTTCATTCAGATGCTCCATCAGCGTCATGCTTTGACCGCTCTTTGTCATAGTCATCCGGTTTCCTTCATCCTTTTTTTTCGTCTTTTTCTGTTTGTTCCGTCTGGCTTGCCATCAGATTCTTTTTCTTTTCAGACTTATCTTCTTCATCATTCTCAGATGCAAGGCCTTGTGTCGCTTTCTTAAATTCCCTCAATGATTTACCAAACGCCTTGCCGATTTCGGGAAGCTTCGAAGGACCAAAAATGATCAGAGCAATAACCAGAATCATAATCAGACCGGGAAAACCAATGTTTAACGGACTCATTGAAAAAGCACCTCTTTTTATTAGTTTCCGATAGTTCGTTCATCGTTAAGCGGCATCCGCGACATTTGTTCAGCATATTCTCGGAAGCATCATACCTGAAAGGCGGTGAATTCTTCTCTTGCTTCCAAGGGGCGTTTCAAGCAGCAGCTGCCCGGTTCCCCTTCCCCTGCCCGCAACGTGCCCGATCACTGCGGTATTTTCCCCTTCAGGAAAACGGCGCAATATGTCCAGTGCCTGCGGACAGTCGGCGTGGGAAACAACCAGGATCACCTTACCCTCGTTTGCCAGATACAGTGGATCAAAGCCGAGAATGTCGCAGGCGCCCTTCACTTCATTGCGGATCGGCAGCGTCCGTTCCTCAATTTCGAGCACCGCACCAAAGTCTTCAGCAATCTCAACCAATGTTGTCGCCACGCCGCCGCGGGTCGGGTCACGCATCATTTTCACATCGCAGCCGCCGTCAATCAACGCAGCAATCATTTTGTTCAACGATGCGCAGTCGCTCTCAAGGTCGGTCATCAGCCCCAGTTCGCCGCGTGCCGCCAGAATCGCAATTCCGTGGTCGCCGATGGTGCCGCTGACAACGATATCGTCACCCGCTTCGATCCGAGAGGGGTCGACTGAGCTGCCAGCGCGCTGGAGACCGACACCGGTCGTATTAATGTAGACGCCGTCAGCCCCTCCTTTTTCAACAACTTTAGTATCTCCTGCAACAACACGGACCCCTGCTTTGCCTGCTTCTTCGGCCAGTGACTGAACAATTTTCCTCAGATCTGCCAGCGAAAAGCCTTCCTCAATAATAAATCCTGCAGTAAGATAAAGCGGGATTGCGCCAGCTACTGCCAGGTCATTGACCGTTCCGGATACGGCGATCTTGCCAATATCACCGCCTGGAAAGAAAAGCGGCCTAACCACGAAACTATCCGTCGTCACCGCTATTTCTCCACTTTTCAGCGACAGATATGCCGAGTCGAACCGGGCGGCATGTCCATTGCCAAATGCTGAGATAAAGATTTGCTGGATCAGTTTGTGTGCCAGTTCTCCGCCATCGCCATGCGCGAGTGTCACTTTGCGTTCCATCAAATCACCCTTCCTTTCTCATATAGGCGTAGTGGGCCGCACAGCTACCTTCTGTGGAAACCATGCACGGCCCGACCGGGTGCAGCGGCGTGCATGCCTTCCCGAACAGTACACACTCTTCCGGAGAAGCCAGGCCGCAGATCATGTCGCCGCAGCGACAGGGGGTTTTCTTGGGCTCACCGATTTTAATGCTGAATTTCTCTTTGGCGTTAAAACGACTGTATTTCTCACGGATTTCAAGGCCGCTCTTTGAAATCATACCGATGCCGCGCCATGATTCGTCGCATGGCTGAAAAAATTCATTCATCATTTTCTGGGCTGTTTTATTACCTCCGGCACGTACAACACTTTTATAATTATTAATAATTTCAGGCCGGCCTTCATCAACCATTTTCAATAATTTATAGATAGCGCTCAACATCTCCACAGGTTCGAAGCCGCTGATCACGCCGGGCATCCGGAATTCGTCAATCAGGAACCGGTAGGCTTGTTCGCCAAGCACAATCGAAACATGCCCGGGAAGCAAGAAACCGTTGATTTTCACTTTTTTTACGGACAGCAGCGTTCTGAGTACAGGCTGGACAAGCTTTGTCGTGGCCCACATCGAAAAATTGTTAATATTTTTATGTGCAGCCATTTGAATTGCGGCTGCCAGCACCGGAACCGTCGTCTCAAAGCCGACACCGAGAAAAACAACCTCTTTCTCCGGATTTTCTTCAGCAATCCGTACGGCGTCAAGCGGTGAATAGACGATGCGGACATCGCGCCCTTCTGTCTTCGCGCTTAGCAGGCTCCGTTTCGATCCCGGTACGCGCATCATATCGCCGAAAGTACAGACAATCCTGCTGTCCGATTCCGCTACTTCAATCATCGCGTCGATTTGCTTCTGATCTGTCACGCAGACCGGACAGCCCGGGCCTGAAATGAGATTCACATGTCCCTGGAGGATCAGTTTGACTCCGGTTTTTGCAAGAGCCATCGTATGTGAACCGCAGACTTCCATGAACGCAGGCATTGCGCCAAATTTTTCTTTACAGCGGTCGGCAAGCGCAATCACTTTCTGTGCAAGTTCGATTGCAACTGCCGGATCGGCGGGTTCAAATAACGTCTGCACGGGCCATCTTCTCCCATTCGCTGATGCTTTGACGGGCAAATGTCTGATCAATGATTGACATACCCTGTCCGGCATGGACAATCACGTATTCTCCTATTTCTACTTCCGGAACAAAGAGGATTCCGACTTCCATTTTGGTCCCCATGACGTCAACAAGTGCCGTATATTCTTTCTTTTCTATAACCTTTGCAGGTACACCTACGCACATACTGTTCATCCCCCTATGAACCTTTTTAACACCATAATAAAGTATAAAATTTAAGTGGATTACAAGTGTCAGCGGCCGAGCAATACCACATCCTGTGGCATGTTCCGCTCTGGACCGTCCGTCACAACTAAGGCTCAGCCGGCGCAAAGGCTTGGTTTCGCCAGTTTTCTTTATTAATATATCACTTTATCATGCTATAAGTTATATCATGTTTTGCCAACTTGCATTTCTGCCGCCACAGCCAGCTGGCCAAGGCACAGCCCCCCGTCTCCACATGGCATACGGTGATGTGTAAAAACATCAAAACCGCCAGCGGCTAACGTTGCCTGCAAATGCCTGGCGAGAAATTGATTATTCAGGCTGCCGCCGGACAGCACGACCCGTCTGCCAAATTCCGGGTGACGGCAAGCGATCCGGTGAATCACACTGCAGCACACTGATACTACAGTTTCGTGGAAACGGCGGCTGATCCGGGCTGCAGATAAACCATGCAGATGATCCTCGGCGATCTGTTTCAGTGTCAGTGAAAAATCAATTTCGGCTGTTTCTTCCCAAGTAACGCGGTAAGGATAGGGCTCAACCTGCCCGTTCCCCTCATCCGCGCATTCCGACAGCAGAATGGCTGGCTCCCCCTCATAGGTTGAAACCTTGCAGAGACCGATGATCGCGCTGACGGCATCAAACAGACGGCCGCATGTCCCTGCCATGGGGCTATTCAGCTTCATCCCCGTCATGCGATCGATCACCCGCAGGCCGGCGCTTTGGTCGGGGAAAAGCCGGGCCGCCAGCCTTCGCCCTTCGTCTCCGAGCAGGCTGATCAGCATAGCTGTTGCGTTGCGCCACGGTTCAGTCACCGCCCGATCGCCCCCGGGAAGCGGCGTATAGCGAAGATGCGCCAGTCTCTGATATCCGGAAGTACCGCCGTACAACACTTCGAAACCCCAGACATTGCCGTCCGCTCCATATCCGGTTCCGTCAAGTATCACGCCAATACATTTTCCCTTCAGTACGTTATCCTCCATACATGAAACTAGATGAGCATGATGGTGCTGCACTTCGACGATCGGTTTGCCCAGTTTGGCAGCAATTTCGCGGGTACTGTAGTACGGATGCTTATCAATGGCAATGGCCCTGGGCGTGACCCCCGTCCACTTCATCACGTGAGCCAGCGTCGCCTGATAATGATCCATGCTTTCCATTGCTGTCAGATCCCCCAGATGCGGGCTGACAAAAATCTGATCGCCGCGCCCGATTGCGAATGTGTTTTTCATCTGGCTGCCGAGCGCTGCAATGCCGTCTACATTTCGTTCGCTGTTGATCGGATCGGGGGCGTAACCCCGGGAGCGTCTCAGGAAAAAAGGAACAGATCTACCAACACGCACGACCGAATCATCAACCGCATGAAGAATCGGCCGATTGTGGGTCAGAATCTGATCGGCAATACCGCCCAGATAATGAACAGCGCAGTCATCCCGGTATAAAATCGGCAGCCCCGACGGATTGGCGCTTGTCATCACCAGAAATGAAAATTTTCCATCATCAAAAAGCAGGTGATGCAGCGGTGTGTAAGGCAGCATGACGCCGATTGTCCGAATGCCCGGTGCAAGTGCTCCAGGCAGCAGATCTGTAAATGCTTTGTTCTTTTCAAGAAGAACGATCGGCGCCTCCGGTGAACGCAGCACATTTTCTTCACGATCCGAAATGGCCGCGATTCGCCGCACTTCTTCCATGGACCTTGCCATAATGGCCAGCGGTTTATCCGGCCGGTTTTTGCACCGCCTGAGCCTGGCAACAGCTTCCGAATTTGAGGCATCGCAGGCCAGGTGGAATCCGCCGATTCCTTTAACTGCTACAGTCCTGCCTTTTTCCAGGCCGCGAACGGCAAGGGCCAAGGCATCCTCACGTTCCCCGAGAAGTTCTCCATCGGAGGAGCGCAGCGAAAGATGCGGCCCGCAGGAATCACAGGCGATCGGCTGGGCATGATGGCGACGGTTGAGCGGATCCCGATACTCTTTCTCACATTTGCTGCACATCCGGAAATCCACCATTGACGTGTATTTCCGGTCATAGGGCAGCTCATCAATGATCGAGTATCTCGGGCCACACTGTGTGCAGTTGATGAACGGATAGCGGTAACGGAAATTCGACGGATCATGCATCTCCTTCAGGCAGTCGCTACACACGGCTGAATCGACAGGAATGACCAGCGAGGATTTACCTGAACGGTCGCTGTCGATAATCTGGAATCCCTTTCTTCCGGTTGTTGCGGCTGCGTGAACTGCCAGTTCATCAATTCTGGAGAGGCGCGGTTTTTCCGTCTCAAGCCTTTTCAAAGCCCGCCGTACGGCAACGCGGCTGCCTTCCCAGGTAATACGGACGCCGTCCATGTTGTTCTGAACTGTTCCCGCCAGATTTTCTTCCATGGAAATTTGATAAACAAACGGACGGAATCCGACGCCTTGGACCCGCCCCCTGACAATGACTTTTACTGCTTCAGACAATCCCGGTACGCTTTCTTCACCCAGTCCAGCCAGGCATCAAAACCCTCGCCGTTTTTCGCCGAGACAGGCATGATCCGCGAAGACGGGTTGATCGCGTGCAGATCCTCCCGCGCTTTATTCATGTCAAACGAGACATAAGGAATTAGATCAATCTTATTGATCAGAGCCAGTTCCGTGACGTGAAACATGAGCGGATACTTGGGAATTTTGTCGTTCCCTTCGGGGGTACTCAGCACAACGATCCGGTGATTTTGTCCGAGATCAAATTCGGACGGACAGACGAGATTGCCTACATTTTCTATAAAAAGGATATCGGTATGATCAAGATCAATCTCCGGGAGCACTTTGGCGATCATCCGCGGATCAAGATGGCACTCCCCTTCGGTTGCAATCTGCACGGCCCTTACGCCCGCCCTGCGAACCCGGTCGGCGTCACGTTCTGTAGCAATGTCGCCCTCGATCACGGCAATTCTGAACTGATCCGACAACGCTGCAGCCGTTTTTTCAAGGATCGTTGTTTTTCCGGAACCGGGCGAGCTCATGATATTAATGACCAGCGTCCCGGTCTTCTGAAACAGCTGCCGGTTGAATTCGGCTGCGCGGTCGTTATTCTCCATCACATCTTTTTCAAGTGTAATTTTCATCATCTCAGCTCCCTTCATAGGATTCAATTTTAAACGTCTCTCCGGACTGAATCACGCCAAAAGGCATGTCGCAATCGGGACACAAAGCAAGATATTCCGTCGGTTCATATTCTTTACCGCAGAGCACACATCTGGCGAGCCCCCTCTCCTTGATGATTTCAAGACAGGTGTGCGTGCTGATCCGCGGGATTTCCTCCGTCTGTCTGAAGGCCTCAAAGGCAAACCGCAGCGCATCCGGCAGCACGTTGCTCAGGTCACCGACGATCAGCGAAATCTTGTCAACACGCTCTATGCCGCGCTTTTCCGCATCCTCAGAAACCATTTGCAGCGCATCTTCCATCAGTCCCATTTCATGCATGCGCGGAAACTCCCTTGTCCGGGAGTGCCACCCACCAGGACTCCTCTTCTTTTTTTACAGAAAAGATATCAGGCCGTAGTGAGCCCTCCTTATTGAGGAAAGAATAGTTGTGTCCGCAGGCGGCGCATGCCAGCCGCTGTTCATAGGCCAGCCATTGCAATGTTTCACAGCAGTCGGGACATCTCTTACTGCATGCAGTAAGACTATTTCCCGACAGGTAAAGGCAGATGATTTCTCCTCCGCAGAACTGTTCCTGATAGCCGGAGCTGATGGTCTCAAGGGGGTGCCAGCTAATCCCGTTCAGAATGTTAGCCGCCCGCTCAAGCTTGCCGATATCATCTTCAAAAAAAGGATAAATAATCTCTTTTCCGGTTTCTGTCAGGCTCTGGGCAAGCTCTTTTATAAAAGAACGACGATCCATCAGTCATCACGCCATTCATGAATTTGTTTTTTGACTTGCTTGATCAGGCCCGGTATAGCTGATTGCACGGTTGGGCTCATTTCGGTACCGAGTTCTAATGATGCCGGCTGTATGCCGATCATGACCATTTTCTCTGGAAGGCGGTCACGCAATTGCGCTGCTGACAACACTTCCTGAAAACCGATCTGGTGCACGGACATCTTAATCCCGTTGAAAGATGGAATCTGTTTCTTTTCCAACTTGATGCATGTCCCGGGTTCTTTACCGGCATTAATCGCGTCAATGACGATCAGTGCCTGAGTGGCTTCAACGGGCCCAAGCAGCTGCATGCCTTCAGTCGTTCCATCAATGAACTCAATATCTGCAACGCCTTTAAGCGCTGATTCAAGACGGGGAAGAATCTGGACGCCCAGTCCTTCATCGGTATAGAGCGCATTTCCAATGCCGAGAACCGTAATCTTCCGCGCTTCGTCAACAATTGCGGCCGTCATAGTCCGGACCGGTACCGCAGCATTTGCCCTTTCTTCAGCGCGATGCGCCGGTTCAAATTTATAGCCGGTAAAAATCGACGACATCGTTCCGTTTTTGCTGAGCCAGTCTTCACGGATCGACATATACACATGAATGACCACAAAAAGCATGAAACCCCATGCCACAAGGTGATGCCAGGACCGCACAGTAAAATCCGAACCGCCGAACACAAAAGGAACCCAGGCAAATGCTTTGCCATAGATGGTATCCGGCTGCGGCTGAAAGAGCAGGTAATAACCAGTAAATACCATGATCACGGATCCAACACCGACAAAAAGCCAATAGCTGAATTGAGCCAGCGGGTTATGCCCGATATAGTGCGGTTTATGATTAGGGATAAAAAGATAACCTTTCACTGTCTCAATCAGCCCGGTCCAGAAACTCTTCTGCAAAATCTGAGATTTAGCATAATGGTTGCCCCTGAATGTCCAGTAGCAGCGAAAAATCAGATTGGCAGTAAAAATAAACGCCGTGAAAAAGTGGATGTCCCGGACCCATCCCATCAGAAAATTATAGTAAGCTTCACCATTATTTGCAGGTGTGATAAAAGGGTGGCCGATATAGATTCCGGTAATCATCAGGATCATGATTGCACCCGCGTTGACCCAGTGGAAAATGCGGATCGGCAGTTCCCAGACATAGACTGAATTCCGATCACGGGCATCTACAGCACGCTGCGCAGCCATTTCCGTTTTTCTGTCTTCAAGTCGTTCTTTCTCCATTTTCCGCCGGATGGCCGGCGGAATGTCCGTCAGAGTTTTCATTGCTTTTCCCCTTTCATTCCACGTGAACCGAGGTCAGCTTCTGATTCTCCAGATCCGTCAGATGGACAGCGCAGGCCAGGCACGGATCGAATGAATGAACCACGCGAAGAATCTCAAGCGGTTTATTCACATCGGCTACCGGAACATTTTTCAGCGAAGATTCATAGGCTCCGATGTTTCCTGCATCATCACGCGGGGATGCATTCCACGTCGTCGGAACAACAGCCTGATAATTCGCCGTCTTTCCATCTTTTATCTCAATCCAGTGACCGAGTGCACCTCGCGGAGCTTCGACGGTGCCGACGCCCAATGCGTGAGCGGTCCATGTTTTCGGTTCCCATTTCGAGTTATCAAAAGTCGTCTGATCACCATTTTTAATGTTATTCATCAGACTGTTAAAATCATCACGAAGCCATCCGACAACCATCTGTGCATCCAATCCACGTGCGACCGTCCGCCCAAGTGCCGAATGCATCGCTGAAACAGGAAGGCCAAGTTTTTTCAATGTGTCGTCGACAATAGCGCGGTAGTCCCCTTTATCGGCGGCATAACCGACAAGAATCCGGGCAAGCGGGCCTGTCTCCATCGCATTGCCCTTCCAGCGCGGGGATTTGACCCAACTGTACTTTTCATTCATATTAAGATGCTGGAACGGCGGTTTCGGACCTGAATAATTCATGGTCGTTTCGCCCTTCCACGGGTGGCGGCCGCCGGCTCCCTTGCCGTCATAGGTATACCATGAATGATCAATCAGTTCGCTGACCTGGTTCGAATCACGGGGATCAACGTCCAGAACCTCGTTGATATTGCCGCCCAGAATGATTCCTCTTGGTACCCTGTACAGCTGAGTATCATGGATGTCTTTTGTCGAAAAATCTCCATAGCAGAGATAGTTGTTCAAGCCGCCGCCAACTTCTCTACTCCCCCAATCTTTGTAGTAAGAACCGATAGCCAGAAGATCAGGCAAATAAACCTGATTGATAAAATCGTGAGCCTGTGAAATCAGCTGATCAATCTGTTCCAGCTTTTCTGAATGAATACCGTTATCCATGTTAATATCCAGCGGTGTTGCCATACCGCCAACTAAGTAATGCGGATGAGGATTTTTTCCGCCGAAAATCGTATGAATTTTAACGATTTCCTTTTGCCAATCCAGTGCTTCAAGATAATGGGCGACAGCAAGCAGGTTGACCTCCGGAGGTAATTTATAAGCCGGATGTCCCCAGTAACCGTTGGCGAACACACCGAGCTGTCCACTGTCGACAACTTTTTGAATTTTTTGCTGGACGCTTTTGAAATAGCCAGGTGAAGTATTCGGCCACGGTGAAATGGACTGCGCAATTCTGCTTGTTTCATTCGGATTCGCTTTCAACGCGCTGAGTGCATCAACCCAGTCAAACGCATGTAAATGATAAAAATGGACCACATGATCATGAAGAATAATCGTTGCGTTCATAATGTTGCGGATCAGGTTCGCGTTCTGCGGCACGCGAATGCCCAGTGCATCCTCCGCCGAACGGATGCTTGCCAGTGCATGAACCGTTGTGCACACGCCACAGATGCGCTGCGCATAAGCCCAGACATCCCGGGGATCTCTATTCTTGACAACCAGCTCAATACCGCGGATCGCCGTCCCGGAACTGAACGCATCGGTAATTTTTCCATTCTGAACATCTGCCTCAATACGCAGGTGCCCCTCTATTCTCGTTATTGGATCGACAACTACCCGCTTACTCATTCTGATCACCCTTATCCTGCTGCTTTTCTTTATGATGCTTTACGGCAGCTGTTATTCCGGCATGCGCCCCGACACCGACAAGTGCCGCTCCGGTAATTGCAGCACCCCACTTCTCCGGATTGATCGTCGTCTGTGTCAATGGCAATTTGGCAAAATGTGAATAGAACGGTCCGTTATCCCAAAAATCGGCTTCAGAGCAGCCAATGCACGGATTGCCGGACTGGATCGGGTAACTGACACCGCCGTTCCAGCGCAGTTCGGCACACGAGTTATAAGTGGTCGGGCCCTTGCACCCGAGCTTGTATAGACAGTATCCGGCTTTCAGATTCGGATCATCGAAGGATTCTGCAAACAGGCCGGCGTCAAAGTAAGCTCTGCGATTGCACTTATCATGGATGCGGTGGCGATAGTAAGCCTTGGGGCGGCCAAACATGTCCGTTTCCGGCAGTTGATCGAAAGTTACAATCTGCGCCAGTACTCCGGTCATAACCTCCGCAATAGGGGGGCAGCCAGGCACGCGTATAATCGGGAATCCATTCAACACAGCCGATATAGGCTGGGCCCCGGTCGGGTTGGGTTTTGCCTTGGCAATCCCGCCCCATGAGGAGCAAGTGCCAAATGCAAGGATTGCCTTGGCGTTCTGTGCGGCTTCCCTCAGCAGATCCTCTCCCGACCGGCCACCGATGGTAAGGTAACCTGCTTCCTGCGGGACGCTGCCTTCCACTGCAAGTACGTATTCTCCTTTATATTTCTTCAAAACATTCTGTTCCGCTTCCTCAGTCTGGAAACCGGCAGCAGCAGTCAGGAGTTCCATATATTCAAGAGATATCATATTAAAAATGACACTCTCAGTCTTGGGGTAGGATGAACGAATAAATGATTCTGAGCAGCCGGTACAGTCTTGCATCTGCAGCCAGATCACCGGGATCCTTTGCTTGGTTTCCAGCGCATGGGCGACGGTTCCGGTTTGTGAATAATCCAGCCCCATTGCTGCCGCCAATGTTGCACAAATCTTCAGAAAAGTTCGTCGCGAGTAACCTTGCTGTAATACGCTTTCATAAATCGTCGGTTCACCCTTTTTCAAGTGATTCGCTTCCCCTCTATAAGTTGTCTTCTGCTCGTAAGCGATAAATTGAACGGCCGATCAATCAATTATGAATAATTATAAGTCAGTTAAATTTCACATTTATGTTAAATTTTAATAGCTTTCAGACAAGTTGAATATGACATTAATCACATACATGCATCGTGGTTTGTATTAAAATATAAGTTTTTCAAATGTAAAGATCAGACAAAAATGGTTTTAGATTGTACGACAGCTTAATTAAAAAAGAGAAAGCCCGGGCTCGGACTTCCTCATTATTTCAGTGCAGGCTGTTATTTACCAAACAGCCCTGGAAACAGGGCAACTGTACCGCCCAGATGCGAAGCAACTGAAATGATGGCAATGCCGATAACTGCTCCAACAATGAAGATTGTTTTGCCCTTTACCAAGCTTGTAGCTTCAAACTTAAAGTGATAGAAAGAACGGATGACACTAAGTACAATGAAAGCGATCATCGTAATGACGCCCCAAATTTCATGAATATGAAGTGCAGCCGGGTTGTAGTAATTTTTTTTCGGATCCGCCTGCATCAGCGCCGGCATTTCAGCGGCTCTCATGTAACCTGTGATGACGGCTCCGATAATGGTGACTGTGCCAAGAATCAGGAAAGTGTAGCCGATTTCCTGAAGGCTTTTAGCCCACTTCTTCGTTTTCCAGATCAGCGCAGCTATATCTGCCAAAAAACCGGTGATGACAAACGGTACCGTGAATTGAAGAACGCCCCAGTGCGGATAACGGTAAATTTTGAAGAGTGTGAAAGCCAGAATCGCGCCAACCAGAGAAAAGATCAGATAAAAAAGATTGTCTCCAATATCGATTTTCTTTGTTTTTGCGAATACGAGTCTCACAACAGCCAGAAGCGTCACATAAATCGTGAATTCAATACCCTTTGTTGCGTGCGCGCCGATCGTTCCAAGCAGATGCAGAGATACCGCAGCGATAAGGCCTGCCAAACACGTAACGATGCCGGTCACAGCGCAGAACACCAGAGTAATGAATCCTGCTTTTTTCAGAATGCCGTTCCATTTCGACTTTTTAACAAAAGAAGCAACCAAGTCGCAGAGAAAGCTTACCACGATCAAGGCAATTGGGAAATGAAGAACCATAAAATGAAAGGTGTTAAAAACATTAGGACTTGCCACTAATCTCCCCCACTTTCCAGACTTTTTTATTGTAGTATGATAACAAATTGTTTTTACATATCGAATAGTAAGTCCTTTGTCGTAGAAAAGCTGTGCAGATATGCCGACCAATCCAGCATATCCGCTAAAATCAGGGGGATAATTGGGCAATAATTTGAATAATGATAAATTATTTTTTAACAAGATAGAGAAGAAATGCAAACGTGGGACAGATACAGGTTTAAAGACTCGATTTACTTTTTCTATAGTTTAATGGGGAAAGACCTTCAAAGCGCTTGAATGTTCGGTCAAAGTTACTGAGATCATCAAAACCGACTTTCTGGGAAACGTTAATAATCGCCAGATCCGTATTTTCAAGCAGCTCCTTTGCCGCCCGTATACGAACCCTGTTCCGGTAGTCAATAAAAGAAAAGCCCGTCATCTTTTTAAAATTCATTGTAAACGTAGACTGGCTCATGCCGCACATATTGCGGACTTCTTCCAGGCTGATTTGTTGCATGTAATGTTGCTTGATAAAGACGCATACGTTACTGAACACATCCTTTTTCGTACCCGCCGTGTCTGAATCCAGCCCTCGATCATCCTTTGACCATCTTCCCAGAAAAAGAAAAATCTCCACGAGAAGCATCCGGATCATGCAGTGGTGACCCCACGATTTTTGCAAATACTCGCTTACCATGCGGTCGAGCAGTATAGTCAGTTCAATTTGTTCTTTTGTTTTTAAAGAGATATGGGACTTTAATTGTTTGTTTCCACAGAAAAACGGATCAATAAAAATAGGGTCAATGAAAGGGGCAGCGTGGTTTAACGCCGGCCATTCACGATTCAGTAAACGTTGCTGGAACATAACGCGGTAGATCCGCAGATTCGAATCCGGATGTGCGCCATAGGCATGAGCAAGCCCTGGCTGTATGATTAAAACATCCCCCTTGGCGATCTGAAGAGTCGTTTCACGATACAAATAGGTCCCGCTACCGCTGGCTACATAAATGATTTCGGAAAAGTCATAGTCATGCCGGTCTGAAATTTCCCCGCCCTGAAGTTCCTCAACACTGATGCAGAATGGAAATTGCTGATTTTTCATAAAATTCTCTTCTGAATAGTGGATCACACGATCATCCCTTTATAGCAAACTGCTATTGCTGATTTTTGAAATAAACTTGTGTGATTTTCAACCTTGAGAGTAGCACGTAATCTAAAAAATGGCAATAAAAAACGGAGCGTGACCCCCTTCTGGAGTCCGTTCCGTTTTTCAGAACTGCTTAAGCCGAATCTTTGTTTATTTAATGTTGTAGAATGAATCGTTGCCAAGATACTGAGCGGATCCTTCGAGACCATCCTCGATCCGGATCAACTGGTTGTACTTAGCGATACGGTCTGTTCTAGCGAGAGAACCAGTCTTGATTTCACCGGCGTTCGTTGCAACAACGATATCAGCAATCGAAGTATCTTCCGTTTCACCTGAACGGTGTGAAACAACAGCCGTATAACCGGCCTTCTGAGCCATTTCAATCGCGTTCAGTGTTTCAGTCAATGTACCGATCTGGTTAACCTTGATCAGGATCGAGTTGGCAACGCCAAGGTCGATGCCTTTCTTCAAGTAGTCCGTGTTCGTAACGAACAGGTCATCGCCGACCAACTGAACCTTGTCGCCAAGAGCCTTGGTCAGTTTCTGCCAGCCTTCCCAGTCGTTTTCATCAAGGCCGTCTTCGATCGAGATGATCGGGTACTTTTCAACCAGTTTCGTGTAGTATTCGATCATTTCGTCAGTTGTTCTGACAACGCCTTCGCCTTTAAAGTTGTACTTGCCGTCTTCAAACAATTCAGAGGAAGCTGGGTCGATAGCCAGTTTAACGTCAACGCCTGGTTTGTAACCCGCTTTTTCGATAGCTTCAAGGATTGTGTCAAGCACTTCTTCATTGTTCTTCAGGTTAGGAGCAAAACCGCCTTCGTCACCGACAGCAGTCAGATGGCCCTTAGCTGACAGAACAGATTTCAGTGCGTGATAAACTTCGGCACCGATGCGAACAGCTTCTTTGATTGAATCTGCGCCGACAGGCATAATCATGAATTCCTGGAAGTCAACGCTGTTGTCAGCATGCTTGCCGCCATTCAGAATGTTCATCATTGGCGTAGGAAGAACTTTTGCGTTCACACCGCCAAGGTAACGGTACAGCGGAATACCAAGTTCATCAGCAGCGGCGTTTGCAGCAGCCAATGAAACGCCAAGAATAGCGTTGGCACCCAATTTACCCTTATTTTCTGTGCCGTCAAGATCGATCATAGCCTGATCAAGAGCAACCTGTTCGGAAACTTCCAGGCCGATAACCTTAGGGGCAATAATATCGTTAACGTTCTTTACAGCCTTTAGAACGCCTTTGCCGCCGAAACGGCTCTTGTCACCATCGCGAAGTTCAACAGCTTCGTGTTCGCCGGTTGATGCACCGCTTGGCACAAGTGCGCGGCCAAAGCCGCCGAGATCTGTGGTAAGTTCAACTTCAACAGTAGGATTGCCGCGTGAGTCAAGGACTTCACGAGCGTAAACATCTGTAATTTGAGACATCTGTATCTCTCCTTATTTTTGTCTTATTTTTTTAAATGCCGCAGCCGGAAACCAGCCAATGTCCGGACAAAGAGCAGGGTCCGGTGCGGGAAAAATACGATGTAGCCGTACTTCAGTCTTCGAAATCATCGCATCATGCGAAAGTTCAGGCTTTAGCACCGTCAAGCAGTGCAAGGAACGATTCAGGCTGCAAGCTTGCACCACCGACCAGACCGCCGTCAATATCAGACTGAGCCAGAAAGTCTTTGATGTTGGCAGGCTTTACACTGCCGCCATACTGAATGCGGACTTTCTCGGCAGTTGCTTCTCCGTACAACCCCGCAATCGTTTCACGGATAAAGTGGCAAACTTCGTTGGCATCATCTGCAGTAGCAGATTTGCCGGTTCCGATCGCCCAAATCGGTTCATAAGCCACAACAACGGACGGAGCCTGATCCGCAGGTACACCTGCAAATGCCTTGGTTACCTGATTCTTGATCACGGACTGCCATTTTCCGCCTTCCCGTTCATCCAGTGATTCGCCGACACAGAAGATCGGAATAAGATGATGTGCGAGCGAAGCGAGAACCTTTTTATTAACCGTGTCATCGGTTTCTGCGAAGTAAGCTCTTCTTTCAGAGTGGCCGATCACAACATAATCAACGCCAAGTTCTTCAAGCATAACAGGGCTGACTTCTCCCGTATAAGCACCTGAATTTTCAAAGTGTACGTTTTCAGCTCCGATTTTCAGATCGGAACCCTTTGCATCGGCAACGATGCGGTCAAGGGCAAGAAACGGAGCGGCAATCACAGAATCCACAACATCCGATGAAGGAACCTTGTCCTTGACCGCTTCAACGAATTCATGTGCTTCCTTAACCGTCTTGTTCATCTTCCAGTTGCCGGCAATAATCGGTTTGCGTGACATGTAAGACACTCATCCTTTCTTGCAATTATTTTCTTAGTTCTCTTATTCAGCGTCATCCAGTGCAGCAACGCCAGGAAGTACCTTGCCTTCCATTAATTCAAGAGAAGCGCCGCCGCCTGTAGAGATGTGGCTCATTTTGTCTGCAAGATGGAATTTTTCAACAGCTGCAGCAGAGTCGCCGCCGCCAATAATCGTTGTTGCGTCAGTTGCTTCAGCGAGCGCTTCGGCAACTGCTTCAGTTCCCTTCGCAAACGGGTCCATTTCAAATACACCCATCGGCCCGTTCCAGACAACCAGTTTGGACGTTTTGATGGCATCGGTGTAGAGAGCAACCGTCTTTGGTCCGATGTCGACGCCAAGCCAGCCTTCCGGCATTTTGTCGATGTCTACAGTCTTGACATTGGCATCAGCTGCGAACTTATCGGCAATAACCGTGTCAATCGGCGTCAGGAATTTAACGCCTTTTTCCTTGGCTGTTTCCATAAATTTCTTTGCCATGTCCAGCTTGTCCGCATCAAGCAGCGATGTGCCGATGCCGTACCCCTGAGCTTTGACAAAAGTATAGGAGAGACCGCCACCGACGATTAGTGTATCAACCTTGTCGAGCAAGTTTTCAATGACACCAATTTTGTCGGTAACTTTAGCTCCCCCGATAATTGCTGTAAAAGGATGTTTCGGATTCTCAAGTGAAGCAAGGAGTATCTTCAGTTCCTTTTCCATCAGGAAACCGGCAACAGAAGGCAGATATTTAGTAATGCCTTCCGTTGAAGCATGGGCGCGGTGGGCCGATCCGAACGCATCATTGACATAAACATCAGCCAGTGCGGCAAAAGCCTTGGCAAGTTCCGGATCATTCTTCTTTTCGCCTTTTTCAAAACGGACGTTTTCAAGCAGAAGGACGTCTCCTTCTTTCAGCTTGTCAACGGCAGCTTCAACTTCCGGTCCGACAACTTCATCAGTTTTTGCAACCGGTTTGCCGAGTAGTTCACTCAGCCGGGCAGCGACGGGATTCATGCGAAGTGATTCTTTGTTTTCAGGCGTCGGGCGGCCGAGGTGCGAAGCTAAAATTACCTTGGCACCGTTTTCGATCAAATAGTTGATCGTCGGCAGAGCGGCACGAATACGCGTATCATCTGTAACAGTACTGCCGCTTAGCGGAACATTGAAGTCAACGCGGCAAAAAACTTTCTTGCCTTTAACGTCAATGTCACGAATGGTTTTCTTTGCCATGTCAAAACCCTCTTTCCACTTTATTTCGATACAAAATTCGCCTAAATCTATAAACAAAGGTGTCTGGACTGATTTCGTATCATGATAAAATAGCGGAAACAACTTTGTTTCCGCTATTCAGGTGCTATTCAAAAATTTCTTGCTGAATTATTTTGCAAGTTTTGCAAAGTATTCCAGAGTTCTTACAAGCTGTGAAGTGTAGGACATTTCATTATCGTACCACGCAACGACCTGAACAAGCTGCTTGCCGTCGACGTCGAGAACCTTCGTCTGAGTTGAATCAAACAGAGAACCGTAAGTGATGCCGATAACGTCTGAAGAAACGATCGGGTCTTCATTGTAGCCGAGGGTTTCGTTGGTTGCTGCTTTCACAGCTTCGTTGATTTCTTCAACAGTAGTATTCTTCTCCAGCGTTGCATACAGCAGCGTTGTTGAACCCGATTTAACAGGGACACGCTGAGCAGAGCCGTTGAATTTGCCTTTAAGTTCAGGGATAACAAGTGCAACTGCTTGTGCAGCACCTGAAGAAGCAGGCACGATGTTCTCAGCAGCGGCACGTGCACGACGAAGGTCGCCGCCTCTGTGCGGGCCGTCCAATGTCATCTGATCACCGGTATAAGCGTGAACCGTTGTCATCAGGCCTTTTTCAATACCAAAATGATCATTCAGAACTTTAGCTACCGGAGCCAAAGAGTTCGTTGTGCAGGATGCGCCGGAAATAACTGTTTCCGAGCCGTCCAATGTATCATGGTTAACGTTGAATACGATTGTCTTCATATCGCCCTTAGCAGGTGCGGAAATAACGACTTTCTTAGCGCCGCCTTTGAGGTGAGCTTCTGCTTTGTCTTTAGAAGTAAAGAAGCCGGTGCATTCCAGAACGATATCAACGCCGAGTTCGCCCCATGGCAATTCTGCCGGGTCACGCTGTGAAAGAACCTTTACTTTTTTGCCGTTAACAACGAAGTAGCCTTCTTCAACCTTAACTTCGCCGTCGAAACGACCCTGAGTTGTATCATATTTCAGCAGGTTTGCAAGCATTGCCGGATCTGTTAGATCGTTAACTGCAACAACTTCCAGTTCAGGAACATTCTGAATTCTTCTGAAAGCCAAACGACCGATACGTCCGAAACCGTTAATACCAACTTTTACTGTCATAACGAAGATGACCTCCTAAATGGTTTAAAAATTTTTTAAAATCTCTTGCGCGGCGCCCTCATCCGTCACTAGTACGGAATCGGGACCCCTCTTGAAATAAGCCTTAATTGCCTCAGCCTTAGACTTGCCCCCGGCTACGGCAATCACGGAACGTGCACCAAAAAGGTCTTCCCATTGGAGCCCAATCGTCTGAACCTTGTGGATCACACGGCCCGTCTGATCAAAGAAATAGCCAAAAGCCTCGGCCACAGCATGTTCCGTGTCGACCTGTCTGAGAACTTCTTCACCGGCATGGCGGCGAATCGCCATTGTTCTTGCACTGCCTATCCCATGAACGATCATCGTCGCGCTGTGGACAAGCTGCAAAACCCGGTGAACACTGGGTTCTTCCATCAAGCTGTGATAAGATTCATCACTGAGCTGGTCGGGAACGTGGAGCAGATGATAGTGTCCTTCAGCCTTCTCAGCCATTTTCGCGCAGATCGTGTTCGCTTGATTTTCAGCTTCCTCGCCAAGGCCGCCCCTGGCAGACACAAACAGGAGTTCCTGAGGTGTCTTTCTGAGCGGATGCATCATGTCAGCGACTGCCGCAAGCGTGGAACCGCCGGTAATCGCAATGATGTTCTCCGCACCCAGGCAGCGTTCAATCTCCCTGACACAGGCGAGCCCAATCTCATTCTTGACCAACGCGTACTGATCACTGTCGCCGGATACAATAACTGCTTTTGAAACACCAAGAGCGCGTTCCAATTGTTTCTCCATCTCCTTCAATCCGGAGATGTTCTTCATCACAGTCCCCATGTCCCTAACAATGGTCTCCCCATTTTCCGTCAGATACATGCCGCTTGACGCCATCTGGATGAGACCCTGCTGGTTGAGAAAAGTGACCTCTCCGCGCAGGACACGCTCGGTCATACCTAAATGGGATGATAGACTGCGCCTGCCGATTGGTTGAAGAAAGTGCAAGGATTGAAGAATACGGTAGCGGCTGGACATTATGTCTAAGACATCAGGGATGAGCTTTTTCTGAAGATCAAGCAAGTGTTCCACAGCGTTCCCCTCGATCGACCCTGAAGCGGTCTGAAAATGTCCCACATAAGTCATTTTATGTCCCATCTGCTCCACGTACATAATATCAACTTTCAGCTGCCTTTACAAGCAATAACATGTAAATCTTTTGTGTGATCTTCTTTCAGACACAAATTGGTCACATGTAAAGAAAATGTTGATGTCACGCGTTTTTTTCAGGCTGACAACTGTCTGCAAATTTCGAAAAGTATCACTTTTCCTGACATCACCCGTTTCTTCTGTCGCCGGTTCCCTGTGTCTGTTTCGCATGTTGAGTATTCCCCTGATTTAACAGAATAAAACGTCTGAACAGCACTTTCATTCTCATGGCACTTTTTAAAGGGACAATAGCTGTCCCTAAGCCAGCCATTGAAACCGCTTAGCACGTGCCAAGCGGTGTTTGACTTGTGATCCATTTCTCATTGCCTGCCGCGACAATATGTCGCATGTCATTCATTCTTTATCTTGACCTTCTCTGCACTGTAGAACCGATGCCAGATGCCTGACGGTATTTGGCAATAGCCCTTCTCGAACAATGGAGCCCGTCATCCGAAAGAAGCTGAACAAGCTTCTGGTCGGAGAATGGATCCGCACGGTCCTCCCTGCCTATCCAGTACTTGATTCTCGAAAGAATCTGAAAAGAAGAGACTTCGCCGTGAATCGTTTTCACAGCGCGTACGAAGAACTTTTTCATTGGAAACATGCCATAGGGTGTCTGGATATACTTGTTAGCAACGGCCCGGCTGACCGTTGATTCATTGACAGACAGTCGTTCTGCGGCGTTTTTCATAGTAAAAGGCCGGAGCAGGTCGTGATTTCCATTTTCAAAGTAAACTTGCTGTTCTTTCATCAACATTTCAGTCAGTTGCATCAGCGTCTGTTTCCGCCGGGAAATTCCAGCGATCAACCAGTCAGCCTCTTCTTTTTTCTCGCGCAGATACCGCCGCGTTTCACTGTCTGCGCTTTCCAGATAACTTTCATAATTTCTGCTGTCCAGTTCGATTTTTGGCAAGTACTGGTCTTCCAGCTCACAGCTCAATCCGTCGCCGCTTTTTTTGATTGTTACATCGGGGATGATATATTGCGGCGCCTCATCCTGAATAGAGCTGACCGGACTCGGACTGAGTCCTCTTATCACTCCGACCGCTGCCTGGATCTTCTTTTCTGTTGTTTCCAAACGCTCAGCCAGTTCGTCCCAGCTGCCAGACAAAAAGAAATCACTATGCTCGGAAATGATGCGCTCCGCAAGCGACTGAGCCGGGATCATCCTTTTCAGCTGAAGCAGAATGCATTCAGAAAGTGTGCGCGCTCCGACACCTGCCGGATCCAATGACTGCACGGCTTCTAGCGCCATTTCCGGAACTTTCGGGTCGAGTCCATATCCGTTGAGCAGTTCCACAGGGTCATCGTCAAAATAGCCTTTGTCATTGAGGTTGTCGATTAAAAGATCGGCAGCAGCCATGCAGATTCTGTCAAGATGGAGCTGATGGAGATCGTTGTGGAGCATTTCATGATAATCGCTTGAAGAAGCGACGGTCTCCTCAATCACGTCTGAAGTGCTCCGCGATCCATCTCCCGCCTGTGTAAAGGATGAAACAAATTCCTGACCGGCCGGCCGAAAATCACTTCTCTCAGCGTTCAGCAGCGGATTCTCCATGGCTTTACCCATGATATAATCGGACAGCTGCTCGTTGCTGAACTGAAGCAAAGTTACCGATTGAAACAATGCCGGTGCCATTTTCAGTTTCAACGCCTGTTTCTGAACCAGTGCCAGTCCCATCCCGCTCACCTCTTATTATTTATTATATCAATCAAACGCACTGCTGGCTACGCTTTCATTTTCAATTTTCGACGGTTTTCGCAAAAGGAGTTTTTTTAATAAAAATCTCATTTCATCTCAGGTTTTTAAATAATTGTATGAAATACGGAAGTCTCGGTTGTTTTACGATGCATTGACTGAGTCGATAAAGCTATGATTAATCGCGCACGGATTCCTTCCAGACACTTCCCCACTGTTCGGAACCCATGCAAGTAAAAAAAGGATCTTCTGCTTCTTAAGGCAGAAGGTCCTTTTTATCGGATGGTGCTCAGCAGTGCGGCATCGGAAAGCACGGACGCCCGCACTGCACATCAAAATGCCTTTCATCACAAGTCTGGGAAAGTGTGTGCGGATAATAATGCTGATGTTCATAAACATAATGGGTCCTGATCTCGGTGTGCATCGGGTGAATATGCTGAACAACGACCGGTTTATAGATGTCCTGAACATTGACGCTCTGCGGATCGTAAATCGCACCAGCCTGCCGCGGCGGGCAATGAAGTGTCTGGCAAGGTCCCGGCGAAGGAACAGGACATTTTCCAATCCCCCCGACCGATGTTTTTCCCCATGGGCTCATTGCCGGTTTTGTCATTGTTGCGACTGGCCCGGTGCTCGCTGGATTCCATGCGGGCATCTTCGGTTCCGGTTTCATACTAGGATATTGACTGGTCGGTGCGTATGGATTTGTGGGCACCGGCTTATTTGAGTAAGGTGAAACCTCCATATTTGTTCCTCCTCGTAATTTTAAGTACACTAATAACCTATGAGCTGGGGAATAGCCTTGCACTAATGAGAACACCTAATTTTTTCGCAAAGCCCGAATTTGGGCGGGTAAACGCCTTGAGCAAAAGATTCATATGGTACTGCCCACTTAGATTTTCCCGAAAAAGAAAACATGTTTCCATAATTAGCCTTGCAAAATGGACGACAATCGCTTAAAATAAACAAATGTCAGTGAAGCAAGCAAGTTAATAATATGCGCTCGTAGCTCAGCCTGGATAGAGCAATGGTTTCCGGTACCATGTGGCGGGGGTTCGAATCCCTTCGAGCGCATCACGCGGCGAGCCGCCTTAGCAAAAATACGCTCACAGCTTAAAGCTGCGGGCGTTTTTGCTGCCTATCTCTACTTTTTAATGATTCAGGCGGCATGCACACTCAAAAGCCATGCAACGGGGTAATCTGCGCATGATTTTTAATTTTAACAGCATTTTTTGGAAAATAACCTAGAATGAAGCCTTTTTACCCGCGATACTGACTCCTGACTGCTTCTGGAATATCATTTGGCTTGTTCACTCGTGATCAGCGGTATATTTTGAAAAACATAAAATAATTCTATAACGTGTTCGAACCAGCCGCTGCCGAGCGATTACATTTTAAACACCCGAAAAAATTTTTTAATCCTGATTTCAATAGCTTAAAATTTGACCTATATTGACCTTTAATGTATTATTGTCCTTGGTTAGATAAAAGTTACTCATATACGAATAAAAGGAGGTAGGTTCAATGCCTTTAATCCCTACAGTCATTGAGCAGACAAACCGTGGAGAACGTGCGTACGATATTTATTCCCGCTTACTGAAAGACAGAATCATTATGCTGGGAACGGCAATTGACGATAATGTCGCCAATGCCGTTGTCGCGCAGCTGCTCTTTCTCGCTGCGGAAGATTCTGAAAAAGATATTTCGCTTTATATTAACAGCCCGGGCGGTTCAATTACAGCCGGTATGGCCATTTATGATACGATGCAGTTTATCAAGCCGAAAGTATCGACCATCTGCATCGGCATGGCTGCCTCGATGGGCAGTTTCTTGCTGATGGCCGGGGAAATCGGCAAACGCTACGCGCTGCCGAACAGTGAAATCATGATCCACCAACCATCCGGCGGAATGCAGGGCCAGGCATCCGATATGGAAATTCACGCAAAGCGTATCCTCTATATCCGTGAAAAGCTGAATCATATCTATGCTGAGAGAACCGGCCAGCCATATGAAGTCATTGCACGCGATACCGACCGCGACAACTTTATGTCTGCAGAAGAAGCAAAAAAGTATGGCCTGATTGACGATATTATGACCGCACCAAAATCAAAAGCATAAAAAAGTGTTAAGAAAAAAACCCGGGGCACGCGCTCCGGGTTTTTTCATTCAAATTTTTTCGTTCAATTTTGAAATTCACACAACCGTTAGATCTCAGGCCGATTTTTTACTGATTGGGCCCTACTAATATCAATTTAGGCTCGATTAAAATAAATTACATTTCACTCTTCCAGATTGGATTAAAGATTTTCTATTTTAGGATGGTCGATCTACGTTTCGGTTAAATTTTTATTTCGAGTTAACTTTCATCTTTTGCGGTTAAACTTGCCCGCTTCGGATGAACTTTCTAAGTTAAAAGCTTATACGTTAAACAATCGTCAATAACAGCGCTTACAAAAATGTTATGATCAGCCTGCTTTTTCAATCAGTCCCGCAAGTACGGCAATGGCCTCATTTTCATCCGGTCCATCGGCCTTTAGTACAAACTGTTCACCGAAGGCCGGAGCGATACCCATGACGCCCATAATGCTTTTCACGTTTGCTGTTTTTCCACCTTTTTCCAATGTAATTTGTGACAAAAACAGGCTGGCCTCCTGAACAAATAAGGCCGCAGGTCGCGCCTGGAGGCCATCTTTCAACTGAACAGTTACAATTTTTTTAATCATCCCCCTCACCTCCTCACATTGTACCGCTTTTGCAGATTCAATTATTTACTGACCCTGACGAATCCGGTTGGCAATTAGATCAATTTTTCGGAAGCGGTGATTGATGCCTGATTTACTAATTGGTTCACCTCCGACCATCTCGCCGAGTTCTTTAAGTGTAACATCAGGGTTTTGCAGTCTGAGCTCGGCTATTTCGCGCAGTTTTTCCGGAAGTTCATCAAGTCCAATGCTTTTCTCAATCAGGTGTATATTTTCCATCTGCCGCATGGCCGCACCGACTGTTTTGTTCAGATTGGCCGTTTCACAGTTGACCAGCCGATTCACGGAGTTGCGCATATCTTTCACGATCCGGATATCTTCGAAATAGAAGAGTGCCTTATTCGCACCGATAATACTTAGGAAATCGGTGATTTTCTCGCCTTCTTTCATATAAATGATATACCCGTTTTTTCTGGACAGCACTTTGACGTTCAAGTCAAACGTATTCATCAGTTTAGCCAAAGAATACGTGTGTTCTTCATAATTAGAAAATATTTCAAGGTGGTATGAGGATTCCGGATGATTCAGGGAGCCACCGGCAAGAAATGCTCCGCGAAGGTATGAGCGCCTGCAGCACTTCTTTTTTACAAGTTCCGGAGCAATTTCACGTGTAAACTGGCTGCTCTGATCAATGATTCTTAGATCACGAAGAAAAGGTCCCGCTGTTTCCTTAAGCCTGACGATGTAGACATTATTTTTTTTTAGCCGCATTTTTCTGCGGACAAGGATTTCAATCTGATAGTGGTAAACCTGTTTGATCAGCCGATAGATTCGCCGCGAGATAGCCGCGTTTTCAGTTGCTATATCGAGCTCAATACGTTTGCTCCTGATCGATACGAACCCGTTCATCCGGGTCAAAGCCGCCAGTTCAGCACGCGCGCAGCAATCATCAACTTCCAGCATAGTCAGTTCTCTTTTGGTATCTGCGGCGAATGACATCGCAAGGCCTCCTGAACTTCAAACTTTTTTTTCTGTAAACAATGTCATCAGCAGCTTCGCGATCGCTGCCTCATTGTGACGGATGACGCCACCCGCCGTCTTGATCAGCGGAGCTGTAATCACATTCAGTCCCTGTGCCTCAAGCTTTTCACGGTCAACAGACACAGGTTCTGCTCCTTCCGCAGCATAGCGTTTGAGAATTGACGGCACAATCGGTTGATTGTTCGCGATAATTGTATCTATAAAAGAGCATCCGACATGACGGTTAATAGCCATAATATGATCTGAAGCGGAAAATCCGTCTGTTTCGCCCTTCTGAGTCATCACATTGCAAACATAGACTTTTCTTGCCTTGGAAAGAATGACCTCCGCAGCCAGTTCCGGAACGAGAAGATTCGGGATAACACTGGTGTAAAGACTGCCCGGTCCGAAAGTGATCAGATCAGCTTTCCTGATTGCCATCACACTTTCCGAAAGCGGTCGAATGTCTGCAGGTTTCAGAAAAACATGCTCGATCTTTTTATTGGCCATGGGAATACTTGATTCGCCTTCGACAATGCAACCATCACTCATGACAGCGCCCAGCACGATGCTCTGATCGGCTGCAGGCAGCACTTGGCCATGTACATTCAGGATGTGGCTCATTTCCCTGACACCCTTGACAAAATCTCCGGTGATCGATGTCAGGGCAGCGATAAGCAGGTTGCCTAGCGAGTGCCCATTCAGCCCACTGTCTGTTTTAAATCGGTGCTGCAGAAGTTTTTCAAATACCGGCTCAACATCTGATAAAGAAACGAGCACGTTGCGTATGTCCCCCGGCGGAGGAATTTGCAATTCATTTCTTAACATACCACTGCTTCCACCGTCATCCGCTACTGTCACAATTGCAGTAATATCCACTGGGCATTTTTTCAAACCCCGGAGCACTGCAGGGAGTCCTGTTCCCCCTCCAATGGCAACAACTTTTTTCTGATCTGTCATTGTTTTCGATTATCCTCTCTCAATATCCCGGTGCGACACACTTGTCGGGTAGTCGACAGACAACACTTTGCCAATCCATTCTGTCAGTGCGACAGACCGGTGTTTGCCGCCGGTACAGCCGATTGCAATCACCAGCTGCCCCTTACCTTCACGTTTATACTGTGGAAGCATGAACTTCAGGAGCTCCATCAATTTCTGTAGAAACTGCTGCGTTTCAGTCCATTTTAGCACATATTCTGACACGTCAGGGTCAAGCCCAGTCCGTTCACGCATATGCATAATATAATATGGGTTTGGAAGGAAACGCACATCGAAGACGAGATCTGCATCAATCGGCAGTCCATACTTAAAACCGAACGAGAGCAAATTGACGCGAAATGATTCGCTTTCACTGCCGAAATCACTGATGATCTGATCCCGCAGTTGCCGTGTCGACAGATCTGAAGTATCAATATAGTATTGGGCAAGCCCCTTGACTTCTTCCAGTTTCTTCCGTTCAAGCCGGATCCCCTCAACCGGGCGTCCCTTAGGCGAGAGCGGATGTGAACGGCGTGTTTCCTTATAACGCCTGACAAGTGTCTGATCGTTAGCATCCAGAAACAATATTTTAGGCCTGATTTTTTCTGCCTTGCTGAAGGCATCCAGTGACTTGAACAGTGAGTCAAAGAACTCTCGCCCGCGCAGGTCCATAACCAATGCCAGTTTATTCAGTTTATCTGAGTCCGAGTCTTCAATCAAATCGATAAATTTCGGCATCAGGGTCGGAGGAAGATTATCAATGCAGAAATAGCCCATATCTTCAAAAATACGCGTTGCGACCGTCTTTCCTGCACCTGACATTCCTGTAATGATCACCACTTGGATGTCTTTCATCTTTCTCCCGTCCCGTCACCTGTAAATTTCTAATCATGTGGCAAATTCTAAAGAACACTTGGCAAAGCCAAGTCTCTGGCAGGGCCTGAGCCACAAATCTATTTCACCATTACTGCCGCCTTCCCTTTACAGTATACTCGAAAACCAGTCGATCAGAAAGTAATTCAAAAAGGATACACCAAAACTTCTTGAGTCACATTCCGCACAGATAGTCAAAAAATGAGTTTGGAGATAACTTATTTATTGCAAAAAAACGGCACGTTATTTTTAACGCGCCGCTAAATTAATTATAATATCTAAAAAGGGGGGTCAATTTCTATTTTAGTATAACTTTCTTTTATTTCAGAATAGTTACGCAGAGGTTAAGTATGGTTAAAAATGGAGCTGATTGATAACCTGATACCTACGACAAAAGTTACACATCTATTTACACTTAACCGACAGTCGACGCGTCCTTCATTTTTTCAACGTACTTCTGTGCATTGTCTGCTGCAATGCTTCCGTCACCGGTCGCCGTCACAATCTGGCGCAGTTCCTTCTGGCGGACATCCCCAGCTGCAAAAATCCCCGGAATGCGGGTCTCCATTTTTTCATTGGTAACGATGTAACCCTGTTCGTCGGTGATGCCAAGAGCTTCAACCGCCTTGGTGAGAGGATTCATGCCGACATAGATAAATACACCGTCTGCCGGAAAATCGGTCTCTTCCCCCGTTTTAGTATTTTTGAGCGTCAGGCTTGAAACTTTACCATCTGTTCCGTTGATTTTCGTGCAAACTGTATTCCAGATAAAGTCAACTTTCTCGTTGTTAAACGCGCGTGTTTGCAGGATTTTCTGTGCACGCAACTGATCTCGGCGATGAATAATCGTCACATTGGAAGCAAAACGGGTCAGATAAGTGCCCTCTTCAACTGCCGAGTCTCCGCCCCCAATTACAGCAAGCTTCTTTTCTTTGAAAAAAGCGCCATCACAGACTGCGCAATAAGAAACACCGCGGCCTGCCAGCTCTTTCTCACCGGGGACACCCAGTTTTCGGTATTCGGCACCGGTCGTCACAATGACTGTGCGCGCTTTGTATTCCTTTTTTCCGCAGACAACCGTTTTGAAATCTTTTCCATCTTTGATTTCCTTAATATCGCCATAGGCATAAACAGCGCCGAATTTTTTTGCGTGTTCAAACATTTTATTAGAAAGTTCTGGACCCAAAATTGATTCAAATCCAGGGTAATTCTCAACTGCTTCCGTGTTTGCCATTTGTCCGCCCGGGATACCGCGCTCAACCATCAACGTGTCCATATTGGACCGGGCCGCATAAACTGCTGCCGTCATCCCGGCAGGACCGGCACCTGCTATAATCACGTCATAAATTTTGTCTTCATCTGCCACCTTTGATCCCATCCTCCCTGATTGTTGTTAATTGTAATAATTATTATCTGCTTAATTGATACTTCTATGCTAAAGAATGGCAGAGTTAAAGTCCAGAAAACTGCTCGGTAACAAAACAGTTCATCTTCTGTCACCCCGGGGGTCAGTTCATCAGCTTTTCTTCCCACTTGCTGTCAAGTGAACGAGTCAGTTCCGTCACGTGCTTGCGGATGCGGTAAACCGTCGTACCGGCCAGATCTGCAGCTGCTTTCTGAGACATGCGCATCCCGAATTCTTTTTTCCATAAATAAAAGAGCGCAGCAGCCCAACCTGAGCAATCTATTTGGACCAAGCCTAT
This sequence comes from Sporolactobacillus pectinivorans, assembly GCF_002802965.1. Lineage (NCBI taxonomy): Bacteria > Bacillati > Bacillota > Bacilli > Caryophanales > Sporolactobacillaceae > Sporolactobacillus > Sporolactobacillus pectinivorans. The sequence goes on along the minus strand of NZ_NXGA01000001.1, from coordinate 1,323,719 downwards.
CAAGGGATCAACGACGAACCAGAAGCTGTACAACTCGGGATGTTTCATAGCTTCTTTTTCTCCACCAATGAGCTCCTCAACGATTCTCATGATCCGTATTCTAGCGTCTGGCTGCCCCGACTGCCTTTCTAAAATAAAACGGCCTGCCAACCCTTTGATCTGTGCATCCGGGCCTTTTTGATAAATCTCTTCGAGCAAGGCCACGCTTTCACTCCGTGCCAGATAAAACAATGAAAAAAGCTGATAACCGCGGCTGCCATCCCAAATTTCCTCCCGGAGCAGATCGCCGATCATAAAGTTCTTTTCCGCCCCGGTCTCGAACATCATATCCTGAATTTTCGTGTACTTGAAAGGATGAAACGGTTTGCTACTGAAATAATCCACCTGCTCCCAGTATCTTTCGGCCTGTTCCTGATGATTCATATGATAAGCGGAAAGCGCCATCCAGAAGCAAAAGACCTGATCGCTGCGGACACCTCTCCGTTCAGCAATTTTCAACCAGTAATAGGCCTTTTCATAGTCGCCGATAAAAAGATAGGTTGAGCCGATTTTCCCGCAATGTTCCGGCAGGATCGGGTAAATATTGCCCAGCCGGCCCATAATCTTTTGAAGATTATCATCATCCCCGAGTTGGTAAAAAAAAGTCGCCAGGTTGCACAGCGTATGAATATTTCCCGGATCCTTTTCCAGGACGGCCTCAGCAGCAGCCAGCGCTTCTTCAGTGGCACCCGTTGAAAAATATGCGATCATCAGATTATTTTGAGCAGCAAGATAGTCCGGTTCCTCGCGGATTACTTTTTTAAAAAAATAAATGGATTCCTCAAATCGTCCGTGCTCCAGAGCTGCCCTGCCTCTCTCATGAAGACTGATATAAGGCGGCTCTTCGTACTCGTCCATATCCTGAGTCTCTGATGAAAGCATATCAAATAATTCCCGGGCTTCATGAGCAAAAGCTCCATGCGGCTCAAGGGCCATATATGTTCTTACTTCAGCGAGCGCTTCGTCAAATTCGCCGAGATAAGCATAATTATTTGCCATAAAAAAATAACATTCAGTCATTTGCGCATCAAGCTCGTGAACAATTTTTTTGAGCAAGTCAATAGATGAAGTGTAATCTTCCAGCTCGGACAGAATCGCCGCCTGCTGACAAAGATACTCCACTTCATTCGGTTTTATTTTCAGAGCGCGATCAATATATCTGCTTGCACGCTCGAGATCGCCTTTCTGATAACAGGTCATCCCTTTTTGATAGAAAAAATCGCCATCATAGCGAAGGGAAATAACCTGTTTCTTTTGCGAATGATCACCTTTACTCATACAATCCTTCTTCCTCTGCAACCCTGATTTCTCTCCGCAAAATTCAGTATAGCATATTTGTTTCCGCCTTTGAAAAAAATTGCCGGGCAGACGACAGAGGAAGTGCAGTTTTTGTTTGCTCCAGAGGTATCTCCCTCGCGAATGACGCCGCAGTGCCATCCCGACCCGCATTTCGATCGTAAAAATGGCCCAGCGACCAAATCACTGAGCCTTTTTTCAAAGTTAATAATTTTTGCGGAACGTCAGACCGTTTCCCCCTTAGCAACCGATTTACCGAACCAGCCTCCCACTGTTTTGCGAATCCACGGAATGACCCAGTAGTCCACACCCAGTTTTCCTGCATTAAATCCGGCAAAAAGAATAATTACACCGATCAAGACATAGGGCGGATTTGTTGAAACTGTCCCGGCGAACATATACATAAAGTTCATCAGCAGGCCAAAAAAGACAGCTGCTGTTGTCAGTGTCCCGAGAATTAGCCCGATGCCGACCAATAATTCGCCCCATTTGACCAGAAAACTGAAGAAAGGCGATGCAGGAAGAGCAATGTGCTGCAGAAACGCATTGAACGGTCCATAGAGCACATTCCCTGTCGGTCCCGTAACCGGATGAGCAATCGCGCCCTGCATGAATCCCGATGCATCAAAAGGCTTCGCGCCGAAAACTTTATGAAACCCGTCCGTTGTCCATTGCCAACCGAGCCATAAACGCAAAAGAAGTAAGATAACTGAAGACGTTTTGCTTGTTCGCAACCATTTAACCATGATGCCGGCCCCCAATCAAATTTAAGCGTTTTCATAAATAGGGAAGCAAAAAGTGATTTGCATCACTCAATTAATATATACCTCCTTTCCATTTGAATTTATGTGATTGAAGTCACATAAATTCTAGTCAATTTTTATTTTTTTCCCGTAATTTTATATCAAGGTTTAATCTGTCAAAAAGATGTATTTTCAGCGGCGCGCACAAGTTGCAGAAGATCGCTCATACTATCGATCAAATAATCAGGATGCAGTTTTTCCAGAACAGAGCGGCCTTTCATTGACCAGCCAACAGCTGCAGTGCGTACATGCGCACCCGAACCTGCCAGTATATCGGAAGGACTATCACCAACCATTAGTGTTGATTCGGCCTTTGCCGACAACTGCGACATTGCTTTCTCAACAGGTTCCGGATCCGGCTTAAGGCGAGCGACATCATCACTCGTCACAACCGTGTCAAAGTATCCGGCAATGTGTGTGAATTCAAGCCCGCGGTCAACCATATCCCTTTTTTTCGTTGAGACGACACCGAGTCTACAGCCCTCTTCGGAAAGTTTTGCCAGCGTTTCATTTACCCCGGGGAATTCGGTCACCAGACGGTCATGGAACCGGCTGTTATGCGCTCTGTACACCTCAATCATTTCATCCCTTTTCACAGGATCAACACTGCCAAAGCTGAGTTCCAGCGGCTCGCCAATAAAAGGAACTAAATCTTTTTTCGTGTATTTTCCCGGAAAATAACAATCAAGTGTGTATTGAAAAGAGGCGAGTATCAAATCGTTTGTGTTGATCAGTGTTCCGTCCAGGTCGAATAAAACAGTTTGAATCAATCCAAATCCTCCAGTCATTTTGAAAAATATAATATGCCGCCCCGTAAATTGCGGTGCGGCACAAAAAGATCAGGCATCCAGGTAATGGGGACGTTTTTCTTTCCTAAGTCTCCAGTACAGAATCAAGCCTACCCCGAGAATGACCAGCACACCGGCAAGCCACTGCGATACACGCAGTGGACCAAGCATCAGGCTGTCTGTCCTCAATCCTTCAATATACGAACGGCCGAGCGAATACCAGATAACATAAGACAAAAAAAGTTCTCCGCGCCGCAGGTTGACTCTTCTGAGAATGAGCAGGAGAACAAAGCCCGCAAAATCCCAGACCGATTCATAAAGAAAAGTCGGAATATAGTATGTACCATTGATCAGCATCTGATTGACGATAAAAGTTGGTAGATGCATATTTTCCAGAACCGCGCGAGTCGTCGCAACGCCATGCGCCTGCTGATCCATAAAATTCCCCCAACGTCCGATCGCCTGTCCAAGAATCACACTCGGGGCAGCTATGTCTGCCACTTTCCAGAATGACAGATGCTTAACCCTGCAAAAAATGATCGCTGTCAGCAGACCGCCTATCAGCGCACCATAGATGGCAATGCCACCATTCCATACGGCAATGATCTGCGATGGATGTTGTGAATAAAAGGACCATTCAAAAGCGACATAATAGATGCGCGCAGAGATCACGGCAATCGGTGCGGCAAACATGATCAGGTCAACATATGTATCCTTGGGAAGCCCCCGCCTGTTGCCTTCGCGCATGGCCAGCATCAGGCCGAGCAATGCGCCGCAGGCTATAATAATACCATACCAGTAAATGTGAATGGGCCCCAGATGAAGCGCGATCGGATTCAATGGGTAAATTGATTGATCCATTGTATTCTCACCTTACCTTTTTCTCAGATGTAAAAATGATCTTAGTTGAGGGGCAATCCCTGGATTTCCCCTTATCAGAAGTTGATAGTGGACAAACTTGCTACCGTTCATTCAGTGTATCATTCAGACGGTCAGAAAATTGCTGTGCCGCGTGATAGCCCATGTTCTTCAGGCGGAAGTTCATCGCCGCCACTTCAATAATTACGGCAAGATTGCGTCCGGGGCGCACCGGCAGCACAAGGCGTGGGATTTCTGTATCAATCAGCTTGGTTCTTTCTTCGTCAAGTCCCAGGCGATCATAGACCTTATTCTGATCCCAGAGTTCCAAGTGAATGACAAGTGAAACCCGTTTGTAATTCCGAACGGCACCGGCACCGAACAGGGTCATCACATTGATGATGCCGAGTCCGCGGATTTCCAGCAAATGCTGGATCAGTTCAGGCGCATTACCGACTAATTCAGATTCGCCCTCCTGCCGGATTTCCACCGAGTCATCTGCCACAAGCCGATGCCCGCGTTTAACCAGTTCAAGTGCGGTTTCACTTTTTCCTACGCCGCTTTCACCGGTGATCAGCACACCGACTCCGTACACATCGACGAGAACGCCATGTACAGAAGTCATCGGGGCCAGCCTTGATTCAAGGTAATTGGTAATCATGCTGCTCAGGCGAGTCGTTTTCATCTTCGACTGCAGAATTGGAACATTGCGTTTATTCGATGAAATGATAAATTCCTCAGGAACTTCAATACCGCGTGAAATGACAATACAGGGTGTCTGTGCGGTGCAAAGCTGTGATGTACGTTTGTAACGCTCGTCCGTACTCAGCTCATTAAAAAAAGACAGTTCAGTTCGACCGAGCAGCTGCAGCCGCCGCCTGGGGTAATAAGTAAAATAACCGGCAATCTCCAACCCGGGACGTGAAATATCACTGACAATAATTTCGCGTCCGGTTCCTTTTTCACCACTGACCAATTTTAAATTAAAATGTTCAATCAGTTCACTGACGCGCACCTTATCCATAAGCGATAGCAGCTGCCCGGGCAAGCCACACCCGGTTCCTTCTTCAACGTGCACCTGCGTGGCAGGCTGGCATGCACTCTGAAAGCGTTAATTCCGTCCCAGCAAGGCGTACATACTTCCGGGAGAGATGCTCCCTCCATTCTGTCTGTCATTGCGCCGCACTGCCAGGCCCGGCGCTCCCGAAAGCTTATTTCAATCAAGGCGCGGGCAAACGCCAATGGAGGATCCGTCCGCGGCTGTCATCATATTTTCTTCATTTTACCATACATCGGCAGCATCAATGATCGTCTTTTCCACAAAAAAACAGGATGAACGGTCAGCCTCTTCTTAGCGGCCTGATGATAAACGTCCGAATAATCATCTGGAAAAGCGCCATAATTATCGCAACAATCAGTGCACTGCCAAAACTGTCGAGCCTGAAGGCCGGGCCCATAATGGCTGATGTCAGAAGAAGCATCAAGGCATTGATCACGAATATAAAAAATCCAAGTGAAAGAATCGTAGCTGGAAGCGAAAACAGAATCAGCACCGGCCGGACAAACAGATTGAGGATAGCAAGAACCACACTCGTCGCGAAGGCCGCGCCAACACCTGACAGATGAACCATCGTGTGCAGGTACCCCGCCAGTGTCATAAGAATAATCATGTTGGTGATGATATTAAGCAGCGAATTGGCAAACCAGTTTCTAAACAACTTACTCACTCCCCCTGTTCAGGAATGATAAAGTAAGCAAGAATATAGCCAATCGTGCATGGGAAAAAGAAGCTGGCGACCAGCAGAACAATAAAAATTACTCTGATCACTGTCGGATCGACATTAAAATATTCCCCGATGCCGCCGAGAATACCTGCAACTACCCGATTATCACGGGAACGGTACAGTCTTTTTTTCATAGTAAACCTCCTGAGTGGCTAATCTCTTTTCACTATACCCTCTTCTTGGCTTGTATAACAAGCCATAATGATAAAATCCGGCCAAATCAAAGCAAGAGGCGGAAAAATTTTCATTGCTGTTTATTCAGCTTTTCCCGCAGCAAGCCTCTGTTCGGTAAGGTGCTCAGCCATCCGCTTCCGGTCTCTTTCAAGAACCGGTTTTAAATACTTTCCAGTGTACGAACCTTCAGTTCCAGCAATTTCTTCAGGCGTTCCGCTTCCCACAATGGTTCCGCCGCCATCGCCGCCTTCAGGTCCAAGGTCAATCAGATAATCAGCGCATTTGATCACATCAAGATTATGTTCAATGATCAGCACGCTGTCACCGCTATCGACAAGCGCCTGCAGCACACGAAGCAAACGGGCAATATCGTCCGTATGCAGGCCGGTGGTCGGTTCGTCCAAAATGTACAGCGCGCGCCCTTTGGTTCTCCGGTACAACTGGGAAGCCAGCTTGACACGCTGCGCTTCGCCGCCTGACAGTGTCGTGGCCGGCTGCCCGAGACGGATGTACCCGAGCCCGACGTCAAACAGCGGCTCCAGCCTCCGCCTGATTCGCGGCACATTTTTAAAGAATTCGAGCCCTTCCTCCACTGTCATATCAAGTACATCGGCGATGGTGTTCCCCTTATAAGTCACGTCCAGTGTCTCTCTGTTGTAGCGCTTGCCATGGCAGACTTCGCAGGGAACATAGACGTCCGGAAGAAAGTGCATCTCAATCTTAATAATGCCATCACCGCTGCAAGCTTCACAACGCCCGCCTTTGACATTGAAACTGAAACGGCCTTTTTTGTATCCGCGCACTTTGGCTTCGTTCGTTGCAGCAAAAACCTCGCGGATCATATCAAAAACACCCGTATAGGTTGCCGGATTGGAACGAGGTGTACGGCCGATCGGGGACTGGTCAATCTGAATGACGCGGTCAAGTTCACTGATTCCTTTAATTTGCCTGAATTCCCCGGGGGCGTCCCGTCTGCCGTGCAGCTTCTGGGCCAGGGCTTTGAACAGTACCTCATTGACAAGCGTACTTTTCCCTGAGCCGGACACACCGGTAACGACCGTCATGATGCCGAGCGGGAAACTGACATTGACATTTTTAAGGTTATTCGCCTTTGCACCGACTATCTTAATCGCCCGTTTCGTGGCCTTCCGGCGTTTTAATGGAATCGGTATGAACTTCCTTCCGGACAAATACTGGCCGGTAAGTGAATGTTCATTCTTCATGATCTCCTGAGGCGTGCCTTGAGCGGTAATCTGGCCACCGTGCTCGCCGGCGCCCGGGCCGACATCGATGATGTAATCCGAGGCGAGCATCGTGTCCTCATCATGCTCGACAATGATCAGTGTGTTGCCAAGATCACGCATATTAAGCAATGTATGGATCAATCGGTCATTGTCACGCTGATGAAGCCCGATGGATGGCTCGTCCAGAATATAAAGCACACCCATCAGCTGTGATCCGATCTGCGTCGCCAGCCTTATTCGCTGCGCCTCACCGCCGGAAAGCGTTCCTGCCGCCCGGCTCAGTGTCAGATAATCCAGACCGACGTCAATCAAAAATTCAGTTCTTTGTTTGATCTCGCGCAAAATCAGGCGGGCAATGATCTGTTCTTTAGGCGTTAGTTCCAGCTGGGTGAAAAATTGCAGCGTCATCCGGATAGGCATCTCTGTCACTTCACTGATATGTTTCCCGCCGATTTTGACAGCAAGCGCTTCAGGGCGGAGCCGGTAACCATGGCAAGTCGGGCAGGGTTTCTGCATCATGTATTCCGACATCTGTTCGCGGATAAAATCAGAAGTCGTCTCCTTGTAGCGCCTCCCGATATTCGGTAGAACGCCTTCGTAGTACATTTCCTTGTCGCGGACATCGCCAAATTCATTCTCATAATGAAAATGGATTCTCTCCGTTCCCGCTCCGTGAAGAATAATCTGTATCTGATCCTTAGGCAGCTTCTCCACCGGCACATTCATATCGATGCCAAAATGCGCACAAGCAGCTTTCAGCAGCTGCGGGTAATACTGCGAACTGGTTGGTTCCCAGGCCGCGATCGCACCCCCGGCCAGCGTCTTCGTCCAGTCCGGAATGACAAGATCGGGATCCACTTCCATCCGCGACCCCAATCCATCACAATCCGGGCAGGCGCCAAACGGACTGTTGAATGAAAAAAGACGCGGTTCAAGCTCACCGATTGAAAAACCGCAATACGGGCAGGAATGCTGCTCGGAAAAAAGCAGCTCCTCCCCCCCGATCACATCGACAACGGCGCGGCCCTCAGTCAGCTTACAGGCAGCTTCGAGAGAATCTGCCAGCCGCCCTTCGATTCCGGATTTGATAATAATCCGGTCAATAACGACATCTATATCATGTTTCTTGTTCTTTTCAAGTTTAATTTCTTCACTTACTTCATGCAGCTCACCGTCAACGCGAACCCGGACATAGCCCTTTTTCTTGATCTCTTCAAGAACTTTCGCCTGAGTTCCTTTTCTTCCGGAAACAAGCGGTGCAAGAATCTGCAGTTTCGTCCGCTCCGGATAAGCAAGCACGCGGTCTACCATCTGCTCCACCGTCTGGGAAGTGATCTCGATTCCGTGTGTTGGGCAGAAAGGATGACCGACGCGAGCGAACAGCAGGCGAAGATAATCATAGATCTCCGTAACCGTTCCGACCGTCGAACGCGGATTGTGGCTCGTTGTTTTCTGATCGATTGAAATCGCCGGAGACAGCCCTTCAATGGCATCGACATCCGGTTTATTCGTCTGGCCGAGGAACTGGCGGGCATAGGCCGACAATGATTCAACATAGCGGCGCTGCCCCTCGGCATAGATGGTGTCAAAAGCCAGTGATGATTTTCCGGAACCGGAGAGTCCGGTAACAACAACCATTTTGTCACGCGGAATCGTTACATTGACATTTTTCAGATTATGTTCGCGAGCACCTTTGACGACAATGTTTTCCAATACCATAAATCTTTTACCCCTCCGCCTTCAGTTCGTAGATTATGTCTCTGAGCTCGGCTGCCCGTTCAAAGTCAAGCGACTTGGCCGCCTTCTTCATTTCGCTTTCCATGTTTAGAATTGTTTTTTTTCGTTCCGTCTTTGTCAGTTTGCGTTTCTTTTTCTTGCCGGCTTTTTCTTCATCTTCCACATCATAGGTCGCTTTGATCAAATCCGGTATCGACTTTTTAATTGTTTTCGGCGTGATATGGTGCTCTTCATTAAACATGTTCTGAATTTTTCGCCGCCGTGAAGTTTCATCCATGGCCACTCGCATCGAATCCGTCACACGGTCGGCATACATGATCACCTTGCCGTTTTCATTGCGCGCCGCGCGTCCCATCGTCTGAATCAGTGAGCGTTCTGAGCGAAGGAAGCCTTCCTTGTCGGCGTCAAGAATCGCAACGAGTGAGACTTCCGGAATATCAAGGCCCTCGCGCAGCAGGTTGATTCCGACCAGCACATCGAATTCACCGCGGCGCAAATTGCGGATAATTTCGATCCGGTCCAGTGTTTTGACCTCTGAATGAAGGTAGCGTACTTTAACGCCCATTCCTTTCAGATAATCCGTCAGATTTTCCGCCATTTTCTTTGTCAGTGTCGTGACGAGCACCCGTTCATGCCGTTTGACTCTGAGGTTGATTTCATCAAAAAGATCGTCTATCTGCCCCTTGATCGGCCGAATTTCAATCAGCGGATCGAGCAGCCCGGTCGGTCGGATGATCTGTTCCACCGGTTTGTCGGAATGTTCCAGTTCATAATCGCCCGGCGTTGCCGATACAAAGACGACCTGATTGACCTTTTCTTCAAATTCCTCGAACTTCAGCGGTCGGTTGTCCTTTGCTGAAGGGAGACGAAAGCCATTGTCCACCAGCACATTTTTCCGTGCCTGGTCGCCATTGTACATCGCCCGGACCTGGGGCAGCGTAGCATGGGATTCATCCACCATGATCAGAAAATCATCCGGGAAATAATCCATCAGCGTATACGGCGCCTCACCTGCCTTCCTGAATGTCAGATGGCGGGAATAGTTTTCAATACCCGAGCAGAAACCGACCTCTTCCATCATTTCCAAATCGTAACGCGTGCGCTGTTCCAGTCTCTGGGCTTCCAGCAGCTTGCCACTATCATGCAGCACTTTCAGCCGCTCTTCAAGTTCAGCCTGAATGTTCTTGATCGCCTTCTTCATCTTTTCCTGACCCGTGACAAAGTGGGAAGCCGGATAGATTGCAACATGGTCACGTTCACCGACAATTTCTCCGGTCATCGGATCCATCTCGGTCAACCGCTCGATTTCATCACCAAAAAATTCAACGCGAATGCAATGATCATCGCGCGATGCCGGAAAAATCTCGACCACGTCCCCGTGTACGCGGAAAGTGCCTCGTGTGAAATTGATATCGTTGCGCGTATATTGAATATCAACCAGCTGCCGTAGCATTGCATCCCTGTCTTTTTCCATTCCCGGCCTCAGCGAAACAACGAGCGACTTATATTCTTCCGGAGAGCCTAAACCGTAAATGCAGGAAACACTGGCTACAATAATTACGTCGCGCCGTTCGAACAGCGAGCTGGTTGCCGAATGCCTCAACTTATCGATTTCGTCGTTAATACTTGAATCTTTTTCAATATAGGTGTCCGTCTGCGGAATGTACGCTTCCGGCTGATAATAGTCGTAGTAACTGACAAAGTATTCGACCGCGTTATTCGGAAAAAAATCCTTAAATTCGCTGTAGAGCTGGCCGGCCAGCGTTTTATTATGCGCAATGACCAGCGTCGGCTTCTGGACCTCCTTAATAACGTTGGACATCGTAAATGTCTTGCCTGTCCCGGTTGCACCGAGCAATGTCTGGTGTTTTTTGCCGCTTTCAATTCCGTTCACCAGCGCTCGGATCGCCTCAGGCTGGTCCCCCTGCGGTTGATAATTGGAAACAAGCTGAAAGTCCATTCATTCGCCCTCCAAATCACAAGAATCGTTAAGTATAATTATAACACATGTTCCCCCTAAAAAGGCAGAAAAAGCGAACAGATATTCTCAGCTCCCACTGGACATGAAATCTGGCGTAAGCACACGGGGCGTATTCCTGTAAAGAAAACCTGTTAAAGGCCAAGCTGCAGGATAGCCCTTAGTCATGACGACCATGTACAACCCGGTACCAGCCAGGCCAAAAGACGTTCTTCCGCAGGGTGTGACAACTTCGGCATTGTGCACAGGACGTTCTTAACCAAAGTTTCTTTTAGCCGGAGTCCCCTGAACTGAGTTGAAGTTTTCACTATTATATTTCTTTACATAAAAAAAAGCTTCCATGCCGAAACGACACGGAAGCTTTTTTAAATTACAAATGTGCATCTTCACCCATATATTTCTCAATTTCTTCAACAACAGATTTAGCTGCTTTCCGGCTGAGAATCAACTTGCCATTCGCCAGAACTAGATTGTCCGGTGAGACTTCATTAGTAATCTGGCAGGCCATACTCGGAATATATTTTTTAAAGATAATGCGGTCATCTTCTGTAAAAATTTCCAGCGGATCGCCTTCTTTGATATTCATGGTCCTTCTCAGTTCAATCGGAATAACGACTCGGCCCAATTCATCGACTTTGCGTACAATGCCTGTTGATTTCATATCCTAATTTTTTGCTCCTTTCCTAATATGTCTCAATTCTTAAAGTAAGCATAACACAATTAACAAAAATCAATAATAAATAACTCTTTTTTTACATACTTAAATATGCAACCAGTAAATTTAATGGAACATCCGGGAAATTAAGCCCCCCCGGCTCTCGCTTTCAGAACCTGCGGGCAGCGCACTCCTCAAAGCTGAATTCCATACTTTTCATAAGCTGGAAAAAGCGCCGGGCAGTCTCTTTATGCCGGATCACGTTCCACAAATATTATTCGACATAAAAATCATGGTTTTGTCTTTAGTTTTCCAGTCCAATGATCTGATTCCAGAAGCAGCAAACCAAGCTTATGCCCATCATCTTCGTGAACCGGGCCCTTTGCAAACCTTGGCTCGCCAAACCGGTCGGTTACTTCCAACTTGCAATAAGCCACATGTTTTTGCAGTGCCTGATAAAAATCGTAGGTACTGCTAACATCAATATCGTTGACGCGCAAGATTTCCTCACCTGGCAAGATTCCCATTCTATCACCGAGAGAGTGTGGAATCACTCCGACAACACGAATGCCTTTATTTGGCCTGATAAAATAAAACGGACGTTTTTCGCGCAGTTCGTGATGATACCATAGCAGTACGATCCGGCTGACCAGAGCGAATACACCGCCGGCTACTATTAAAATAGGCAGGTGAAGCCAGCCGCCCAGACCGGAAAAAACAAGAAATACACCCGAGGTCATCAGCAGCCAGTGCCCGGTGACCCGAATAGCCGGTTTAGGAAGCGAATGCGTAACTAGCTGTGCAATGCCCACACCAAGCGGGAACAAAGCAAAACCGAACGAGTTTCCTGCACCCTGAATGACCGGCCAGATTCCGATATGGCCGATCGGACCGGCAGAAGGGACAAGGAAAAACAGCGGAACAATCCACAGCGCGCTTGCCTCCTGAGCACCGACCATGCCGCCTCTCCGGCTGTTAATCAAACGGGGAGACGGCTGCTTAGCTCCCCATATATATACGAGAAGGCATTCTGCCAGCATTCCAACGGCAATGAAAATACCTAGCGAAAAAAAGTTAACATGGTGGATATCGGCCAGCCACTTATTAACAATGGCGTAGGGAGTACGTACATCCGGCATAAAATATGTCACAGCCAGCACCAGACCTCCGGCAACGGCCGGTGAAAGGAAGCGGAGCCGCGCTGTCAGCATAACGACCAGATAGGCACAGGAAAACAGCACGATCACTCCAAAAGGCAACGCCACGCCAGTAAGTAGCAGTACAGCGGATCCAGCCACGCCAGCAAGCAGGCCCGGTACAATGCTGGCAAAGATAATATTGAACATCCCGTAATCCTTGACGCGGAACGAACGCCGCTCACGCCTCACACGCTGCGCACTGAACAGAAACAGACCGATCAGCAGAAGGTATAATACCGGATTACAGAAAAAAAATGCGATACCGAGCAGAATTGAATGAAAGATGTCCGCCATATGCTGTTCCCCCAAATTCGATGAGCTGATAAATATTCCAATATCTTAAGAATACAGCAAGTGCACCTTATCTGTGAACCGCATAATTACAAAATCCGTCTCCAATCCGAATTTTTTGCCCAGCCAAACAATGGACGTTATTCGAGCTGTATGAACGTTTTTCGTAACTTTGATTTTTATGAAAAATAAACATGGAAAAAGCCGGAGCACCTACTCCGGCTTTTTGCTTTCTATATTTATTTAATCGCTTTTTCAATGACTTTGATCGCCATATTCAGCTGGCTGTCGTTCTTTGGATTAGCAATAGCATTCAAGGTAGCAACCTGCAGTGCTTCCGCCGTTTTCTGATCAATTATTCCGGTTGGTTTCAGTTTGTCAGAACTTTGGAAAGCTGAAACAGCCTGCTGCGTTGCTTTGCTGAAATAGCCATCCGAACGCTGCGGATTAAAGCCGGCGGCAACCAGCATTTTCTGTGCATCCGCGACATTTGGACCGGTCTGATCAAATTTCAATGTCTGACCCTTGTTCAAATTAAGTGGCGTCGCATAGAAATATGCCGGCTGATTTACTTTGTACGTTGGCTGAATACCCTTTTTATGAATCCAGTCGCCGTCTGGTGTCAGCCATTTGTCAGTGGTCAGTTTCAGCTCACTTTTGTCAGACAGTTCAATACCCTGTTGAACTGTCCCCTTGCCGAATGACTTGACACCGACTAACGGATAGCCTCCGGCCTGATTCAGCGCTCCTGCAAGAATTTCCGATGCCGACGCGCTCCCTCCGTCAATCAGACCAACGATCGGATAACTTTTCTTCTGCTTAAGTGTCGAATAAAACGGCTGTTTCTGCCCGGCCCGATCCTCAATTTGGACAATCGGTTTTTGATCCGGAACCAGCAGATTGGCCATTTTTTCCACGGCCTGCAAATAGCCACCGGGATTGCCCCGAACATCGATGATCAGGCCCTTCATCTTTTGATTCTGCAGTGAAGTCAGTGCTTTAAAAAATTCCTGATCCGTATTTTCATTGAACTGGGTAATCGCAATATAACCAATCGGTTGGCCATTCTGATGAATCATCCGGCTGTTAACCGTCTGAATCGGTATATTATCACGCTTGATTGAGAAGGTCAGTTCATTGCTGACACCCGGGCGCTTAATCTTGATCTGGACCGTCGTCCCTATTTTACCGCGAATCCTGTTGACCGCCGTATTAATATCAAGGCCTGCCGTCGTCTTGCCATTGATCGCAACAATCTGATCATTAGGCTTGAGTCCCGCTTTTTCAGCCGGAGAACCCTTAATCGATGAGAAGATGGTGAGCTGATTGCCAACCATTTGCACCTCGGCGCCGATTCCCTGGAATGAAGATGACAGCGATTGTGTAAAATCCGAGGCTGTCTGGGCATTCATATAGCTGGAAAAAGGATCGCCAAGTGCATCGATCATGCCCTGTACGGCGCCGTCATAAAGCTTGCTGCTGCTGACTTTCTGAAAGTAATCTTTCTCAATCAGATCATGGATGGCTTTTATTTTAGCGGTGTCCCCGGACGCTGCCGAACTTGTTGCAACAGCCGCCGTCCGGGGTTCCGGACGGCCCTGAGCAAAGCTGAACACTGCAAACGAACCGGCTGCTCCAACAATCAGGGAAAGCGCCATGAGCAGCACGACTACTTTGACGCTGAACTTTTTCATAAAAATTGCCTCCTCCATTAGTGTCACCAATCGTCCAGGACACCAGTGGCATCATTAAACAAAACTTAGTGACTATAATACCGTACTTTAGACAGTTTGTCTCCTCAGAGCGACTGCAGGTCCATTATGTCTTTGAAAAAGGCAGTGCTGCATTTTCTCTTTGTAATTGCCTGCTTCTAGCGTTCCCAAACAACAGAAGAAAAATCAAGGTTCCCCGCTTCCGGAGAACCTCAGACTTTCAGGAATTTACGGACGGAACTCAAGCTGCCCCAGACACCGATCACCGCTCCAATGCCAACAAGGAGCAGGCTGAGATTTGTCGTCATCGTCTGATATGGAATCAGCCGGATGAACATCTGGGATAAGTTTCCTCCAAGATTGTAATAGGCAAAGTGATAAACGATAACAACCAGAAAAACCGGAATAACCGAGCCAAGCACGCCCATAATCAAACCTTCGATAAAATAAGGCCAGCGGACAAAAGCGTTGGTCGCCCCAACCAGCTTCATGATTTCAATTTCACGGCGGCGCGCTACGATAGTCAGCTTGATTGTATTGGCAATCAGGAAAATCGAGGTGAACAGCAACCCCAAAATCAAAACAATACCGACATTTCTCGCTATATTAACGATCCGGAACATTTTTTCAACGGTGCCTTTTCCGTACCGCACATCTGATACATGCGGCAGACTTTTAACCTGGGCAGCGACGCTGACAGTCTGTTGCGGCTGCTTCGTTTTCAAAATAAAAGCATTCGGGAGCGGATTTTGATTTTTAAGATCTTCAAACGTGCTCTTATCGCTTCCAAGGCTTTTCATTAAGTCGTTCAGCCCCTGAGTTTTCGACTCATACTGGACAGATTGAACGTTCTTCACCTGCCTCAGGCTGTTTGCCAGCTGGTCCTGATCAGCCTTTGTCGCCGACTGGTCGACATAGACACGAACCTCAACATCATTTTCAATGTCTCCGGCTATTTTATTCAAGTTAAACAGCACCATCATGAAAAGTCCAACAAGAATGAGCGATACAGTCACCGCACTGACCGATGCAAAAGTCATCCAGCCGTTGCGCCCCAGACTTTTGAAACTTTCATTGACATGCCTGCCCAGAGTCCTAAGCCTCATAACCATATGCCCCCTCTTCTTCGTCGCGCACGATCATGCCGCCTTCGAGGGCAATCACTCTGTGTTTCACCGTGTTGACAATATCCCGATTATGCGTTGCCATGACGATCGTCGTGCCCTGCTCATTAATTCGTTTGAACACGTCCATTATCTGCCAAGATGTCTCCGGATCAAGGTTTCCTGTCGGTTCATCAGCGATTAGAACCGGGGGCTTGTTGCAGATTGACCTCGCGATTGAGACGCGCTGCTGCTCGCCGCCTGACAGCTGATCGGGAAAAGAACGTATTTTATGTTTTAGTCCGACAAGATCCAGTACTTCCATGACGCGGCGCTTAATCACCCGCGGAGATTCTTCAATCACTTCGAGGGCAAACGCCACATTCTCGTAAACTGTTAATTTTGGCAGAAGACGGAAATCCTGAAAGACCACCCCAATTTTACGCCGGAAATAGGGCACCTGACGTTCTCTCAGATTCGCAATATTTTTATGATTAACCAGGATTTTTCCTCTAGTTGGTTTCAGTTCTCTGAAAATCATCTTGATAAATGTCGATTTTCCGGCACCACTCGGCCCGACAACATAGATGAATTCGCCCTCTTTTACCGACAGATCGATGCCGTTCAGTGCCATCACACCGTTGGGATAAGCTTTCCAGACATTCTGCATCACAATCATGTCATCCATAATTTACTTTTCTCTGCTCCTTTTGCACCGATTTGGCCCAAGCACTGAAGACTTATCCGGCCATACCCACTTTTAAAAACCATTCGCCCGCAGACGAAATATCAGTCGGTTCCAATCAGCCAGATATTCGTTCTCTCCTGGATTATCCTTAGTCATTTCGTCACGCAATTTTGCTAAACATGCCACCTCGATGGCCCATTCGCGGTACTATGTATTTGTTCCTCAATCTTTTAACAACTTAAACAATTTTCATTATACCATTCTCACCCGGCCCATTCCGTATGAAAAATATTACATTTAAATTTCAAAATTCGACAGAAAGTGATTTTTTCGAGATCAAATCAAGATTTAAAATATATTTACAACCCGATGAACCGACCATCAGGTTCTGGTGTAAAATCCTTTTCCAAATACTTCCGTCGCATTGGTGATGATAAAAAAGGAATCTGGATCAATCGCGCGGACAAGCTGTTTCAGATGGGTTAATTCACTCTGTGAAACGACGGTCATCAGCATCGGGCGATTGTCGCCGGTGTATCCGCCCTGGCTGGTAATCCGTGTCACACCGCGGTCGATTTCATCCAGAATAGCCTGGCGCATCACGGTCTCCTTATCTGATATGATCAGTGCCATTTTTTCTGTATTAAAGCCGAGCTGCACGACATCAATCATTTTCGCCTGCAGGTAAATGCTGATCAGTGCGTAGAGTGCAGATTCCGGTGACAGGAAGAACGCCGAAGCCAGCACAATCATCCCGTCGATAGCGGAGACACAAATTCCAAGCGAGAGTCCGGTGAATTTCTGGAAGACCTGCCCGGCGAGTGCCGTACCTCCGGTTGAACCACGGCCGCGGAAGACAATGCCAAGGCCAAACCCAACACCTATGCCGCCATACAGCGAACCCAGCAGGGCATTGTGTGTCACCACCGGCCAGCCCGCTGTCAAATAAACAGAAAGCGGCAGGAACAGCGTGCCAATGAGTGTTTTCAATGCGTAATCAAAATAACCGAAGCTCCGCCCGAGAATCAGGATACCACAAATAAAAAGAGGAATGTTCAGCCCCCAGATTACATAAGCGGGCTCCCAGCCCAGTGTATAGTGCAGGATAATACTGATTCCACTGACACCGCCAGCGGCAATCCGGTTCGGCAGTTGAAAAAGGTTAAATGAAATACCCAGTATCACCGAACCAATGACAACATAAAAATAGTCAAGCACAATCGCCCGCCACCCGCGCGGGGCAGCAGCGTGCTTGTCTTTCTTCCAAAACAAAGCCATATACATTCTCCTTCTGTACGTTCAAAATAGCACAATGTGATTATTCTAATGTATGAACGGCTGGCGGTCAAACTGATATAAACCGAGTTTCATTCAGCAACAACAATCATTATAATAGTAATCATATATAAGGAGATGATCGTTTGTAATACTTGCTAACTATTGCCGGTTTCTCTACTGAGAAAGTGCTTCGAAAAAAGGAGATTCCAAAAATGGAAGACTTTCTTTATCACCGGATCAATAGGGTGCAGGCCTGGGTAAGTGTACCAAAAAAGAAGCTCCATTATCGGGCTTCTTCCTTTAACAACACTTTTAATTACAGATTCAATCTCAAATAGGCGTCGATAAACGGATCGAGGTCACCGTCCATCACACGGTTGACATCACCCATTTCAACGTTGGTCCGGTGGTCTTTAACCATCGAATACGGGTGGAAAACGTAAGAGCGGATCTGACTGCCCCAGCCGATTTCTTTCTGCTCGCCATGGAGTGCCGCTTTTTCCGCTTCCCTTTTCTCTTCTTCCAGCTGATACAGGCGTGATTTCAGCATCTTCATTGCCTGGTCGCGGTTCTGAAACTGTGAACGTTCCGACTGGCAGCTAACGACAATGCCGGTTGGAATATGGGTCAGACGCACAGCAGATGATGTTTTGTTAATGTGCTGGCCACCGGCACCGCTGGAACGGAAAACGTCCATTTTAACATCCTCCGGCCGGACTTCGATGTCGATATCGTCGTCAAGCTCCGGTGTAACCTCGCATGAAACGAAAGAGGTGTGACGCCTGCCCGCAGCGTCAAACGG
Source organism: Sporolactobacillus pectinivorans (assembly GCF_002802965.1). Classification (NCBI taxonomy): domain Bacteria; kingdom Bacillati; phylum Bacillota; class Bacilli; order Caryophanales; family Sporolactobacillaceae; genus Sporolactobacillus; species Sporolactobacillus pectinivorans. The sequence continues at coordinate 1,305,290 of NZ_NXGA01000001.1, read as the reverse complement.
CGAAATGCGTACCAGCCGGTGAATGCCCTTCTCAGCTTTCAAGTAGCCATAGGCGTCCAACCCCTTGATCAGAAGCGTCACACTCTTTACTCCCGCTTCGTCACCTGGTAAATAGTCGAGCGTTTCAACTGTAAAACCCTTGCTCTCCGCCCACCGGGTATACATGCGCAGCAGCATCGACGCCCAATCCTGGGCTTCCGTGCCACCAGCACCCGGGTGCAGTTCGAGAATCGCATTGCTCTTATCATGCGGACCGCTGAGCAGGAGACGCGTTTCATACTGATTGAATGCCCTGCTTGCCTCGGTGAGCGACCCCTCAAGTTCTTTTTTCAGATCCGCATCGTCTTCTTCTTTGACGAGCTCGTAAGCGACCTGCAGATCGTCAAACCTGGATTCCAGTTCGCCAAGATTGTCAACCTTGGCCTTCAGATCATTTGACTCATCGATCACTTTCTGGGCTTTGTTATTATCATCCCAGAAACCCGGCATTGTCATCTTTTCATCAAGTTCGGCAATCCGGGCTTTTTTGCTATCTAAGTCAAAGAGACCCCCTAAATTTTTGGAGATTGTTTTCCATCTCGTCAATTTCGTGTTTCATTTCCGGTAGATCCATCATTCATCCTACTTTCCAATATACCCGGCTTATTTGCCGTGGCAGTTTTTATATTTTTTTCCGCTCCCGCATGGGCAAGGATCGTTGCGTCCGACATGTGCCTTGCGGACAAACGGTTTTTGTTTCTTAGGTTCATCGTCCTGGCCGCCTGAAATCACGCGCAACCCGTGTGTCACACGCTCACGCTGAATCGGTTCTTCACGGATTTCCGCCTTCATCAGGAAGCTCGCTACTTCCTCCTCAATGCTGGCAATCATCTCTTCAAACATCTTGAACCCTTCAACCTGGTAAGCGCGGTAAGGATCGACCTGGCCGTATGCACGCAGATAGATACCTTCGCGCAGCTGCTCCATTGCATCAATGTGATCCATCCACTTGGTATCGACGGTCCGCAGCATGATCACGCGTTCAAACTCGCGCATCCGCTCCGATGTAAACCGTTCTTCTTTTTCGTCATAGCGAGCGATGGCTTTCTCATACAGAAAATCAGTCATTTCCTCCGGATCTTTACCATCGAGATCACTGACTTTCAGAACACCATCATCAAACAGCTTTCCATTCAGATAATCGATGACCGCACTCAAATCCCATTCTTCCGGTACTTCATTATCCGGTGTATGCGCCTTAACTTCATTTTCAATCATCGTTTTTAACATATTCTCAATGTCTGGGCGAACATTCTTCGATTCCATAACTTCCATGCGCTGTTTATAAATAATTTCGCGCTGCTGCCTCATGACATCATCAAATTTCAGCAACTGTTTACGGGCATCGAAGTTATTGCCTTCAACACGCTTCTGCGCTGACTCAACAGATTTGCTGACAATCCGGCTTTCAATCGGCTGATCATCGTCCATGCCGAGCCGTTCCATCATGCTCTTCATCTTGTCAGAGCCAAACCGGCGCATCAGATCGTCTTCCAGTGAGAGATAGAACCTTGATTCGCCTGGGTCGCCCTGACGCCCTGAACGGCCGCGCAGCTGGTTATCAATACGCCGTGATTCGTGGCGTTCCGTGCCAAGAATGAACAATCCACCGAGATCCGGCACACCATCGCCCAGCTTAATATCCGTACCACGTCCGGCCATGTTCGTTGCAATCGTGACGGATCCGACCTGGCCTGCGTTCTCAATAATTTCTGCTTCACGCGCATGGTTCTTCGCGTTCAGGACATTGTGCGGGATCCCGCGTCTTTTCAGCAATTTTGCAATCAGTTCCGATGTCTCAACGGCAACCGTACCAACGAGCACCGGCTGGCCGCGATGATACAGTTCAGTAATTTCTTCAACAACCGCTTTGAACTTGCCGTCCCTTGTCTTGTAAATCAGATCCGGATTGTCCATACGAACCATCGGTTTATTCGTCGGAATGACAATAACGTCCATATTGTAAATGCTCTGGAATTCTTCCTCTTCCGTTTTTGCCGTACCAGTCATACCCGACAGTTTGCTGTACATGCGGAAGAAGTTCTGCAGCGTGATCGTAGCGAGGGTCTTGCTCTCGCTCTGAACTTCAAGACCTTCCTTTGCTTCGATCGCCTGATGCAATCCTTCACTGTAACGGCGCCCCTGCATCAGACGACCGGTAAACGGATCGACAATGATAATCTGGCCATCCTGAACAACGTAATCTGTGTCGCGATGCATGATCGCGTGGGCTTTCAAAGCTTCGCTCACATGATGATTGAGCAGGACGTTCGAATAATCAAACAAGTTTTTAATGTGGAAAAAGTTTTCCGCCTTAGTCATGCCTTCCTCAGTCAGCTGAACCGACTTCGTCTTCAGATCGACGGTATAATCCTGCTTCTCGGTCAGCAACCGGGCAAATTGATTCGCCCGCACATAGAGATCTGTCGACTTTTCTGCATTGCCAGAAATAATCAGTGGTGTACGCGCCTCATCGATCAGAATGGAGTCAACTTCATCGACAATCGCATAATTCAGCGGTCTCTGAACCATTTCTTCTTTATAGAGCACCATGTTATCACGCAGATAATCGAAACCAAACTCAGCATTCGTGCCATATGTGATGTCCGCCTCATAGGCGACCTTTTTTTCTTCAGGGTTCATGCCGGATGAATTCAGACCGACGGACATGCCAAGAAAATTATAAAGCGGTCCAAGTGCATTCGCGTCACGGGAAGCCAGATAGTCATTGACCGTAATCAGGTGAACGCCTTTGCCTGCCAGTGCGTTCAGATAAAGCGGCATCGTTGCAACGAGTGTTTTACCTTCACCAGTTTTCATCTCAGCCACATTTCCTTCATGCAGGGCAATAGCGCCAACCAGCTGAACATAAAAAGGAGTCATGCCAAGTATACGCGTCGATGCTTCACGAACAACGGCGAAAGCTTCCGGAAGCAGATCGTCCAGCGTCTCACCATTTTCCAGACGCTTCTTAAACTCCGGCGTTTTCGCCTGCAGTTCATCATCGCTCAGCTTTTTCATATCATCAGCCATATGATCAATCGCGTGGGCCATTTTCTCCATCCTGCTGAGTTTGCGTAGGCTTGTATCTCCCAACACTTTTTTAAGCATTCCTATCATGCCTGCATACACCTCATTTAGACTTCCACGCTGTGCCCTGTCGGCATGCGGGGTATTTGTATCTTTCCATTCTTCAATCAGCATTTTTCATAATCAAATACTTCCATAGTAATAGTAAATGTCCATCCCAATACTGCTCACCGTTATACGTCCCTTTATTGTAGCAATCTTCAAGGGCTGTGGCAACGGATCACTTCTTGGAGATCAGCCATGCGAAAATAAAAAAAGTCAGTCTGGAACAGAATCACTAAATCATTCGCAGGCGGAATCAAAATTTACGGGGGCAGGCTGCACCGACAAAACAGATACCATCCCGCAACACCCCGGCACCAATTAAAAACAAACAATTATCATTATACGCTAAAACGAAAAACTTGGAAATAGTTGAGAAAATCAAAGCAGAACCGGGTCAGCTGATTTTTCCGACCCCAAAACTGCATTTTAAAGTATCCATTTTTAACTTCGCCAAAAATCTTCAATTTAAAAGGAGATTCACAAAATGCGAATCTCCCGGACATTTCTTTTCAACTGCAAGGTTCGTTATTCCTGGTCGATCAGGCCGTAGCGGCCATCCTTACGCTGATAGACAACATTAATGCCGCCATTTTCCGCATTATTGAATACAAAGAACGTATGGCCCAGCATATCCATCTGCAAAATTGCCTCTTCAGCTGTCATCGGTTTCAACACAAAACTTTTTCTCCGGACAATCTCAAGCGCATCCTCAACGGTTTCCGTTTCAGCAGGCTTTGTCATTGTGCTACTGCCAGAAGCCTGAATGGCCTGGCGTGCGTCTTGACGGGTTTTACGGTTGAGCTTTGTTTTATACTTCTTGATCTGACGTTCCAGCTTGGAAACGACCAGATCAATCGCTGTGTACATATCTTCCTGACCAACTTCTGCTCTCAGGAGGAGCCCCTGAACCGGAATCGTAACTTCAATCACCTGTTCTTTGTTGTGTACCCGCATATTTACACGGGCGCTTGTTGTCAGCGGCGAACTGAAATACTTCTCCAGCTTGCCAATCCTTTTCTCCGCATATTCTTGCAGAGATGGTGTTACAGCAATATTTTCTCCTCGAATGTTCAGATTCATGAGAAAGCCTCCCTTCGATACTATATATTTTCGCCATTCCTGTCCCGATTCCTTCCCAAACTTCAAAATATTTTTACAAAAAGCGTTTTCAACAACATAAATCCGACACAAATATACCATTCGTGCGTTCGCAAATATTCATGCAAAAAAAGTACCAATAGCATGCAAAACTTCAATCGAAAGACGGGCGTTAAAAGCGCCATTTTGTATTGACCGTGCTCTGAATAGCTCATATAATAAATTACACAAAGAGAAAATTGCATTAGTTAGTGATCACTTTCACAGGTTTTAATGGGTGTGTCGTGATAAAATAAAAGTTTGATTTTGGTGACAAGTTTGTGATGATTTTCACGAAGTTTGCACCGAGACGGTGATAATATCTCGAAAAGGGAGACTTCAAAATGTCTGTAAAAAAAGAAGAAATCGTTGAATTATTTGAAAAGCTCAATGAAGACGAGAAAGAATCTACGTATAATTACTTGCAGTTTCTGGCAAGTTTAAACGCTGAACAAACAAAAGTTGCAGCAGTTGCAGCTGACTGACAAATAAGCATCTAATAAAAATGTGAGGCCCATCCGATCATTCGTGATCCGATGGGCCGCTTTATTTTGAATGAATAAAAAAACACGACTGCTTATTCCGCTTTTACAGCAGTTTATCACTACTTTTTTTACGTTTTGTTTCAACTGCTAAGCGGGATGTATCAGCCGATTTCTGATTTCGATTCTACAGATCGTTTAATGGTCAGCCATCCACAGATCGATATTTTATAATTTCTTAGACAATCAAAAATGGGGAATAAAAAAATCACTGACGGCTTTCAGTGATTTTCTCATTCTTTCTTATCTAAAAACATCCCGTCTTTCGTCGGCCCCTGATATGGATTGCGATACTTTTTAATCACTTTCTTTGTTTTGTTCAAATGATGCATATCTTTTACAATATCTTGTTTAATATTTTCAAGAGCAACGTCAATTTTCTGATTCAAAGCAGTAATTTTTTCGCCCCAAGCTTTGTCCTCATCGCTGCGCTTGCCGCTCAGCAGAGCCAACTGGGCTTGACGTGCATTTAATAATTTTTTTATTTCCTCAATCATTTTTTCACGATTCGTTCGGTCGTAATGATCAAGTAAAATTTTGAGTTGAACTGTCTGATCATAAATAGCACGCATATTCAATTATGCTCGATCCCGTCGTGGTTGCTTTTTTTTCGTAATTTCATTGACCTGCTTCCATGTGTCGCGAAATTCAATGACAAGCCGCTCTGCTTCATCAAGGATTTTCAGATCATTTTTCATGTTAGCCTCGATGAGCCTTCGATGGATATAATCATACATCATCATAATATTTTCAGAAACTGGGTGATTCTGATCCAGAGTGACCATCAATTCGCGAATGATCGCTTGCGCTTTCTGCAAATAAGTATTTTTACCGCTCATATCTTGACCATTTATGGCAACCCTTGCTTGCCTGATAAACTTAATGCAGCCGTTGAACAATAACAGGATCAATTCTCCCTGAGGGGCAGTTAATACAGTGTTACGTTGATACGTTTTATATGCATCTGCAGACAATTGCTAGACCACCTTCTGTAAAAATCATCCATTACTACTTGCAAAGCTTTGCAGGTAAGATGACTGCGCATTTGCCTGCTGTATCGCCTGCTCCATAGCATCAAACTGACTGTAATAGCGAGTTTCGACATCACTAAGTTTAGTCTTCTCCGCAGCGATCTGCGTATTTAAATTATCAATATTCTGTCCGAGGAAATACTGGGCATCGGCCATACTCGTATTTCCGGCTTTTTGTTCCACCTGATTCATCGTATTTGTAATTGTTGTACTCAATCGCTGCATAATGCCCTGTGATGCAGGGTCGGTACTTTGATTTGTAAAAAGTTCCATAACCCCCTGTGGATCGGAACTGATTGCCTGCTGAAGCAACGTCGGATTAGAAACGACCAACGCTCCATGTTGTGTGTAATCTGTACTTACTGTAATGCCAATCTGCGCCAATTGTTGCATGTTTGAATCACTTGTTCCGCTGACTGGTGCGTACAGATCCTGACGCATCTGCGACAACGCACCGCTCAGGATGCTATCGTTCGAAAGCAACCCCTGCTGCGCCTGTGCATTCCAGTTGGCAATATCCGTGTCTGACATCTGTGACTGCTGAATGCTGGACAACGGCGGATAATTCGGATTCGGTGTCTGATCAATTGTACTATTGATCTGGCTGATAGTACTGTTGTATGTGCTGATAAAATTGTTAATTGCCGTTGTGACCGAATTGGTATCGTTGGTCACGTTCAGGGTTACCGACCCGGTCGTATTCCCCTGAAGGGAAATCGTCGTCCCGCCGATTGTGAATGTATTGCTGGCGCGCGATGTAGCCAGCCCGTTAATTGTAAACTGGGCATTGCTGCCGGCCACGTATGTTGCGCCAGAAGAACCTGTTCCAAGACCAAGTGTATTATTAAAAAAATCTATTGATTGTGCACTGCCTGAAGCATTTATTGCCTGTCCTCCACTCGGACTCAATTGCCCTGTATCAGTTCGCGTCATCGAAACGGTTCCGGTCGTCGAATCGAAAAAAGCGCTAACGCCGGCATTGGATTGCGTGATTTGTGTCAGCATATCATTCAGCGATGTGTTGGGGCTGAATGAAAAATTCTGCGCGGGCAGGGCATTGCCATTCGAATCATACGTGGCAATTGAAAGGTTGGCCGTATCATAGCTGTAATTTGCCGTAATCGTCGATCCCTGGGCAATCTGACTGCCAAACGTTATCTGCCCGGTCGTCGTATTAATGTAAGCCGTGCCGGCAGCAACATTGGAAGCTGCCGACGTTCCAAAAAACAGATTTCCGGCAGCGGTTGAATAAGTAGCTGTCGTATTTCCCGAACCATCGGCTATTGAAACAGACGTATTCTGACTACTGTCAACGTAAGCATTCTTCAGTTGAAAAGTACTGCCTGCTGTCAACACATTGGTCGCTTCACCAGTCACAGCATTCGCCGTCCAAGAAACGCCATTCGTCAAATTGGATGCCTGGCTCCACAAGCTCTTTGTCGGATCAAAGCCGGAACTTGCTATCTTCCCACCGTTTATCGATGCCGATGTCGCCATCGACACATTGGACAGCGTATAGCTTGTATTCCCGGCGGTCGGTCCGGCAGTAGCGGTTGCTACCGACGAATTGCTTGAGTTAACTGTGTTTTGCAAAAAGGTCCCTTGCAGCTGCATCGTCTGAACATTGGTCTGCAACGTCTGCAGCAATGTGTTCATTGACCGGTAACCGTCGCGCTGCCACTCCATCGTCTGCTGAGTCTGTTCCAATTTAATGAGCGGTTCGGCCTCGGACTCCATCATTTGAGCCACTATGCTGTCGGTGTTAATACCGCTCACAAGTCCGCTGACAGAATTTGTATTCGTATAACCAATTAAGCTATTAATTTCCTGAATGGTGACACTTGAGGAGCTCGGACTTGTAGCGCTGGTAGAACTGGTAGAACTGTTCGTATTTGTTGCTGTGCTCGTTGTTAAACTGCTTATACTTGTCACTGTTTTCACCCCTTTTTAGCTGATTGAGACTCTGCTCAAAAATCATCACTAATTTTTCCATAATTGTGGCATTGCCATATCAGTCGAGAAATCTCTGGGTGGCATTTCCCGGACCACTCTCACTTGCAAACCAAATGGATTCAGTTTTGTCACAAAAAATTTTCTCCATCTGTATCACGATATTTGTCGAATCGGACGGGTCTTGTTAGTTGCCGGAGTCATGCGGGTCTGCATAGATGAAAGAAATACCTGCCTCTAGATTCGGCATCCATGCTTCCTCCCTCTCCTGAAAATAGCTGACTTCCCCAACCTAATATAAATATCGGACTTTTGAGTAGAAAGTTTAAGAACAGGATCTCTCGAAAATGATTTAGATCAAATATAGCAAATGATAATTGGTCTATAACCAGGTGCTACAGTCTCCCAATACGGACTCGATGAGTGAACTAAGAAAAGACAGTAGAAAGAATATTATTACCTATGGTTATTTTTAAAATGCCTATGTTAAAGTTCAATGTTGGTTTTGCCACCCCGTCGATTGGAGCGAAAAACAACAGATTAGTTTAACAAAACCTTTAAAATAAAAATTTCTTATCATTCAGAACTGCCGAACGTGCACAACAAAACCCGCGTCTTCCTTAAATTATTGCATAACATACTGTTTCGCCTTCTGTTAAACTATAGTGTCTGAGATAAAATTTATACTCAGGACAGATAGTTTTGACAAGATGAGTCAGTTTAAAGAAATCATCTTTTTTATGATAAACACAAAAGGCCAATATGGGTTTATACATTTTAATAATTTCTTGTGCACCTATTAATGCATTGTATTCAGCTCCCTCAATGTCCATTTTTATAAAATCGACTCTTTCATTTAACATATGGTCTAGTGAGTCAACTTCAATTTTGTTTTCACCCGTTTCCGTTAGGTAGCCCCCGCCTGCACTAACAGTATTAAAAGAAAGCAGGGATTTTTGATCAGATATTCCCATGCAATAGGTTTTTATATTGCTCCATTTGTTCTTTTCAATATTTTTATTTAATCTTTCAAAGTTATCTTTATTCGCCTCGAAGCAAATAATTTTCCCATATTTTCCCTTTGACCATTTTATATAATTTTCCGCAGTATCGCCTGTATATGAGCCAACATCGACAAAGACTTGTCCTTGCGAGAATGGCACAAATGTATCGAAATATTGGATTTCTAGTGAATTGTATGCTTTTTGAACATATTTTTTATCACGCGTCATTTTATAATTAAGTAAATCAATAAAGACATTTTTCGATATGTTATCTGCCATCATCTCATATGCTTCATTAAATTCATCTATATGTTGCATGATATAGTTAAAATCCGTTTGTCCAAAATCACACCATGTTAGATCAAAAGTCTTGATATAACTTTCTGGAATTCCAAGTGACAACAATTGTTTCTTCACATTAACGTTATCAACGCAGGAGATTACAAAGCAGGCATCCTGATATCTTACAGCAGCCTCTCTAGGAGAAAGAATTTCAAATTCAGCAAACTTTTCTCCCTGTTTTGCTATATTATTATCACAAAAAGCTTTAATATTTTTTAAACCGTTTGTTTTAAGCAGTTTATAGACATTTCTTCCACCCCTGCCAACACCGAAAACAACGATTTCTTTCTGTGTTCTGGCAATACTAATACACTTCTGATAATAGTCTATAACTCCGTCATGATTATTCAGCTTTTTTTGCAACATATTCATATAGATTAATCTCCCAATTTTGTTTAAACATTTAAAGTACAGATTGATGTGTCATTGTGAATTAAATAGAATCATGCGCTGTCTTCACCAAGGTTAAGCGACGAGCCCATTTTATAAAAATGTTGTTCAATTAATCAGGCTATTCATATTTGTTACTTTTTCTAATCTGTCAAGGGCAACCCAAAATCCTTCACCGTCATTTTTATGCCCCTGCCATATTTCCGGTATAAATGAAGCATTCGGTGCATATTCCTGTATTTCATCAAACAGCATGCCAAAGTCAATATCTCCTTCACCGATCTGAAGCCCCTCACCGTCTACCCCCGAGGCATCAACAATGTGCATATGCGCGATATAGGGTCCCAAATCCTTGATGAACGCTTTAAATGACCATTTAAAATTATTGCAGGCCAGCTTGGAATGTGATGTATCAAAACATACTCTTAATTGATTTTCCTGGCAAAATTCAACTGTATCCCGGTAGTCCATGAACAGGTTTTGATATCTTTGTCCACCAAAATGCCAGGGAAACGGTGGCATAGTCTGAGCGATAATTTCCACACCTTCCCTGTCCAGTTCATTCAAGCTTTTAGAAATCAGCTCATAATATTTTGCTCTTTCAGTAGGTGCCAGAGGCGCATTGCTCGTTGATCCCCCCATATTTGTGATAATGAAAGGGCGAGTCGCTCTCTTGAAGTATTTTTTCAGTTCCCTTGTCATGTCAATGACCCTTTGCAACTCGGAGATGGAATGCTGACGATAAGCTTCATCCATGGAGCAGAGATCCAGTAAATGATCACCGGCAAACAATTCAGGCGCGTGTACCACCAGGTCCAAATCGAGCTGCTGATCAAAATAGTCTTCAATCTTCTCGTCAAGATCCTTATAACTTAAATGAAATTCAAGCAGTTTCGGGTTTGTTTTGTTCAGTATTTCTCGATAATCATGGTATCGAACCGGAATCCCCCACTGAAGCGGGATACTGTAGTCCCGCGGTTGGACAAAATCATTTTTTAAATCTGAATCATAAATAAAATCGCCCGGGCCGAAGCTTCTTCTGGCAACCAGTCCGATCACTTCATTCATGCGGTTAGGTTGAACCCCTTTCCCGGGACTTTTAATAGCCAACATATTCCGGGTGATGATTTCTCCCTTTTCTATCGCACAATTTGTTACAATACTCTTAGCAAGATTTTCCCGATTAATAATTTCTCCTTGCGACATTTCTCTTTTCTTTAGTGTGCCTGTTGCTAATTCAACTTCCCGGATAGCCTGAATCATCTCTTTAAACTCTGAAGGAAGCAGACTTACTTTATGATCATTTCCTTCCATAGAACGGTCAAGTGTCAAATGTTTCTCGATGACCTTAGCTCCCTTTGCAACAGCGGCAATCGCCACGTTAATTCCCCGCTCATGGCCAGAGTACCCGACCAGACCATTGCTGAACTTTTTCAAATGTTCCATATATGACAAATTCACATCTTTAAAAGGTGTGGGGTAAGTGGAGTTGCAGTGTAAAAAGATATAATTGACACCCAGCTGCTGCAAGATTTCCATAGCCTGTCTGATCTCGTTTTCTTTGGACATTCCCGTTGAACAAATTAATGGTTTTCCGGATTTTGCCATTTCCTTTAGCAACGTATGATTGGTTAAATCCGCTGACGCCACTTTATAAGCATCCATTCCATAGCTCTCCAAAGCCTTAAAGCTCTCTATGTCCCAAGGTGTACACAACGGAATAATTCCGCGAGACTTACAATAATCGAATACGTCAAACATTTCTTTATTCGTCAACTGAAATTTGCTGAGGAGATCCAGGGTGTACTGCGACCCAAGATCTTCACTGTCGTCATTCGCGTTCCCATGATTTTTGTAAAGCGTATCCAGATTTCTCATTTGAAATTTCGCACAATCCGCACCCGCCGCTATCGCTTCATCGACTAATTGCTTCGCCAGACGGATATCGCCATTGTGATTGTTTCCTATTTCTGCAATGACAAAAGCAGGTGATTGATCATCAATGACGTGCTTCCCTATTTTCAGACCGGACGTTTCTTTCTCTACAATAGCAATCAAGCGTTTTTTATCATCTAAAACAGGAATATGGGTTATTTTGTTTTCTGCGAATAAGTAATCCGCCTTCCGGTTATCGTTCAATTCATCCTGATTCATCGAGATAAAAGATTTGTTGGCAATATCGAAAACCGGGCAGGACAAATCAATGGTCTTCTGCTTCACGATCCATCGCCTGAAGTCTCCATCAGTCAGGGTGCCTTCCATTGTACCTGTATAGTCCAGAATAAAGATAATCCCCTGCTTATTTTCACTGATTTTATTTAAAGCACTGATCACGCTGCTTTCTCCGTTTACTATATATGTACTTAAATTTTTATCGATAATCATGTTCATGCTCCTTAAGAAGGATTTCCGCCATTTTAAAATCTATTGCGGAATCAATCTCATAACTTTCATCTTCATCCATAACAAACATGGCAATTTTCCCTCCCAGACGGTTTTGTCCGGATGTCAGAGTACTGAGTTTTGTAATGTAAATCGAACCATTCTCCCGATACCATCGCTCCTCCTCTTTAATTTCCTGCCTGCGGGGACGAGCTTTATAATTATATAAAGGCAGGGGAGCCTGATGATTCTTCCAAAAAAAATGATGGTTTTCACAAACGCTTACTAATGAGTCCGCGTTTTGATCTTCAAATAACTTTATTGCCTCATACAATCTGTTCTTTCTTCTGACGGGTGACGTAGGTTGGAGCAGTATTACCGCGTCCGGCCGGTAATGTTCCTTCTTGTAGAGCTCGTCAAGGACATGAATCAAAACAGGTTCAGTAGGTGTTTCATCCTCAGCCAAATATGCCGGACGCAGGAATGGAATTTCGGCACCGCTTTTTTCTACTATAGCCGCAATTTCTTCAGAATCAGTCGAAACAACCGTCCGGTCAATCAATTCACAGGCAAGTGATTGCTCGATACTCCAGCAGATCAGCGGTTTTCCATTTATCATTTTTATATTTTTATAAGGTACGCCCTTTGATCCCCCGCGCGCGGGTATTATTGTTAAATACTTCATAAGATCACCCTGTTTTTCATTTGTTTCTCACTCATTTACATCTATCCGTCAGTTCCTCAACTGATGGATAGATTGCTTTATAGTTCATGAAACATTCATTCAGAAAGATTTCCATTTCCCTTAAAATCATCTGCGTCTTATTAAATACATCACGCTCTGCTCTTATTGCTTCGCTTTTTTTATTAAAATTGCTGACCTGAACTTTCATCATCGGAACCACAAGACTTTTATAGAAGGCATTTTTTTGCACTTTTTGCAGATCATGATTGACCTTGTCTATTTCATTTGAAAGCTGGACAGGATTTTGATAATGAGAGGCGGCTTCCTTCAGATGCCTTAAGGACTTTATCAGCTTTTCAAAGAGACGGCTTAAATCTCTTCCATAGCCCGCTAGATTACTAACCTTCTTTGAAATCATGGAGCGCATATATTGATTTTTACTTTTGTACCAATTCGGCACCACCGTTGCTGGTACCAAGCTTCCCTTAATCACTTTGTCAAGCGATATAAAAGCTGCACCAGCTATCGCCGCGCCACCCTTTGTTGTGTTAATCACATGCCTGTCAGGATTCAGCTGAATATACATTTCCAGTTGTTTTCTCATCGTATTAAAAACTTGATTCGTGATCACGTCTTTCCCATCGACACTCTTGACATTCATCGCTTTCTTTTCATCATTCTCATTTAAATTTTCAGATCTGTTCTCATAAGAGATACCGGAAGCGTAAAACTTGTCGTCCAAGTATGCAAGATTCTGGCCGACTAGAATAATCGGATCAGCTTCAAGCTTGAGCAGCATCTGGAAAGCAATAACGGCAATTGACGGGGCATCATTTACCGTTTCAGTAGGAAGAAAGTTTGCTCTCCTCAATAATAACGGGGAAACAGTATCCTGACTGTTGATCATGTGGAGCATAGGTCCATCATAGTCAGCCAACGTTTCGAAACCAACCGTGCTTCCAAAAATTAAGGGCAGAGACTTTATCTTCTTATCCTTTATGACTTGAATCACACGATAATTTTGCGGTTTTGGATCATATGTGCAGGCAGCGTCCGGCATGATATCCTGTTTAATCAAAGCGTTAATTGCCGATCCGACCGCAAAAATATAGGCGGATCCCTGTTGCTTAATCTGCCTCAGATGGTCAAACTCATCGTTAAGCGAAGGACCCGCGGAGACGATAATTGCCGGTTTAGCCCTGAAAAGTGTTTTGTCGATGTCCTGCAGAATATTCGGCGTTGCGATCAACTTCGGAAAATTTTTCACGGCATTGATAATCCATCTTTGCTGGAAAGACAAATCCGTAATCAATCCCTCTTTTTTTTCTATTAGCGATTCTTTAAGAACGTCGAGAAACTGGCAAATTTGCTCCGGATATTTTTCTTCATAAAAGGGTAACACAAAAAAGAAAAAACGTTCTCCATTTTTGTCGATACGCTGTTTTACCTGGGCCATCGCCTCATTTGCATCATCAGAAATAAACGTAAGCTGATCCGCCCAGCCCTCATCAAGCTTCTGGTAAGAAAGAAACTGAATCAGCACCTCTTTATCCGGCTCAAAGAGGGAAATTTTCTTTTTTGGGTAGGCTGAAGCGAATGCTTTAACCGCGTAACCCAGCCCCGCACCAATAAACAAGATATGGTCATAATTTTCCATATCTCCCATCCTCGAAACCAGACTTTCAGCCTCTCTTACTGGATTATATCTGCTATGTACATACTGAAACGACTGATTTACCTGTACTTTCAAGGTTGGCTCCCCGCTTCTGGAAGGCTCAACAACAGCGTTTGACAATGGACTGTTCTCTAAGGTTGATAGTCTGGTTATCAAAGAGCGGTTGCGGAAACGCAGATAATTCCGGTTCTCAATTAAGATCATAATGCTTTTCCTCTTTGTCAATTGTTTTGCCAATTTCACCGTTAAGGACACTCAGGTGTGGCTGGAGCTCATACTGGATCAGGTCACCAATCAGAACCGTATCCTTTTCCTTTACAGCTGTTTCCAATTCACTCAAGTTCTCCTGAATCGGTGAAAAAGCAAGCAGGTATTGCCCCCAATGGTTTGGACGTGAATTGTTTTGGCCAATCGCTGCTGCCAATTTCCCGAGCCATTCCATTCCCTGCAACAAATCATTGAACATCTGCCAGTCCTCAGCTGAAGGATTTTGATAAAAATTATCTGAAAGCTGAGGAATAACAGGAAGCACCCGATCAAGATACTGTTTTGCAGTGTTCAGATTGCTATAAATCAACACTTCGATTGACTGAGTCACGACTTCAAGTTCGTTGATATCCGAAAGATGTTCTTTCAAGTAAGTCTCACAATCGTCGTATACAGCCTTTCCGTTAACAACAAGATGACTGTAATATGTATTTGCATCCAAACGCCGATTGATTTTCTCCATGATTTGCTGCACGGAGGGATTGTTCAGTTCCTGTTTCTGATCATTTATGGTGAAAATCAAGAC
Organism: Sporolactobacillus pectinivorans; assembly: GCF_002802965.1. NCBI lineage: Bacteria > Bacillati > Bacillota > Bacilli > Caryophanales > Sporolactobacillaceae > Sporolactobacillus > Sporolactobacillus pectinivorans. The sequence continues at coordinate 1,290,185 of NZ_NXGA01000001.1, read as the reverse complement.
AAATCTCCCCCCACATTCTTAAAAATTTTTCTTTATATGTACTATATCGGAATATGATAGAAATTTTACAGGATCGCTGGCCTCTTAGGATGAATGCTTATAAACAAAAAAACGGATCCCCTGGATGGGAACCCGCTTCATTTCAAATCTCTGCTGCAAAATTAAATTACTGGAGTAATTTCAGTACGTTCTGCGGCAGCTGGTTAGCCTGATACAGCATTGATGTAGCAGCCTGGCTCAGGATATTTTCCTTCGTGAAATTCGACATTTCAGCGGCCATGTCGACATCGGTAATGCCGGACTTAGCTGATGTCAGGTTTTGTGATGATGTCGTCAGGTTGTTGACCGTGGAATTCAGACGGTTCTGATAAGCGCCTAGCACGGAGCGCTGAGAAGAAACCATGTCAATAGCACTCTGAATCGTAGTCACGGCACTCGCTGCGCCGCTGGCCGACGTAATATCCAAGCCAAATTGAATGTTCGTATTGTTTGTGCCATTCGTTACATTTTGTGAGCCGGTCGAAAAACCGTTGCCCGAAGTAGTTGAAGCGATGCCCAAAGCAGACGCACTCATATTGCCAATGTTGAGAGCAAGGCTCTGGTTCTGGTTGGCGCCGATCTGGAACACCAGCGATTTGCCCGTTCCTGCAGAAACACCGGCCGTAACCGTCTGCACTGAATTTGCGTTAACTCCCGTGCCGGCAATGCCTGCCATCAAAGTATTGGCCGTTGTCTGAGTCAGAGTAATCGTACCAGCTGCACCTGTAGCAGTATATTCACCGTTCAGAACTGCGTTGTTACCAATTGCTGCTTCCAAATTAGTAGCGATACCTGACGCGGTACCAGCAAGTTTGAACTGACTTCCTGAAGAACCAGCAGGAATAGTCGCACCACTGGCAACAGCCGTGAACGTCTGGTTGCCGATCTGTACCGTGTCACCAACATTAAGCGTGCCATTGAGCTTAAAACTTTCGACGCCGGTTACAGCGGTTGAAGCATCCTGGCTGCCGTTGAGCAAATTCTGTGTGTTGAACTGAGTCGTGTTGCTGATGCCGTTGATTTCTGATGTATACTGATTAATTTCCTGCTGAAGCTGCTGGCGGTCGGAAGCTGTATTCGTGTCGTTGCCTGCCTGAACTGCCAGTTCACGCATGTTCTGCAGAATAGACTGTGTTTCACTTAATGAACCATCAGCCGTCTGGATCAGTGAGTTCGCATCCTGAGCGTTCGAAGAGGCCTGATTGAGACCGTTGATCTGGCCCTGCATCTTTTGTGAAATAGCGAGACCAGCCGGATCGTCAGCTGCGCTGTTGATGCGCAGACCTGATGAAAGCTGCTGCAAAGACTTCTGCACTGCATTATTGTTTTTCGTCAATTGATTTAACGTATTCAGTGCACCAAGATTGTCGTTGATAATCATAATAATTTCCTCCCTGAATTGTGTCTGTCCCACATCCATGTGGAAAGTTTGTTCAGTGAGCGGGAAGGCGCCTTCCCGCTCACCCTACATTGTATATATCGTCACTGGGAGAAAGATGTTTAGAGCTTTTAAAAGTTTTTTAGAGCTCTTATCAATTTGCATTGCTTTTTGATGTACTGTATCAAATTCCCAATCATTGGTTGACAACAATCAAATATAACCATACATTATTTTTGGAATACATAGGCTTCATCTATAGGAAAAAGGTGTAAAAAATGATAAAAAATAGAAAAGATTACCTTTATTATTTAAAGGAAGATCAAAGGGCATTAGGAGCATATACGAAGCATCCGATTCTTGCAGATAATATTATGATATTATTGACCGATCCCTGCTGGAAGTTTCAAAGACTGATGAGAAAGCTGGAGTACTGGACAAATTGCAAATCCCGTCCAATTTATAAGCCGTACATCTGGCTGCTGAAAAAGAAATATCAAACGCTTAGTATACAGCTTGGTTTCAGTATCCCCCTTAACGTTTTTGAAGAGGGGCTGTGCATCGGTCACTTTGGGAGCATCGTCGTTAGCCGCCATGCTAAAGTTGGAAAATACTGCACCATACACTCTTGTGTTAATATCGGCGGCAGCCCAAATAAAAAAGCACCTACGATCGGTAATCATTGTTTCATTGGACCGGGCGCAAAAATATTCAACGATATCCAGATCAAAGACTATGTCAAAATTGGTGCCAATTCAGTCGTTAATAAAGGTTTCAATGAAAGTTATATTACCATTGCAGGCGTGCCGGCTCGAATAGTAAATAAACACAAATAAATCAACTTTCCCATTTCATAACTAATATGATAGACTGTTTTTCTTTAACAGTACTTTTTCATACTGGATGGTCGCGCTGACGCAGCTGATCAGTATTTTTCATAATTCTTTATCCGATATGAAGAAAGAGATCAAGAAAATGATGACTCAACTCCGACAATGGTTTACGGTGCTTTTCGGTTATATCAAGAGTTACCTGCCTCAATCAAGAAAATTTCACAGACTTTTTTTCATGTCAGCGTCCGCATATTATCCTCGCTTGACGGTTTTAAAAAAATCGCTCAACATTGCAGTTATATAGAAAGTAATAACCAACCATTCCCACAATTCGGAAGGGCAACAATTAGGTGATCATATGACAGAAAGACAAAGAACAATCGGTGGGTTTTTTTCATTTGAGTTGCCGATCCGGGAGGAATACCACCAACGGGCGTTGCACCTGAACAGTGCACGCTATTGTCTTGAATATTTACTGTGCGTCAAAAACTATAAGAAAATTTATCTGCCTGCCTATATCTGTGACAGCATGCTTCAACCGGTAAGGCGTCTGAACGTTGATTACGCCTTCTATCGTATTGGAGAAGATTTCGCACCCATTTTCAACACAGTACCAGAGGATGATACCTGCCTTCTCTACATAAACTATTTCGGCCTGAATGGCGCAAATGTCCGAAAAATCTGCCACAATCTGAAGAATGTTATCATTGACAATACTCAGGCTTTTTTTGACCAGGCGCTGGCGAACACTGATACGATCTATTCGCCGCGCAAGTTCTTCGGTGTACCGGACGGCGGCTATTTATATACCGGTGCTGATAAACGGCTCAATCTAAAACAGGATGCATCTTACTATCGCTGCGATGCCTTACTGAAACAAATTGACATGGGCAGCGCAGCGGCTGCTGCGCTTTTCAATGAGAACGAAGCATATCTAGACCGATGCGGCCTGCAGACGATGTCGCGCTTGACACAGCGGCTGATGATGAGCATCGACTATCCGCAAGTAATGACGAAAAGAAATCAAAATTTCCTGTTTTTACACGGGCAAATGAGTCAATTCAATCAGCTGGAAATGGCTTTCAGCGATTTATCAGGACCGATGTGTTATCCGTTCTTGACTGACTGTGGCGAACAATTAAAAGAATTCTTAATGGAACATGGCATCTACGTTAACGATTATTGGGAAGAAGTGATGGCACGTGTTCCGGCCGACAGTTTTGAGTACCGCCTCGCAAAAGACCTGGTTCCGCTGCCTGTTGACCAGCGTTACAACGAGGCCGATATGGAGACAATGGTACAAATCGTTCAAGATTTTCTAAATTGATCGACAGATGCGCTGTTTTTCTACAGTTGTTACTGCTTCAGCCACAGTCTTTACAGTTATTTGATAAGGAATCATAAATGACAGATTGTCTATATTTTCTACCTATTTTTTCTTCACCATCCTTTTGCCCCCTAACTGGCGTGCCATCCAAACTTTTGAAAAGTCGAAATTTCGAAATAAATTTTTGAAGCGCTATCAATAGTGATCGATTTTCATGTATAATAGTTTTTGAAATGGCGCATAAGCCATACTTATTAGTGACAATCGAGGGATAAACGATGTACCAGATTGAAGAATTTGACAGGCAGAGTTTACACTTCTTACGGCTGAAAAATGAAAATACATTCATTGATATCTCCCCGGAACGTGGCGGCATAGTGACGGCTTTTCATTCTGATGGCGAAGATGTCCTTTTTATGAATCAGGATACACTTTTTGATACAAGCAAAAATGTGCGCGGCGGTATTCCTGTACTCTTTCCTATTGCCGGACAGCTGACGGATAAAACGTATGTGTGGAAAGATACGGTATATAAAATGGCCAATCATGGACTGGCGCGGACGCGGCCATGGACGGTTTCCAAAAAAGTTAACGATGAAATGCATGCTGAACTAGTCCTCTCCTTCCAAAGCAGTGAGGAAACCAGGATGTCTTATCCTTTTGACTTTGAAGTATTTCTTACTTACACACTCTTAGATGGCAAGCTGAGCATTGGCCAGAAAATCTCAAACCTTTCGAACGATTCGATGCCCGTTTATCCTGGCTATCATCCTTACTTTAACATCAGCAATAAGACGGTGCATCTGAAAAGCAAAGCGACAAGATATCTTGATTACAATGACAACCAAGTCAAACCATTTAAAGGAACGATTGATCTGAAAGGTTTGAAGGAATCGGTGGTTCTGCCTGGCGGATCAGATGGGCGGATCGAGGTATCTTTTAATGATACGAAGAAGCTCGTGATTGAGCAGGATGAGCATTTTCGTTATGATGTACTGTGGGTAGAGGGCGATCAGCCGTTTGTCTGCGTCGAACCGTGGACGGCCAAAACCAATGCGCTCAATGAAGATCCGGATAGCCTGCTTTATGTAAAACCCGGCGAACCGCTGGAACTGAGCGTCTCTTTCCATCTTGAAAACAGATAATTTTCGAAAAACTTCGGGATCAGCATCACCCCGAGGTTTTCTTTATTTACAAAAAACAGCTGCCGAACTCAGTTCAGCAGTTTTAATTTTACTTGTATAGAAGAAATCAATTTATTGCTGAAAATGAACCTATGACTTTAACACATTAATAGTGGTAAATAATGCAATAATTTGCCATATGATGAAAGAAAATTGTAAATATTGGTCGATTACACATTGTTTACGTCTATATTTCGCTGTACTATATGAATGAGGTGGTTAGATGCTCATAAGCAAATATGAGCCAAGAACCATTTTGAGCATGAAGGTTCGAAGATCAATCAATACTGAAATCTTTCAATATCCTCTTTGTTCTGAAAAAATTAAGATAAATGATCATAATTTTCAGTAGCGGTGCAAAAAAAAATAGACTTAAAAAATCAAACTGATACCAACTCTTAATTGAGTTTACATAAAAAATATTTGGGGGATTGAGCTATGGAAACAGAAGTAAACAGTACTGCACCAAAAGCTACAAGCCGAGTCGCTGAAATGGTACTGGGAATTATTGGAGGCGTGCTTGGGATCATTGCCAGCATTTTCGTGATGGCCATTGGTTATCTGGGAGATTCGCTGAAAGCAGGAGGAACCGGATCATTTTATGGTCAAGGAACAGCGTGCATCATAGCTTCAGTTCTAGCCATCATATTTTCATGTATTATAAATAAAAATCGTATACTGTTCGGCATCCTCATCTTGGTTTGTGGCGTTCTTAACATGATTTTTGTTGGCGGATTTGGTATTTTAAGTGGATTGTTAATTATTGTTTCAGGTGTGCTGGCTCTCGTTCGTAAATGAATCAAACCGATTTAATGACAGGATTATTGCCGGGCAGAATTGTGCCGAAAAAAAGCAGATTTTCGTAGTTTAACATAAAGCTTCAAATTGCCGCTTATGCGGCGTACATAACATGGAGAGCACCGAATCAGTCGAACCGCATAACCTCCCCGAAAGAAAAAACACAATATACGGGGAACTTGAATAGGAGGCTATCAAGTGGCATTTCTTAAGGATCTATTTGTAATATTATCTATTTGGGTGTTCATTTTTATCTGGAGTCTCTCTTACAAGGCTTATCAGTATAAATTGAAGAAGCCAGTTAACAAAAAAGTTGAAAGAATAGGGTTTGTACTTATCTCAATTATCGTCGTTGTCTTAACAACCCTGTTGGGATGGATTTAAAGTATTAAAGAATAATTGACCTTTCCTAAAGCATGAAAGTTGATGTTTATTCATTTAGTTTTCATAAAAATCTGCAATTATTAGCCTCTTTAGTGGCATATATATGGCTTGTCTGATTCTGGAGGAAATCACATGTACACTATATGGATACAAGCCGTTGGTCTGTTAATTATGTTCACTGGCATATGGCTTCGATACTCAAAAAGGTACAAAAAGAAGGAATTGTTTAGAAAAAGAGGTCTTCAGATTTCTGTTATTGGTCTAATCATCTCGTTTGGAGCTTATTGGCTTTATTTCTTTTTGAAAATTTAGCTAAAATAGAGGACATAGAATCCTGGTTTTCGATCGTATCCTACTCTCCTATTAACAGAACAAACTATGGGGGGTTCATTATGGCGGAGAAAAGCATAACTAACCGCTTTGACGAAATGTTTATCGGCATCATCGGAGGATCATTTGGCATCATTGGCGGCATTTTGCCTATAGTCCTCGCTGTGGTTATTGGCGCACTCAAAACAGGAGCCGGCGAAATTATTGGGCTTGGCGTTGCTTGTATTATCATTTCGGCTTCAGTCATTATATTTTCTTGTATGATCAATAAGTCGCGAGTCGTTTTTGGCATTATTATCTTAGTTTGTGGCGTTCTGAATATCGTGCTCATCAGCTTTTATGGATTTTTGAGCGGGCTGCTGATTATTGTTGCCGGCATACTGGCGCTCATTAGAAAATGATTTATGACATTCAATTTACTACTTATGCGGCGTACATAGGGGATAGGAAAATGGAGGAAGCAAGGAATCTAACTTTACCGGTCCAAGTTCTGCTAAAGAGTCTAGAAAAATTGAAGATGTAACTTCATATGGAGACCAGCTCCCTTATTATAGCGGATCAAAGCCATACTTTGCATCCCCAAAAATTTCATGAGCCATCCAACGTATAGAATACAAGAACATGAAAACGACGATTGAAATCTACACAGATGTTACCCATAAAATGAAAAGAATGCCTCCCAGAAAATCATGGATATCTGAAAGGCATCATGAAAAAAGTAAAGTTATGAAACTATTGAGCATCAATGAACATTTTTGGAGACTTTTTTTACGACTCCAGGCTTCAAATGAACCAAGATCCTTGATATATCAGTTCATTTTCCCCATCATGTCCATCATTGATGACATCATCTCATCGCATTTGTGCATACAGCTCATCATTTCATCCTTGTTCATCATCTTGTCCATGTCTTTCATCATACTCATATCCATGCCGGACATTCGTTCCATCATCATATGCATGCACTTCATCTCGCACATCATCTTGTCCATTTCCATCATCATCATCATGTTCATCGGCATCATCATTGACTTGTTCATCATGTCCATCTTTTCCATAATAAAAATCCCTCCGAATTTTGTTTTTATGGAAAATGCTCCTGCATGACTGTTGATACGCTGCATGCCAGCTCTTCCACACCCTTAATTTACCATGGATTTTGAGCGCCGACAAAGCTTATTTGCCGTTTTGAAAATTGGATGGACGCCAAAAAGACGTGGGCAGTTGATCTCACGCCATTTTTCGTATTTAACTCATAAAAAAGATCTATTAAAAGCGATCAGCGGCAAAACTGTTGATGTCCACTTTTCAGCGCATCAATCTCCCGCCCAAGCTCCAGCCTTCTCTGCTTTAGGGCATAAAGCCTGTTTGTCACTTTATCCGTCGCTTCCAATGTATGACAACGCAACCGTTGATAGAGTGTCAAGATCTGGCGGTTGACCTCCATGAATTGCTGCTGGAGGTTTTTCTGATTTTCGGAATCTGAATGATCCTGGTGCAACTCAGCTAGAAGCCCCAGTATTTCATTTTGCCATTCAGTGTCATTCAATTCTCCTGCGAAACGATAAAGATCCAGATAATTATCAATTTGTGCGTATTTCGCCTGATTCAACATACTAAAAACTCCTTCTTATCTTCATTCCGGAATTAGCACGGTACTTGTAGAGCCCGTTGCTGAGTCTTCGTCGGGCCGGTCCCTCCGACTCTCTTGATAAGAATTGTCAGCCAGCTTTCAATAAAAATATGAAAAGCGACCATTTTTCTAAAGATCGAGAAAAATAATCGCTGTAGCCGTTCGACTTATTTTCCTTATCTCTCAGATTTACTCTGCTGGAATTGACACCATGCACATTTTTATGTGTTGGTTGTCGGGTTTCATCGGGCCAGTCCCTCCGCCACTCTAGATAAGTTTTATTTAATTGAATTAATTTTACCGTGCAATATGATTTTTGTCAACAGCTAGAGAATTTCATTAGCTGGAACCGGATTCCGAATGCAGATCAATACACGCTTTCTTGTATACGCCAATCATTCGTTTCGCGTAGGGGACAAGAATCCTGCCCTGTTCGGAAAGAGCGACCCCCCTGCCGCTCCGGATGAAGAGATCGGCACCCAGTTCCCTTTCAAGGGCCTGAATCCGTGATGAAATCGATGGCTGCGACAGAAAAAGCTTCTCCGAAGCCACGCGATAGCTTTGATACTTAACCACAGCCAGAAAAGCATCCAGTTGATCGATCGTCATGTGATCACTTTCCTTCATTCCTGATCGCATCCGAAATATCTGATCAACACACATGGGGCCGAGTGTTAATTAAATAAACCGGGTGATTTGGAAAAAGGATGCTATCTGTTTGAAAAAATAGAAGTCAAGCTACCGCCCCCTTACTAAAGAGAGAACTTCCTGACTCATTTCCCATTCTTATCTTCCAGATTGCATCTGCCGGAATTGACACCATACCCCTTTGCAGGGACTGGTTGTCGGGCTTCACAGGGCCGGTCCCTCCACCACTCTTGATAAGAATACCTCTGTTATATTGAGTTTATGAAAATTGGAATGAAAAGTCAATCATTATTCCAACTAATTTTATATGTTTTATGTAATTATAATAAAATGTTGCCGATTTGTTGAATTTCAAAATCATTAATCGCTCAATTTAAATGTATAAAAAGCCTGCACAGATATGACTCATGCAGGCTAAAAAATTATATATCAAATTGAGCTTCACTCATCCTGTCTTCCCTTTTTCATTGCTTTTATCGCCCGTAAAATATTTTCCGGCAATTTTTCAGATGCAGCTTGATTATTTGCTTTCTGAATCGACTCATAAATTTCACTCCGATGAACATCGATTTCCCGTGGAGCGTTTATGCCCAGTTTTATTTGATCTCCATCAATCGCGACAATTCTGACTTCAATCTGATCGCCAATATGGATCGATTCACCAAGTTTGCGTGTCAAAATAAGCATTAGATCACTCCCTTTTCATTTTCTCTCTTTGAACCAACGGCTCAGTGAGTGAATAGGAGGAATGATCCTGTATGTATTGTTTGCCGAGTTTCTTAGAAATATTAATAATAACCGGTGCCTTAAGGTTAGCGGTTGATTTTGTAAAAGGATTCTGGACATTGACAATGACCCAAACTGAGACATCTTTTTCAGATTCTATTGACAGTTGACTGACAAAAGTATCCGCCAGATCCACACTGTACTGACTGAAAAAAAAGAACGGCGACGTTACAATAAAAGCAGCATTCATTTCATCAATAGATTGAAGAACTGAAAAAGCTTCGCCAAAGGGCTGAAGAATAAATCGTTTATTCTCTTCGAATCCTGGAAGCCCGGCAGGAAACGAAAAAATTTCCGATTCATTAATTTCCTGTTCGCCGTAATACTTTGTTTGAATTTTCATGCGCTGTTTCTATCCTTTCCTGACTATGAGCGTCCGCTGCCCGGGCCCCATTAAATAATAACATTCCGGTGAAAAAAACTTTTTCACGGTGCCCATTTCAGCTGCACTGCTTGTACTTATTGCAGAAAGTTAACCAAAGATTGCTGAATAATCCGGGCTCCGACAGAAAGTGAAGCATTAAATACATTCTGTTGTTGATTCAAATTAACAATCGCAGTCGGATAATCAACATCCTCATTATTCGCCATGATCTGCGTTGCAGTCGTCTGCTGGGTGCCGAGCCAGTTGCTGATCATCGTCATTCGGTCCTCTCTCGCACCAAGATCCGCCTGCGCATTAGTCACCGAATCCAAAGCCGAATCGATTTTACTTGTAAAGCCGCTGATATCGACTGACGTCGAAGAAGAGCTGTTTAGAGCGTTCTTCAGATCGTTCAGATCCTGAAACATTGTCGATGTAAAGACTTGATTTGGAGCTACATTGATCGGCATCTTGACACCATCGTTGACATTAATAGTTAGGTTTGGATTGTTCAGCGCTGTGCTGTTGACGGTTACTGCCCCTGTAGAAGGATCCTGAGTCAAAAGCGGGTTCGCTGTATCACTTCCACTGAAAATATACTGTCCGCCAACTTGTGTATTTCCAAGAGTCACCAGCTGCTGAGTCAGCTGATCAACTTGCTGCGCCGCATCTGCACGCTGACCTGAAGTATAGGTATCATTGCTCGCTTCCGTCACCAGATCACGAACGTTCTGAAGAATCGAATCGACCTGATTAAGTGTGCTATCCGAACTGTTCATCCAGTTCTGGGCCGTTGACACGTTTGTCTGATATTGTTGAATATGATTGACATCGGTCCGGTAAGAGACGCCCATCATGGCAACAACCGGATCCTGAGAGGGAAGAGTAATCTTCTTGCCGCTCGAAAGCTGGTTCTGCAAATCTGCGATTTTCCCGTAGCCATTAGAAATGTTCTGTAAAATATTATTGGTCACCATTCCCTGAGTTACGCGCATAAGTTACGCCCCCATCTTATTAATCAGCGTATCAAGCATGGTATCTAAAGTCGTAACCACTTTAGCTGCCGCACTGTACGTATTCTGATACTGGATTAAATTAGTCATTTCTTCATCCATCGATACCCCGCTGATCGACGACTGACGGTTTTGAGCCGCCTGAAGCAGTGCATTTGTGTTGGAAGTGAACTGGCTCGCAGATTGAGCGTTAACACCAATCTGCCCCACCAGCCCCTCAAGATAATTCAGCAACGTGGTTGGCTTACTTGACGCGCCATCGACCGGATAAGTATTTACAGCAATAACATCGGCCATGGCCTGAGCACCTGAATTGTCACCGCTTGGTGACCCGTTCGCATTGGATACAACATCACTGCCTGTTAATGCACTGTTCACGTTAATATTTGAGGCAGTTAACGTTCCAGAAGCATCTCCGAGAAAAAAGGTGCCTTTTGCAGTATTATATCCCGCCGTGCTTTCATAAGCCGTGTTAAATTGCGCCGCCAGCGTGCTTGCCATATTATTCAGGCTTTGGAAAACCTCAGGGAAGTCTTTCGTATATGAATCAATGAGACCTTGCAGTTCACCTGAAAAAGGTGTAGTGCCCGTCGCATCTGTCAAATTGGAAACGGTTGTCGGCGTTGAACCGGTAGTGACAACAGACACATTCACCGTTGGCGCTGTTGGATCCGTATCGTCAATCGCCGTCTGCAGATGATTGTCCGTCAAATTTGTACCATCGACCAGAGTTGCCGGAGGTGTAAATGAAGAGCCGTCCTGCTGCACAATCTCAATGGTATATTTTCCATCTGCCAAGGGTGAAGGATTGCCGTTGCTCGGCACGTTGGTAACCTTGATATTGGCAAGCTGAGACAGCTCCTGTGTCAGTTGATCCCGCTGATCATAGAGATCGTTGGGCAGCTGGCCGTTAGCTTCCACCTGATTGATCTCCTGATTCAATGAGTTGATCTGATCGGCATAATTGTTGATCTGGCTCGTATCTTCCGTAATTTGTGACTGCAGATTACTCTGAACTTTTCCAAGCGAAGTGGAAAGATAATTGAAGGTATCAGCGACTTCCGCACCATTCTGAAGTACGACAGATCCAGTTCCGCTTGTTCCCGAATTGCTTGCCATATCCTGCAGGGACTGCCAGAAGTTATTGAGTACGGAAGAAATACCCGTGTCCGACGGTTCATTCACAATGTTTTCCATCTGGTTGTATGCATTGTTTACGGCTGACCAGTAGCCGTTCTGGTTCGTATTGTCCCGGACCTGCTGATTAACAAACTGATCATTAATCCGCACAATAGAATCGGCATTTACGCCGGTACCGATTTGCCCCGCTCCACCCTGCTGATTAATGCCTGTAGCAGGATAGGGAATCCATGTTGACAGGTTCACACGCTGGCGCGAGTAGCCCGGAGTATTGGCATTGGATATATTGTTTCCTGTCGTCTGAATCGCGGTCTGAGTCACTTCCAGCGCCCGCTGCATCATGTTCAAGGTTGAAAAAATTGGAATCATTCTCTGAAACCTCCGTCTATGTTACATCGTCTAGAAAAGCCCGCATTTTTGTATAACTTTAACGTATGATCTGATCAATCGTTCTTCAGGCCCGGGAATCAATCCGGAAACTGTATGTTGAAGCAGATACTTGATTGCTTCGCGGATCCCCGTAATTTGCCGGTTGACTTGGCGGCTGGAACAAATTCATACTCAGTCTGACCCACTGAAGTGATTGCCTGAGCAGATCCTGATTCAACCGATTGGCCTGCTTCAGCACCAGAACACTATTTGCCAGTTCAAGATAAAGATTGTGCCACTCCGGTTGTTCGGCATCCGATACCGCCGCAGCCTCCCACTCTCTGAAAGTTGGCGTATCCGCTGCGAATGGCAGATCTCTTTTAACCTGTTCTGCTCTCCTATCTTCGAGTGAACGCACTTCATCAATCAGCGGCATTTCCTGAAGCGTAAGTCGACCGACCAACTGTGCATCACCGGTCTTAATGGCTTCTTTTTTTTTCAAGGCAATTTCATACAGCTTTTGATGAGCACTGACTAATTTCCTGACGATTTCTTTCATCATTTCGACCGGCACCTTCACGCCTCCTGACTGAATGAATAGAAGCCCAGTGGTTCATCAAAAATTATTCCAGTAAGCATACACTTTTTTTGCGATATCCTCGGAAGAAACATTATAAGTTCCTGCGTTAACCTGGGACTTGATTTGCTGCACTTTTTCGCTCCGGGCATCTTCAAACTTCTGAGCACCCTGCAGTCGTTTTGCCGCGGAAGAAATTTCAACCTTGTCGCTCTTTGCTGTGACGTTTTGCGGCTGATCTGCCGATTTAGGCTGACTATAGTTCGCATAAGGCTGAACGGGCTGATATCCGTCTATTTTCATATCTGTCTCACTCCTTTTCTGTTGAGATTCTATTTATATCCGGCAGTCCACTATTCTCCATCTGAGATATGTTGCAAGATAAATGTCGATCACTCTATATATAATATCGGATTAGATCACTTAAAGTTTAGCGCAGTAATGTATTGAGACAATAGTATCGATCGAATTAGGTGTGGTACGTTTTCCTGCGATTGGCATTCAATCGGGCCTCTTCTTCAAGATCTTCCCTGTGCAGTTCCCCCTTGATTTTATTCCGGCAATCGTCGCACAGCACGCCCTCGTTAATCACCTTGCCGCAGGATTTACACGGGTACCCGAGGTTTGGAAACATGGTCGTCACCAGCCTTCCTTCCCGTACCCACTGATAAATCAATTCCGTTTCGACCCCGGTCGCGTCATGTACCTGGGGAACCGAAGCCATCCGGTGCTCCTGCTGGCGTATATAATTGTAAACAACATCAAATTTTTTATTTTGTTCTTTCAGGCATTCCGGACAATACGGTGATGATACCCGCACAAACAGCCGGCCGCAGCTTTTACAATTTGCAAGTTCTGCCACAGCGAACCCTCCTTTTTGACTGCTTTCTTAATTATAAACAAAATAATGGTTCCCGACATTCTGTAATTATTTATCGGCCTGTTTTATTATTAATTTTAGGCTGTTCGTCACATTCAACATTCTTTTTTCGGCTGATTACCTCCTGTTTCATGGTAAAATGCTTAAGTACCGGATAAAAAATCTGGTTGACTTTGTCGCCTGGGTACAAAATAAACGCATGAAACATTTCAGTGAAATTGGATATAAATTCCGATACAATCTGGAAGGAGATTTCGTTTTGCATCTTTTCAACAAACATTGGCTCGTCGGTTTTTTTGTACTTGATCTAATGCTGACTGCAGTGATTGCCGGCTCGTATTATAATGATCATCTCGTCAGAACCGGCCGCCCTTCAATGATAAAAGCAATCACCACATTTTTCTCCAGCACAGAAAGTGACCTGCAACAAACCGGTGAAAAAGTGGTCCGAGTCACTGACCGTCCAAAAGAAAGCACGACCCATGTCTTGATTCAGGCACCGCAGATCAGCCAGAATCCTGAACTGCCGCGTGGCTGTGAAGTAACAGCACTGGCAATGATGCTGGAACAGGCCGGCGTGAAAACGAATAAAATGGAGCTGGCGGAAAAGCTTAAAAAAGTACCATACAAACAGAAAGGACATTATGGAAATCCGGAAGAGGGGTTCGTCGGCAGTATGTATCAGATGGACAGTCCCGGCTATGGTGTCTATCATCAGCCACTGGCTGATCTGGCCCAAAAGTTTCTGCCGTTCCGCATTGAAGATCTGACGGGCAAACCATTCAGCGCCGTCTCCGACAGTGTTGATGACGGAAGACCGGTTGTCGTGATCATTAACGTTACTTTCAAGCCACTTCCGGACAGCGATTTCGAAACCTGGCACACGGATTCCGGATCCGTGCGAATTACACATCTGGAGCATGCTGTTCTGATTACCGGCTTTGACCGGAACACTGTTTATTTTAACGATCCGCTGGGCAGTAAAAACGAACAAGCAAACAGGCAGGATTTTATTCAGGCGTGGAAACAGATGGGCGGACAGGCAATCTCCTACACGAGATTTCCTATCCTTTAAAATGGAAAACATCAAAAAGAAGGACAGTACTTTCATCTGTGTCCTTCTTTTTCCTACCCAGATCAGGCAGGACTTGCTATCTCATCCATGAGCCAGTGTTAGAGAGACAACGCGCCGTGGAACCGCCTTCTTGAGTGCCTCCGCAGCCCGCCGAAGCGTCGCGCCTGTTGTATAAATATCGTCAACGAGCAGGACTTGCTTTCCATGAACCAAAGATACATGCGTTTCATCCAGGATGAAGGGATTATTGTTCGATACTAGGCGCTCTCGGCGGCCCTTTTTGCTTTGTTTACGTTCATCGCCCTGGCGGATCAATGCCGGGACTAAAGGTTCACCAATCATTTCTGCCAAAATCTCCGCCTGGTTGAACCCACGTTCTTTTAAACGAGTTACGCTAATCGGAATCGGCACAATGGCCCAGTCCTCACGTGCACCCCATTTTCCTTCTTTAATACGTTTCCAGCGGGATTGCGGATCCTTTCCGATAATTTTCCTGCCCGCGGTTCGGAAATCGGCTCTGAAACCTTCGGCAATCGCCGCATCACCCCGGAATTTATAGGTCGTGATAACTTCCTTCATCCAGTTGTTATAACTAAACAGAGCAAAATTCCGGTCGTAACAGCCGTTTTTGTTGCCCTCTTCCCAGCGCACGCAATCGCTGCATACTGAGTCGCGGATGAACTTCCCGTCAAGCAGTCCAAGATCACGTCCGCAGAGCCTGCAGCTGTCTCCAGGGATAATATGTGCCATTTTTTCCCGGCAGGGCCGGCAGAAACCCGGCGGTGTTTCGGGTGACAACAGTGTCCGGAAAGTAAGCGGCTCCCGCCGGTCAGCCCCGCATATCAAGCACTTCAGCCCATTCAAAATCCACCCTCCTTGTTCATTTTTTCAATATGGTGACGTGCCCGTACCATCTCAAGCGTTTTTCCGTTGTGAAAAAAGAGAATATCTCCGTCCGGGCAGTCGGCCGAACGGCCCACCCGTCCTGAAATCTGGACGAGCGCACGCTCATCGAATACAGGATCATCTGCCCCGAAAACGGCCGCCTCCGCGCCGGGAATCGTCACCCCTCGTTCCAAAATAGTCGTAGTGACCAGAATATGGATCTTCCCCTCGCGAAATGAGGAAACTTTTTCATGCCGGTCCGGGTCCTGAGCATGTACGCCGGCGACAGAAGCAAAACCTTCTTTCTGAAGCAGTTCCGTCACATTTCTGGAAAGTGCGACTGAAGGGACAAAGCAAAAAAGCGGTCTGGCCGCTGCATTTTTTTCACGGATCCATTCGAGAAAAGCATGCGGCAGGACGCCCTTCCTGACTGACTGCAGCCAATCGCCCGCCCACCGGTATTGCGGCACAGGCAGCGGATAGCCATGATAGCGGCGGGCTATTTTGACCCCACACAGTTTTCCGGACTGAAAATCATTTTTCAGATTAGCAGGAGGTGTGGCACTGAGATACGCAACAGGGGCACCTTGCCTAGCAGCTTTTCCGACAGCATAAGCCAGCATCGGATCAAAATGAAAAGGGAAGGCATCTACTTCATCAATAAAAACACGGTCAAAGTAGCAGTGAAACCGGACCAGCTGATGCGTTGTCGCAATGACGAGCGGCGCGGCAGGCAGCCGCTCCCTGCTCCCGCCGTACAGTGCACTGATCGGCACTTTCGGAAAAGCGGCTTTCATTCTTGGATACAGTTCCCGCACAACGTCCGTGCGCGGTGTAGCCAGCACAACGATATCACCGCGCAGAAGTGCGTGTTCAATAGCCGGAAAAAGGAGCTCGGTTTTGCCGGAGCCGGTGACTGCCCAGATGAGAAATGATTCTCCGGCAGATAAAGCCGTATCCAGCTTCGCTGCAGCATTTGCCTGTTCCGGCGACAGCTTCCCAGCCCACGTGCACAGCCTTTCTGTCTGCGTGATTTGTGGAACGGCATGGTCAGGTGCCGGGCCGCTCCACATTGCCAGCTTCGTGCAGGAACGAATAATGCCCATGTTGAGGCAGTGGCGGCAGTAGATGCACTCCCTGCCGCAGCGGCCGCAAGAACAGGAAGCAAAGGCTGTGGAATCCGTATTGCCGCAGCGCCGGCACGTCCACTTTTTTCTGCCGGTAATCGATGAAAAGAAACCATCATCGGACCTATCAATCCCGTTTCGCAGTGTCACCCATCCTGCTTTGGCATGATTTCGGATAACGTGCTCCGGAAAGGGTATTTCTTCGAGTGGATATTCTCTGCCATATAAAAATTGCTGCAATTCTTTGCTGAAATGCGCACTTGCCGGGACTTGGCGAGATAAAAGCATCATGGACAGGCCTTCTTTCGGGGTTTGAGTCGGTGGAAGAATGCAGAAACAGTTCATTGATAATAAATCAGACGACAAAATTAAATTGGGATAGGCAAAAAAGCAGGGAGGCAAAAACAAAACGGTTTAATATTGAGGTTTATTTTTATGTGACCTTTATTATTTCTCTGCTCAAGCCACACAGTCCTTCTTTTTGCGGAAAATTTATGGTGAATCTGGCTCTTTGCCGGCGGCTTCTGTCATCCATCAAAAAAGAACTTTTCCTCGCAGACCGCGAAAAAAAGTTCTTTTTCTGAAAGCTTATAACCAACCAATTAATTAATTTTGACCCAGCCATTCTTGATTGCAAGGACGACGGCCTGTGTACGGTCGTCTACATTCATTTTCTGCAGAATGTTGCTGACATGGTTTTTAACGGTTTTTTCGCTAATATAAAGTTGCTCGCCAATCGACCGGTTGCTCTTGCCGTCAGCCATCAGCTGCAGTACTTCACATTCCCGATGTGTCAAAATATGGAGCGGCGGGCGATACTCAAGGTCGCGAAATCCCGACGGCTCGCTGCTATAGCCCTGCGAAGCCAGGCGGCGGAACTCGTTGACCAGATTGTGTGTGACCTTGGGATGGATATAGGCGCCGCCCTGCGCAACAATCCGTACTGCCTCAATCATTGAGTCGGCATCCATTTCTTTGAGCAGATAGCCCAGCGCGCCAGATTTTAACACATGTGTTACGTAACTTTCGTCATCGTGAATCGACAGGATAATTACCTTTAATCCCGCATGATTCCTGATCAACTGCCGCGTTGCCTCGACACCATTCAGTTTCGGCATGTTGATGTCCATCAGCACGACATCCGGATTCGTTTCTTCGATGAGTTTTTCAGCTGTACTGCCGTCATCTCCCTCGGCAACCACCTCAAAGTCGGGTTCCATATCAAGTATTCTTTTAACACCTTCACGAAACAGGCGGTGGTCGTCAATTAATGCAATCGTTGTAATTTTAGGTCGAACATTTGTCACGGTATCCTGCTGCAGAAACACAAATCATCATTCATTAAAAATCAGGCTGCCGCCGAATTTTACAAAGTCGCGGCACGACACTGTAAACTGAACACTGCCGATTCAGCAATAGTTAAAAATAATGACCGTTTTCCTTAACTAAAGTATGTTTTCAATTTGTTCCTGATCTGTGCGTCCCGAATTGCAGCAGTAGACTCACCTCTCTTTTTATCGATCATAAATAAAGATGATGCGCGGGACACGCAGGCATCCGATATTATTTTTACTAAATATTAAATATATTTTATGAATCCAGTATATCTCCTGGCTGAAGTGGGATATCGGCTAGAATAACAGTGCCGTGGCCCGGTTTGGAATTGATCGTCAACGTACCGTTCAGAAGATCGGCGCGCTCTTTCATGCCAATCAATCCGTAGCTCCCCTCTTTTTTAACGGACTGATCAAAACCTGCGCCGTCATCCTTCACAAGGATAACGACCTCGTCTTTTCTGAAATCCATGCGAATGCGGATATGAGACGGATCCGCATGGATGCAGGCGTTTTGAACGGCTTCCTGAATCAGCCGGAACAGCGCGGCCTCGATCCGCGATTGAAAGCGTTTCTCTTCGCCCAGACTTTTAAAACTGATACTGATGGACGAAAAGTCGCTGTCCAGACGGTGAAAATATTTCTGAAGTGTCGGCACCAGCCCCAGATCATCGAGGCTCATTGGCCGCAAATCATAAATAATCCTTCTGACCTCAGCCAATGCATCCTGAACCATGACCCGATATTTCTGCAGTTCGTGTCGCGCGGCCTCGTCCCCTTCCCGCTTACCGACACGTTCCACAACGTCCAAGCCAAGCAACACTTGGGCCAGCGTCTGCGCCGGTCCGTCATGGATTTCCCGGGACAAGCGCTTTCTTTCTTCCTCCAGTGCCTCGATGATTTTCAGCCCGAGCGCGCGCTGCTCCCGAGCACTTGCCACCACTTCCCCCACCTGTTTCAAATCACTGTTCAAATAATTGAGCACAACTGTTACCTGCCCAACCAGATTTTCCGCTTTCTGGATTGTTGATTTAAGCTGGACCAGTCGGCGTTCAAGCTCATTTCTTCTGGCCTTCATTTGTTTCTCCATCTGGCGGACGATTGACAAATCATTCTGGATCACATTCGCCTGCTCATAAGCTGTACGAATGTCTTGCTCTCCATACTTATCAAACGCCCTGCTGATTTCAGCCAGATGGCCCCTCGATTTTCTGGCATCAGTTTCCAGCTTGTCGCTGCGCTCAATAATGCCAGTCAGTTCATGTTTCACCAGATGAAGTTCCTTTGTCAGAGCATCAAATTCTTTTCTTGACTCTTCGCCGATGTCAAAAATCTGACTTTTGCTATCGCTGACATTTTCAATCATGCTGTTGATAATCTTGTCAAGATGCTTTTCATCAAGCGACGTTACATTCGAATTGCCGACTGACATATTTTCCCTCCATACTCACTGTAGCCGAACGGGACAACTGTTACTAGACACCTTATGCCTATCTCTCACTAGTGCAAAAGAACCAATTCCTTTTCTCTTTCTATTCCCATTTTATGAGTTTTTGTAAACCTGATGCAATTGAAAAAGATACCAATCCGGAACATTTAGTAGATTGAATCATGCTTTGCCCGAAAATGGCAGATTTTTTTTACAGGAAAAGGTTTAATTTTCTTTAGATATAAAAATACTGAGCAACGCTAATTGAACTATGGCTGTACTTAAAGGCGAATCTCCCCAGTTTTTCTATATTATATAATATATTCGTCTATAGTTTTCGAATTATGTGGCCGAAGCGGTCATTTCTGTTAAAATAGATTCAGTATTTGACTCATTGACCGCTGTTGAATGGAGCTGATTTTCTTGGAACTTTTACCATACCGGACTGTCAGAAAAGCTGGAGTATCAGAATTCGAAATCCGAAAATCCCGTTTCATAGCCAGTGTCTGTCCGGTTGCCGACGAGGCCGCTGCTGAAAACGTGATCCAGGCCAAGCGCAAAGAAGACTGGAAAGCCAATCACCATTGTTTCGCTTACATTCTTGGCAAGAAGCAGGAAGTTCAGAAAGCGAGTGATGACGGAGAGCCCACCGGGACAGCCGGCGTTCCAATTCTAGAGGTCTTGAAACGGAGAAAAGTATGCAATGTGCTGGTCATCGTAACCCGCTATTTTGGCGGCATCAAACTGGGCGCAGGTGGTCTGATCCGGGCTTATGCCCACGCTGCCGGTATCGGTCTAGCCGCCGCAGAAGTGGTCGATCAGGTACCGGCCGATCATTGGCAAATCTCTGTTGATTATCACCTGAGCGGCACTTTCGACAACAAGCTTCGTGAATCGCCTTACATCATTAAAAATATTCAATATATGGACAGAGTTTTCTACGAGATTTATACCAGACAGGAAGAAAGTAAATTTTTTCTGAATTGGGTCAACGATCTGACGAATGGACGCGCCGGCTCTGAAAAGCTGGAAGAACTTTATCTTCAGCAGCCAGCTGGGGAACCGTGAACAGCGAGCAGTATTTTTCAGTAAGCTATTCGACCCAACTTTTCCTCCACATTCAGTTTGGTTCATATTTTAGCCAAACTTTTTGAACATTAGCGAAGGCTTGGTCACTTTATTTGAATCTAAATTATGGCGCACAAAAAACCGGAACCCAATCTCAGATCCCGGATCAATTGCTTCAATAGAAATGACTAAAGGCCTCTTGAAATACAGACGAATAATAAGCAGTGAATCACTCCGCCGACTTTTCCAGTGGACTCCATCTATTAAAGCAATTTTATTTGACTCTCCCGCCAAAACTGACAATGCGCTTGTACGTATTCAGCAGTGGTTTGTAGGTGGCGCTCACAAGACCGACACCCTCCACAACAAGCTCGATCACCAACATCACGCCAATAATGATAAGCAGCGAACCAAGCAGTGTTGACGTTGAAAGCAGAATTGCAGCCAGTGCAAATAGAGCGCTCATACCATAGATGAGCACGACCGTTTGACCCTGGGTAAAGCCGAACCGCAGCAGACAATGGTGCAGATGCGATCTGTCCGGCGCAGTTAAAGGCTGCCTGTTAACCAGCCTGCGGACAATTGCAAACAACGTATCAGAAATCGGCACAGCCAGAATCACAATCGGCACAACGAGTGAGAACAGTGTGACGTTTTTGAAACCAAGCAGCGCAAGTACCGATATTACATATCCAAGAAAATTGCTTCCCGTATCGCCCATGAAAATTTTTGCCGGGTGGAAATTGTAGGGCAGAAAACCCAGCGTACTTCCAAGCATCACCGTGCTGACAGCGAATACAAACATATTGCTTTCCGTCAGCCCCAGCCCCGCAATGGTCAACAGTACAATGCTCGATACACCTGCCGCCAGACCATCCAGTCCATCAATCAGGTTGATAGCGTTCGTGATGCCTATGATCCAGAGCATGGTCAAAGGAATGCTTAACCAGTGCAGATAAAGGACACCATTAAATGGCAGATTGATAAAAGCAACACTGATTCCGCCTTGAACAATCACCAGTGCAGCAATAATATGGCCAATAATCTTTACCCTTGGAGAAAGTGTAAAAATATCATCAAGAATGCCGGTAATGATGATAATCACACTTCCGATCAGAAGCGGCATTGTATAGCTGCTATCGGGACGAAGAATCAGCATGCCGAGAACAAATGCCAGGTAGAAAGCCAGGCCGCCAAGCCTTGGCATGATTTTTGTGTGTACTTTGCGAGCGTTCGGGACATCCGTTGCACCAACACGAACAGCCAGCTTTTTAACCAGGGGTGTCAATCCTGCCGCAGCAAGAAAACAAATGAAAAAAGTCACATAGACCATTTCTTCAGACCGCCTTTGTATTAATCAGTTCATTGCACAGCTTTAAGCGCCATACACTCAGGGAACAATGAAAATACAATTCTATAAAACTCCCCCTTTATTCAAGGGAAATTATAACACATTGTAAAGACGATGCCACTAATTTCTTAACAATTTCTCAATCTATCATATTTAACATTAATATGAGTTTACGATACTCTTATTTCAGTGGATGAATATCGGTAAATTTTTGACTTTTCAACTGCCGTAATGAGGAAAAATTCCGATGTTCCATCGGTTGTGTCAAGCCACCAGAATGTTGGAATACCTGGCAAAGCGGACGTGTTATAATAAAAGAACCAGCGTTGAAGAGAGGGATTTTTTTTGCCCGGCAAAAAATTGATCGGCAATATATATATGAACATTTTTAATTCCCAGAGAGAGGTCATCGACACCTGTACGGAGAAATTAGCAGGTCATAAGAAGGTGAACTTATATTTTCTCAACGATCATGGCTTCAACATTGCCCAGAAGGATCCGGACTATTTGCGTGCTTTGAACCGGGCGGATTATTTGCTGAACGACGGAATCGGAATAAAATTGGGCGCTAAAATCTGGGATATTGATATTAAAGAAAATTTGAATGGGACTGATCTGATTCCTTCCCTATTAAAAAGATGCGAGAAAGCAGGCTGGCCGGTTTTCCTGCTGGGCGCTTCAAAACCTGCAGTCAAAGCAGCGGCAGCCCGAATCAGTCAGGATTTCACAAAACTGATTGTTGCCGGGTATCACCATGGCTATTTCAGATCCGCATCAAATATGGTGCAAGCCATCAACCGATCAGGTGCAAAGGTACTGCTCGTTGGAATGGGAATGCCGCTGCAGGAAAAATTCATTGACAGCAACGATCAAAAACTCTCCCCCCTGCTCCGAATAGCCGGCGGCGGCTATATTGACTTTGCTTCGGGCATGAAACCAAGGGCGCCCAAACTGATGCGCAGGATGAATCTTGAGTGGCTGTTCCGGATGATCCTTGAGCCAAGACGGATGTGGAAACGTAATGTTGTCGGTCATCTACAGTTTTTTATAACCGTGATCCGAATGAAAGTCCACCGCGGCAAATAAGTTTTTAACCCGTGTGCCTGACACAAACTGCTCGCCTGGAAAACGACCATTTTGCGTGAACAATCTGCTACTTCCTGTTCGTATAATGTTAGAATATATGGGGACGACAACATCACGAAAGAAGGATCTTTATGGATAAAAGTTTTTTTATTCGCAATCGCAGCAAACTTTATGAAACGCTTGAAGATCAGTCGCTGACGATCCTGTTTGCCGGTGAAGCGGCGCACCAGTCAGCTGACGAAAGCTATCCATTTTATCCGAACCGCAATTTTTACTACTTAACGGGCATTACCGAACCAAAAGTTGTTTTTGTTGCCGCAAAATTCGGTGGTAAAGTGACCGAGACGCTCTTCATTCAGCGCGCCGATCCGTGGATGGCCAGATGGTATGGTGAAACAATCACTCCAAATGAAGCTCAGGATGCTTCCGGTATTGAAGCCGTCGAGCTGCTGGACACACTGGACAGTTTTATCCGCGGACAGTTTGACGGCCGGGTTTACAAACATCTGTATATGGATCTGGAAGCCAAATCGTGGGAATTTCCGGCTAAACCAGCCAACAAATTCGCAGCTAAAGCCGCCGTCACATATCCCTATCTTTTAATCCACAATCTCTACCCCGTGCTTAGTAATTTTCGTGTGGTTAAATCACCTGAGGAAATTGAACTTATTCGGGCAGCCGGTAAAATCACGGCTGAAGGTATCAAAAACGTGCTTTCCAATGCGAAAGCGGGCATGAAAGAATACGAGCTTGAAGCCTATTTCAACTTTGTCCTGAAAAGCCGCGGTGTCACCGAATTTGCTTTTCCAACCATATTGGCAAGCGGCTATAACGGCACTGTGCTTCATTATTCGGCAAATACCGGCACCGCTGCGGACGGCAGCCTCGTGCTGCTGGATCTGGGGGCCCAGTATCAATATTACAACGGTGACATTAGCTATACTTTCCCGGTCAACGGCAAATTCACGCCGCGGCAGAAAACGATCTATGATATCGTGCTCCGCTGCAACGAGGCGGTCACAAAAATGGTTAAGCCGGGTGTCCCTTTTGAAGACCTGAATGATTTTACAATCAGATTTTTTACTGAAGAATTGCTGAATATCGGATTGATCAGCAGGCCGGAAGAATTGCGGAAGTATTACTTCCATCATGTCAGCCACTCTCTCGGGCTTGATACACACGATGTCGGCAATTATCGGGAAATCAAACTTGTTCCCGGTGAAGTGATTACGAACGAACCAGGGCTTTATATACCGGAAGAAAGTATCGGCGTGCGCATTGAGGATGATGTTCTCGTTACTGAAAATGGCTATGAAGTTCTGACAAAAGGGCTGCCGAGAACAACGGATGAAATTGAAAGCTACATGGCTGAGAATAATAAAAATGTCAGGTGATGAGTACTAAGCGAAGGACATGCTGCTATGGCGCTGAAGTCTTCCTTCGCTTTTTGTGCAGGTATTATTAGAATACGAGGAGGCTTTTTGATGAAATATCGTCATCTCGGAAATACAGGCATGAAAGTCAGTACGGTGAGTCTCGGAAGCTGGCTGACATACGGTGGTTATGTTGCCAACGAAAACGCGGTGAATACGATCCTCAAAGCTTATGATCTGGGCATTAATTTCTTTGATACAGCAAACGTCTATATGCGCGGAGAAGCCGAAAAAGTCGTTGGCAAAGCGATCAAGTCGTTTCCACGCGAATCGATCGTCCTTTCCACGAAGGTCTTCTTCCCAATGGGTGATGGTCCGAATGATCACGGTCTCTCTCGAAAACATATCATGGAGCAGGCCGAGGCAAGCCTGAAGCGGCTGGATGTCGATTATATCGATCTCTATTACTGCCACCGCTTCGATTCGGAAACACCGATTGAAGAAACGCTGCGTGCCTTCGATGATCTGATCCATCAAGGTAAAGTCAACTACATCGGAGTCAGCGAATGGACGGCTGCCCAGATTACGGAAGCCGCACACATCGCCGATGAAAAATTGCTCAATCATTTTGTTGCCAACCAGTCACAGTACAGCATGCTTTACCGCAGTATTGAGAACGAAGTCATTCCAGCGAGCACCGCACATGGTGTCAGCCAGGTTTGCTGGTCGCCGCTCGCTCAAGGTGTACTGACCGGAAAGTATACTTCCATTGACGATTTGCCGGCGGGCAGCCGGGCCGCTGAACAAAAAGGCGGCATACAGAGA
This sequence comes from Sporolactobacillus pectinivorans, assembly GCF_002802965.1. Classification (NCBI taxonomy): domain Bacteria; kingdom Bacillati; phylum Bacillota; class Bacilli; order Caryophanales; family Sporolactobacillaceae; genus Sporolactobacillus; species Sporolactobacillus pectinivorans. Next base: position 1,264,949 of record NZ_NXGA01000001.1, on the reverse strand, counting down.
TTCCTGACCGAGAATAATCTGAAAAAAGTGGCTGAACTTAAAAAGATAGCTATCGAACTGGATGTCAGCATGGCTCAGCTTGCACTCGCCTGGATTCTTCGCCAGGACAACGTCGCCAGTACGGTGGTCGGTGCAAGCAAACCGGCGCAGATTGTTGACAACGCCAAAGCTGCAGACATCGGGCTGGGTTCGGAAACTCTTGAGCGGATCGAATCGATTTTGTCAAAATAATATTGGAAGATCAGTCGTGCTCCGATTCGAAGTACGGCTTTTTTTATTGGACCATGCGCCGTGATCGAGGTTTTCAGAATTTCCCGACTGTTTTTTGTCCTTTTCTGGCCAATCAGCAGCTAGTCCAGAAGTTCAAACTCTCTCAAATGAAAGAGCACCTCGACAAACGCAGATTCACCTCTTATCAGGATGTAATCACTGTTTTCTATAAAACTATTCCGCACCAATCGCCATAATTTTTCATTAATCGTCAGTTATTGCCCGGGAAATTTTTTAACGGTATGATAGATAAGAAGAATTGTGTCTCTATTGCTGCAGGTCATACATTATAAATAGAGTAACTTCAAAGGATGAATATAAATGCATACTGAGAAAATGAAAATTGTGATCGCACCCGACTCATTTAAAGAATCGTTGAGTGCGCTTGAGGCGGCTGAAGCCATACAAAAAGGATTAGAAAAGGTCTGGCCGGAAGCTGAATTTGTTCTTGTTCCGATGGCAGACGGCGGTGAAGGAACGGTCCAGTCCCTGATTGATGCGACCAGAGGCACACGGATTAATCAGGAAGTGTGTGGTCCATTGGGACAGCGCGTTTCTGGTTTCTTCGGCCTTCTTGGTAACGGGAAAACGGCTGTGATTGAAATGGCTGCAGCCGCGGGTCTGGAATACGTTCCACCGGAAAAGCGCAATCCCATGAAAGCCACGACTTATGGAGTCGGTGAACTGATCCGCGCGGCTCTCGACCGCGGGGCCCGCCATATTCTTCTGGGACTGGGAGGCAGCGCAACCAATGACGGCGGCTGCGGTATGGCACAGGCCCTCGGCGCCAGGCTGCTTGATAAGCACGGCCATGCAATCGGTCGTGGAGGCGCTGCGCTGCGTGATCTTGAAACCATCGACATGACAGATTATGACCCGCGGATTGCCGAAACAACCTTTGAAATCGCCACAGATGTCACAAACCCGCTGACGGGCAAACGTGGAGCCTCCACCGTTTTCGGCCCGCAGAAGGGGGCGTCCCCTGAAGATGTCGCACTGCTTGATCGCGGCCTTAAACATTATGCCGAGATTGTGAAGCGTGATTTGAATCGATTAATTGACGATGTGCCCGGTGCCGGGGCAGCGGGCGGACTCGGTGCCGGGGCACTCTGTTTCCTCCAAGGTACTCTCCTTCCAGGGATCAATCTGGTAATAAAAGAAACAAAACTTGAGGAAAAAATGCATCACGCTTCGCTTGTAATTACCGGCGAAGGAAAGATTGACGGCCAGACTATTTACGGAAAAGCACCCGTCGGTGTCGCGCGAGCTGCGAAGAACCAGCACATTCCGGTAATTGCGTTTGCCGGTTCGCTGGCAGAGGGGTGCGGTGCCGTATACGATCATGGCATCGATGCATTTTTCTCGATTGTATCCGGTGCCATTCCACTCAAAGAGGCGCTGCGGTCAGCCCGGGAGAATTTGATCCGAACCGGTGAAAATGTCGCGCGTGTCTGGACGTTGGCAGAAAAATTTCGCAAATAAAAATCAGAGGCAGTTTCATTATCAAATGATGAAACTGCCTCCGCTATTACATTCTATTTAAAGAGAGCTCTATTTTTTTAAACCCCACTGCTTAATCATATAATTAATCCAGATGTTCTGACCGGAGCTGTTCATTGTATGCCCATCGGAACTTACCACGTTCTTACGCTGCGATCCCTTTGGCCACTGTGACAAATAATCGAGATTTGACATCTTCTGATCAGTGATATAAGAACTGAGGCTGTCAATGCGGCTATTCATGTAGAGTGCAACAGAGGAATAGTCAGGAAGAGAAATAAAGAAAGCGGCCTTCGGATAGCTAATTCTGACCTTTTCTTCAAATAAACCGGTTACTGTTTGCGTATCAGCAGAGCTGACTTTATGATCATCATTATAAAGCAGCGGTGTAAAAATTACACCATCCGGCTTCGCACTTAAATTCTGAAATAAGTTTTCGACTTTTACCTGATTGAGATCAAGTGAAGTCATTTGTCCAACATCGACAGCAGTCACTTTAAAAAAGAGAGAACCGAATGTCTGGTCAAGCTGGTGCTGCAGAAGCAAAGCAAGTGCCTGTACATTATCACTGCCTACCATGACAATCTGAACTTGTCCGTTATTTTTAAATGCCAGCGCTGCAGTCTTTTGAAGGGACTTGGGCAATTTGGTGATTTGCTGACTGAACGCACGATCTGATCCGACCCCTGAAAAATCAGCCGCATTGCCTGAAATTGACTCCGCGCCTGTCTGAAGCCGGCTTGATGACGAAATCTGTCCGATTTTGTGATCCCAATAGATTTTTCCACCAAGAACCGCTGTAATACACACAATTATTGCGACAACCAGCCAAAATTTTTTCAAAATTTCACCCTCAAAATCATAATACATCTACTGATTATGATTTTAGCACAGAAAGTTCAAAAAAAGGCAAAGTTCACCATAAAATTTATTCGAGGGTCAGTCAATCCCCCGTAACAAATTCTTGGATCACTCGTCCAGAATTCCATTGTTTTCCCTGAGGATAACAATGGTAACACGGCGATTCATCGCTTTGTGATCCGGTGTATCATTTTTAACGACCGGGTGATATTCGCCATAACCGACAAAATGAAACCTTTGCGGTGCCAAATGATCGGAGCTGATCAAAAAATTCATTACGTTTTGAGCGCGCATTCCGGAGAGCTCCCAGTTGGAATGGATCGCCGAATGACTATTAGCGTATGGCGTATTGTCTGTGTACCCTGCGACACTGATATCGTTCGGCACGCCGCCCAGCATACCTCCGATTTTTTTCAGCACCGGACCCGCATTCTGTTTTAAATCTGCGCTCCCCAGATCAAAAAGAATTTTTTCGCGAAAAGTCAGCTGCACTCCTCTTGGCGTTTCGACCAGCGAAACTTCCGGGCTGAGATGATTTGTTTTTATGTATTGATCAAGCTTGACATAGAGCGCATCAAGCTTTTTAGCATCCTTATTCTTTTCTTTATTTGTCAGATTACTTGTTTTGACCGTTGGGACTGCCGGGACTGCCGGCGCTGTCTGACCCTTGTTAGCGCTTAGGTAGCCCATTCCCTTGAGAATGGAGTTCCCCTGAAAAGATATTTTGAGTGAGGAAACTAGTGCATTAAACTGCTGATTCTCAATCGTGCTCATTGAAAACATGACAATAAAAAAAACAAGAAGCAGAGTGATCAGATCGGAATAGGTGATCATCCACCTGTTTGAATCGTCATGCTCTTCAATTTTTTTCAAACGGCGCTTTTTCCGCGGATCATTCATGGCTGCCAACCTCTTGGTATTGGCCTCCGGCAAATTCCGATCCGCTCTGATCGTTTGATACGCCCAGCCTCTCTTCAGCTTTCAACCGTTCTTCCGGGCTTAAAAACGCGAAAAGTTTCTGACGCAAAATCATCGTATTTTCTCCGTACTGCACTGATAAAATACCTTCCGCCTTGATCTGTCTGATCAGCACATCCTGCTGGAGATTGGCCTTTATTTTGTTAAAGATCGGTAGATAAATAACATTGGCTCCGGCAACACCATACAGTGTGGCAATAAATGCCACCGCAATGGATGGACCAAGGGAACTCGGACTGCTTAGGTTACCCAGCACATGTACCAACCCCATGACCGTCCCGATAATACCCATAGTTGGGGAAAACCCGCCGGCTGCTTCAAACATTCTGCCTATTGACAGAATCTTCTGTTCATACAATTCGATATCCCGATTGAGAATGTCATCGATGACATCGGAATCCACCCCATCGACAACCATCTGAATTCCGGTTGACATAAACTTGTCCTCACTGAATTCATCCTGACGACCTTCAAGAGCCAGCAAACCTTCGCGCCTGGATACGTTGGCAAGACCAATCAGTTTCTCAATCGTCTCCCCAGGATCCGCTTTGGGCTTTACAAAAGCATATTTTATAATAAAAGGTATTTTTTTCAGCGTTTTCCCAGGGAAACTGACAACGACCGCTCCCGCCGTGCCACCGAGTACAATCAATAGCGCAGTCACCTGAAGCAGTGCGCCCAGCGTTCCCCCTTCCAGCGTAAAACCGATAATTAAGGACAATACGCCGAGAAACAAGCCGATAACTGTTGCAACGTCCATGTAAGTCAACCCTTTCAGCTCTATTACTCTACTTAAATATTATCGGCTCATTGATAAAGAAGTTGAATAGAACAATGCCAAAAGAGATAATGAAAACTGATTTGCACAAGATACTAATGTTTGTAATCTCTTGATTTATCTGATGTCTGCCTATTTTTATCATCGTTTCCACGACGCCATCAAGATCGAACATGCTTATTTACTTTCACTTTTTTATCACAATTGGTAAAATGAGGATTGTAACCGGTGTCGATTTTTGGCGTATCGCTTCTTTTGGCGGGTGCTCTTCTTATCGAATCGTTTGCTATATGAAGTTCACAGCAGATCTACTTTCAGATTTTGCTCTTTTCTATTTTGAACTGAAAAGTACATTATTCAATGAGTTCAGCAGGTAAATCGGGCTGGGGGTGAGCAGCAAATATGGCGAAGATCGTGAAAACGGAGAATCTGGCCGACGGCGATATTCTGGCCAGAGATATCTATATAAATTCAGGCGTGCTTTTCCAGGCCGGAACATACGTTACTCCGGCACTCATTTACAATCTTCTGGAACTGGACATTGGCGAAGTCGCTGTAAACAGCGATTCTGCCCTTTTATATCAGGACTGGGATGACCGGCATATTTCTTCAAATAAATTAAGGACATTAAAAGAAAGATTTCAGAATGATATGAAACCCATCGCTAATGAATTGCGTTGCGGCCACATTCTCCATTCCGAGTCTTCTTATCAGTGGCTGCGTTCAATATATCTTCATTTTTTTTCAAATCCAGCCGTCCGCCTGCTTATGGACAGCCTGAAGCAGTGGGATCCCGTCTGCTACATTCATTCTATTGATGTGTTTGTTTTTTTGCAGCCTTTTCAACCGGAATTCCCATGAGAAATTCCCTGACGGTTTCATGCTTGGCTGTCTCCTCCATGATATAGGGAAGCTTTGTATCCCGCGATCCATTCTTTTAAAAAAAAGCAAGTTGACCGAACGGGAATATATTCGAATCACCCGGCATGCTGCAGATGGATTCGCTCTTTTGGAAAAATTAGGTTTTCCAAAGGAGACTTGCAGGATTGTCCGGTCACATCATGAACGGATGGATGGATCAGGCTATCCGGATAAAATGATTCTTTGTGAGAAAGACAGCGATCTGATATTCATGATGATTGCCGATGTTTATTCAGCTTTGACGCTGAAAAGGTCTTATCGGGATCCAATGCATGCAACCAAAGCTCTGCAGAACATCCTGTCTTCATGCATTCATCCACAGCATTTTGATCTTCAAACCAGCTTCAGCTTTATTAATTTTTTGCACATTTACCCGCCGGCGACACAGGTGTTACTGTCGAATAATAAAATGGGGACAGTCATCGCCAATCCCAATGGAGCGGATATTCTCCCAAAAGTCAGGCTGCAGATCACGGACCGTGTGATCCAGCTTCCCAGTGACTTATCGGTGACGATTAAAAAGGTGAGCGGATGGGACAACAGCCATGTTGAAATACAGCAAAGACAGGCATGGAAAGATTTCATCGGATTCATCATTGACGGCAATCCTTTAAAAGCAATGAAATACATGGATCACTTATCAGACGGTAAAAGAATTGAAGACATTTTCATTGATCTGTTTGAAAAAGCACAGGATGAGATTCGTTCAGATTTTAGAGCGGCACATTACCATCGTTCCGATCTTCTGATCGCAACGACGACTCTTATGAGGCTGCTCAGTTGGAAGATGCTCAGAATTGCCCGGGATCTTGATCCGGTGATGGGCAAAATCGTTGTTGCGGATTTGAATGCCGAGAATGAATTCCTGCAAATGAGAATGGTCAATGATCTTCTGAAAATCAATGGTTGGAAAACTTATTACCTCAGTGATCATGCTGAGATAGATATGATCACTGAGTTGATCCACAGAAAAGATGCCAAGTATCTTGCTGTCTCTCTTTATGACCGGCACCATGCTTTTTCCATTCGCAATATGCTGATACAACTCAGATCTGATTTCCCTGATCTGACTGTTTTCATCCATGGTGAACAGGCGCACCTTGTTTCGGACAGCGCCGCGCAATGGCTCCTGACCAGCTCGAATCTGACTGAATTTATCCGTAATCTGCGCTATTGTTTTCCGATCGAATCTACAGCAGATAAGGAGTTTTAATACTACCTTTTTTTCACACGCCCACCGGTCAATGAAAAAGAGGATACTTCCTATACACCAGGAAATGCCCGACGTTAAGCTGACACAAGATAATCGCCAAATCAAGCTTAACAGACGATCACCTGGCAGGCTGCAGCTCCGGTCTGTCATGAACGCTCTGACCTCGCTTTGAGTATTACGGAAAACAAACTAATATATCTTATTTTCACTTCCCTCCCTTGATTCAGCAATAAAAAATTCTATGTATACAAAAGCGGGTGCAACAGACATTGTCCGTCGCACCCGCTCCGTTTATTTCAGTACAAGTATCAATCAGTCGACAACTTCAATCTTGTCTTTGCCGCCAAATTTTTCATACCAAGGTGTTGCGTTCTCAGCAAGAATTGCATTCAATTCGTCAACGTTCTTCTTGCCCTCAGTCTGCAGCCATTCAATAGCGCCCTTTTCTCCGCCTTTGCCATAAGCCTCAACGCCGTCACGCCATGTTGCGCGGCCACAAAGAACGCCGTTGTACTTGGAACCAGCGTCATGAGCAAACACGAGAGTCTTCTGGAAAAGTTCAGTTGAAACACCTGCACTCAGCCAGATGTAAGGAACAGTCGTTGCTTTGTCAACTTCCTGGAAATACTTCTTAGCTTCTTCAGCTGTGTAAACAGGTTCGTTGTCGCCAACACCTTCAACACGGCTCATGTCAACAGGAACTTCAAGCTTCAGCACGTCGATGCCGTAACGAGGCTGCGTGAAGATCTTGATCGAATCAAGAACCTTCTGAGGTTTAACTTTTGCATAAGCAACTTTATCAGTGATCTTTTCGTCGTAAGTTACGATTTCAAAGAACAACGGAATATCTTCGGCCTTGCATTCAGAACCAACGCGTTCAACAAATGCTTTTTTAATATCGTTGATTTCATCAGGTTCATCAGGGTCAAAGTAAACAAGCAATTTAACAGCAGTACCGCCATTTTCCTTGATCCGTTTTGCTGACCAGTTAGGAAGAAGGTCAGGAATACGGCCAGGTTCCGTTGCGTCATAACCGGTTTTTTCATAAGAAGTCAGCAGGCCGCAAGTCGCAGCGCGCTTCTTGCCGGCAGGAATACCATATTCCGGATCGAGCAGGATTGCGCTTGCATATTTTGTCAATTCTTCGGATACCAGAGATTTGAAATCGATCAGTTCCTGATCCGTAGCATCTTTGCCTTGAGCAGCACCGATCATTCTCTTCAAAGAACCGCGCTGATCAATAGCGAGTGCAGCGATAATACCTTCGTCGTTGGAGAGCTTTTCAAGAAACTGAAACTTGCCCTTTTGCAGTTTAACCATTATTATTCCTCCACAGCTAAAATTTTGGGTGCCATCATGCACCGCGTATACACAACCGGCAAACAACCGGCAAAATTGGAGCAATCATTACCGTTCAGAATGCCTGCCGCTTTTCTCTCACAATCTCCATTTTACGTCACTTTCTGTCGCAAAGTCAATTTGCCAATTTCAATAAATATGTGAACAAAGTTTTAGATCTCTTTTTGTGACAATGATTTTTGTGCGAACACAGTGATATTTGTTTCGCCTCAGGATTCTCATCTCATTATGGTTGTTAGTAAAACTTCTTTGAAATGCAAAATAGTAATATGGAACACGAAAAGAAAAAAAGCTTTGTTTTTAATCGGAAAAAGCCCTCAATTCCAATCTCTTTAAACTGAGACGCGCAGTAATTGGACGCAAATGTTTTTTTTCTTATAACATCAATTTGTGCTGAGCTTGTTTGACTGGTTTGAACCTTCGACATTGGACTGAATTCCGGCTCTATTGGGCTCAACTGAACATTTAATTCTAAATGATTTAGGCTATAAAAAAACGAACCGAATCAAGTAAAGTTCGACAGAGTGTAGTATATCAGCCGATTCAGGCGACCCCCTTAAGCATTCTACACGTTCAACGGACAGTTCCACAAGTCGATATTTTATAATTTCCGAGGCAACAAAAAAATCCCTTTTTCGGGATTATTACTTTGCTGTATCTATTCTGCTTTTAATTTTATTGTTCAACCAGCAAACGTCTGATAAAGCAGAAACATATTCAGACAGATAACAATTGTGGCTACGCCCCAGGCTGCGGCTGTTGTCAGCCGGTGATTGACCAGCAGCCCCATGATCCTCCTCTTGCTCGTAAAAACAACAAGAGGGATAATGGCGAGAGCAATGCCGAACGAAAGGATCACCTGGCTCATAACAAGTGCTTTGGTCGCATTGACGCCTGAAATAATCACGATCAACGGTGGGAGCATCGTGCATACCCTTCTTAAAAATACCGGAATGCTTTTGTGAATGAAGCCCTGCATCATGATATCACCGGCCAGCGTGCCAACTGATGAGCTGGACAATCCTGCCGACAGTAGCCCAATTCCGAACAGAAGCGCAGCACTCGGCATGATGTATGAACCAAAGCCATGAAAAGCGACAGTAAGATCTGAGATCACTTCCTTGCCAAAGAAAGTGGAGCCTGCAACAGCCAGCATAATTGCATTAATAAACCCGGCAATGATCATGGCAATTAAAATGTCCACCTGCTCAAAACGGAAAATCTTTTTCCTTTCTTCCGGCGTTTGGCCAATAACCCTTCTGCACGTCAGGCCCGAATGCATGTAAATGGCGTGGGGCATTACCGTTGCCCCCAAAATGCCGGCAGCAAGCAAAATGCTGTCCGTTCCCTGAAATCGCGGTACAAAACCGTTCATGAGCGGTTTAAAAGCGGGCAAGGCAAATAAAGTTTCAAAGCTGAATGAAATGACAATAACGAAAACCATAGAAGCAATGACCATCTCCAGCGGGCGGAAACCCCTGACCTGGAATGCTAAAATAACCATCGCACAAATCGCCGTCAGAATCGCTGCCGGAATCATCGGCAGACCGAAAACAAGATGAAAGCCCAGCGCCGCGCCGATAAATTCAGCGAGATCCGTGGCCATAACCATAATCTCTCCCTGCAGCCAGTAAAAAATCGATACACTTTTTGGCCATTCCTGACGCACAATTTCGGGCAGGTTATGTGACGTTGCAATCCCCAGTTTTGCGGATAGCATTTGAATCAAAATGGCCATCAGGTTTGAAATAATAACCACCCAGAGCAGCATATAGCCGAATTGAGATCCGGCTTGAATATTCGTTGCATAGTTGCCCGGATCTATATAAGCGACAGCTGCGATAAAAGCGGGGCCGATAAAAGGCAGCAGCTGCCGCCACCCTCTCGCCTCTCCGACCGCGCTTTGAAAAGACTGGGAATGTTCGCTTTTTATCTTCGGCACACTCCCGGCAAGAGTGTCACCCTCAATCAGTTGAACCTGTATCCGCTCCTCCTGCCGACCAGGCATTTAACCATCCCCTATTCGCTTTATGAATATTTGTTTCCTTAGAGAAACATCCTGCTACAATTAACATACGATATTTACCTACAAAATGCAACCGAAGAAAACAATTTTCATAAGAATTTTACAATCAACCGTTTTCAAAATAATAGATTACATGATTAGCGGAAATGAGCTTAAAAGCATACCGAAACCGGGTGTCATCGGGTATCATGATGTAATAAGGTAAAGCACGTCATTTATTTTTGCGGCAGTCTGGCGAAAAATAAGTAGACAAAAAGGGCCGTGCAAATGAATCCGTAAAGTGGATAGAGTACGCGGATCAGTGAGCCGTAGCTGGCCTGTCCGAGGATCAGAGAACTGAAAATCAGCAGAATAATCGATCTCTCCGGGGATAAAAAATGTGGAAATGCGCTGTGCATCTGGCGTGCAAGGCCGAATATGTTGCCAACGAAGGTAGTTAGTATCTCACCGAATATCACGATGACAAAAATCAGGTGCATGATCAATCCCAGCGGCCTGACCAGTTCAGCCATCGGCATATCAAATAACATCACAGACGGATGGTTCAAAATCATCAGATTGGAAAGCAGGAGCAGTAAAGTGAATCCTACTCCACCTGCCAGTCCGCCGACTTTCAGCACCCGTTCGTCATCAATGTCACGCGCCAGCGGAACAAGAACAACGATGGCCGTCATTATGTTGAATGAAGCATAACTAACTGCAGACGCAATCCAGTAGGCAGACTGGGGATTTGAAGTGGAAACAGAGCCGGGTTTGTCCGTGAAGAAAAGGATGAGGAAAAGCATGATCAGAACAGGGACAACGATTGAGTTCATCCAAAGCAGGCCGCGGGAACCTTTTACGAGGAAAAGCAGACAGATTACTATGGAAAGAGCCATCCCCAGCAGCCTGTGCCAGCCGAGCTGTTCCTTGAAAACAGCTCCAGCTCCGGCCAGCATGACACCGGTAATACCAAGCATCATTAAAAAAATCAGGCACTGAATCATCGCTCCCAAATGTTCACCAAACAACCGGGTTACCAGTTCATTGAACGAGTATGCTTTGATCCGTCGGGCGTACACCATCATTTTGGTTCCAATCCAGGCCATCAGCAGGCCGCTGATGGCTGCCCCAATCATCCCCCATGCCTGATACTGTGAGAAAAACTGGATGATTTCGCGGCCGGAAGCGAATCCGGCTCCGACAACCGTGCCAATGAAAGCTGCCGCAATCTGCAGGCTGTCGATTATTTTTTTTACCACCCGGCTCCCCCCTTTTTCATCCCGTCCCCACCATTTTATGCGATGCCTGTCCCGTCCATGACGCATCAATCCCCTTTACAATTCATTCGTTTTTGTTTAAACTTAATATGTTTCAAATTAAAGGAAGGGGGACATGTATTATGGCCATCATCAATCGAAAGACCTCAGGCAATCTCATTGATATTAGCCGTCTGTCCTCCTCATCCGGATCATTGTCTTTCAGCTGATTTGAATGTTTTGGGGCAGATGGCCTTCACAGGGCTGTTTTCTCACTGCGATAGAAAGAGACCGTGTGCAACGGTCTCTTTTTGTTGTCCCAAGACCAAATCAACTGGAGGAAAAAACATTGAACTTAATCGATTACGGATGGAATGCGTCACTTGAAGAACTGGCAAAAAACAAATTTGAAGACGGACGATCGATCGCCCGCGTCGTTTCCGAATATAAAGGACAGTACAAAATTGCATCTGAACACGGTTTTTTCCTCGCCGAGGTTTCTGGAAAAATGCGTCATCTTGCGTTGAGGCGCGAAGATTATCCGGCGGTCGGCGACTGGGTCTCTGTTGATGAGCGTCCGGCAGACATGAAGGCAACAATCAGAGGAATTCTTCCTCGTTTCAGCAAATTTTCCAGAAATATGGCCGGCCTGACGACGGAAGAACAGATTGTCGCAGCCAACATTAATACAGTTTTCCTGGTCATGGCATTGAACCATGATTTCAATGTCCGCCGGCTGGAACGGTACCTGACCATGGCGTGGGAGAGCGGGGCAAACCCGGTCATCGTGCTGAGTAAATCTGATTTATGTGATCATATCGATGAAAAAGTATCCGAAGTTGAAGAAATTGCGTTTGGCGTGCCGATCCATGCAGTAAGCGCCGTTCATGACAGCGGTAAAGAACAGCTGAAGACTTATCTTGGAAAAGGTAAAACGGTCGTCTTTCTCGGATCTTCCGGCGCCGGAAAATCAACGCTGACCAACTGGCTGTACGGGCGGGAACTGCAAACCGTTAATAGCGTGCGCGAGGATGACGACCGGGGCCGTCACACAACGACCAATCGCGAACTCGTTGTTCTTCCAACAGGGGGCGTAGTCATTGACACACCAGGGATGCGCGAGCTGCAGCTCTGGACGGCTTCCAATCAGTCAGTAGGGCAAAGTTTTGCAGATATCGAAGCGCTCGCCGCAGACTGCCGGTTTCGGGACTGCACGCACAGCGGTGAACCGGGATGCGAAGTTCGGGCAGCCCTTGCGAGCGGACGGCTGGAGCGGGCACGCTTTGACAGCTATATTAAGCTGCAGCGCGAACTCGCTTTTCTTAAGCGCAAAACCGACAAGCTGGCTATGCTGAAAGAAAAAGAGCGCTGGAAAAAGATCCACATGAGCCTGCGGAAAAAGCATTGACAGATAAGCAGGGCAAATCCGACATCATCACGCGCGTTCCGATCGTCGATAAACAAATTCTAATTTTTTAAATGTACGTACCTCCCATAAAAATTTTTATTTAATGATAAAATTCGAAACAAAACCGAAAAAACACGAACCAAGTCGTTGCTCACTCGAACCGAAATTTCGAAAATGAACCGAATCAAGTAAAATCAGGGAAAATTTTTAATCAACAATTCGGGAATTCGGGCAGAAATGCATCAATAGAACCAAATTGCGCCAATGATAATTAAAAGAATAAATAGCACAGCCACCAGTGCAAATCCTGAATTATTCCTGACCTTTTCCGGAGCACCCATGCCGATCGCCACCTCCACAAAGATATCTGTATCATTCTATGCGTGCGCCCAAATATCGTCCTCCCGAATTTTCCACCTGAAGATAATTCTGATGTTCGGCTGTTCCGGACGTGCTAGAATAGAAACTGTATACCAAAAGTTGGATGTACCAAGGGGGCTCATGAATGAATCACTTTGAACAACTGCTTGATAACTATGCCGACATTACCGTCCATGTCGGCCTGAACGTGCAAAAAGGGCAGGATGTCCTGATTTTCGCTCCTGTCGAATCACCTGCCTTCGTGCACAAGACCGTTAAGAAAGCCTATGAGGCCGGTGCAAAAAATGTGTTCGTCGAGTGGACGGATGAGGCCGTGACACGCACCCGTTTTGATCTGGCTCCCGACGAATCTTTTGAAAGCTATCCGTCATGGCGAGCGCGGGAATATGAGGAGTTGTCGAACGAGAACGCAGCTTTTCTTTATATCTATTCGCCAAATCCGGAACTGCTGGACGGTATCGATCCTGTGCGCATTGCCAATGCCCAAAAAACAGACGCCAAAGCCAATAAAAAGTTCTCTGACGCTAAAATAGGTGCCAAAGTGAGCTGGACGATTGTTTCAGTACCTACAGCTTCCTGGTCGGCAAAAGTTTTCCCGGATCTGGATACTGCGGAGCAGATTGAAGCGCTCTGGAAACAAATTTTTACCATTACCCGAGCGGATCGAAAAGACCCGGTACAGGCCTGGAAAGAACATCTTCAGTCGCTGAAGAACAAGGTAAATTTTTTCAATGAAAAGCGTTTTAAAAAGCTCCATTATCGAGCGCCAGGAACGAATCTGATTATTGAGCTTCCGGCAGAACACCTGTGGATCAGCGGTGAAATGGCCAATGATAAAGGGGTTCCCTTCCGTCCGAACCTTCCGACTGAGGAAATCTTTACCATGCCGCTGAAAACAGGGGTCAACGGCACGGTCGCCAGCACGAAACCGCTGAATTACGACGGCAATCTGGTTGATCATTTCTCTATGACTTTCAAGGATGGACGAATTGTCAATTTCAGCGCGGAGCAGGGGTATGAAACACTGAAACAGATTATCGAAACCGATGAGGGATCTCATTATCTCGGTGAAGTTTCACTGGTTCCCCACCATTCGCCGATTTCAGATACCCATCTGATTTTCTACAATACGCTATTTGATGAAAATGCATCGTGCCATCTGGCAATTGGCACCTCCTTCCCTTTCAATTACCGCGGCGGGCGTCAAATGAGTGCACAAGAACTCTCAGACAAAGGCGCAAATGCCAGCCTGGTTCATGTTGATTTCATGGTAGGTTCAGGTGAACTGGATATTGACGGTGAGACACCGGATGGTCAGCTGACACCTATTTTCAGAAAGGGAAGCTGGGTGATTTAACCAAGTTTACAGTTTGCCATTGAATTAGAAAAGCCATGGGCGCACAAAGTGCCCATGGCTTTTCTGTCATTTTATTAGTGTTGCCGTTTAAATTTTATAGTGGCTGATCGCGTCCCGCATCAGCTGCGCCTGCTGATCCAAGTCACCGGCAAGTTTGTTCAATTCTTCCATAGCGGCTGTCTGTTCTTCGACAGATGCACTCACTTCTTCCGTGCTTGCCGCTGTTTCCTCACTCGTGGAGGCAATCATTTGCGTTCCCTGGCTGATTTCCTCAATATGCTCTTGAGTCCTGCGAACCGCATCGGCAATCGCCCGGATACCGGCAACGTTGGATTCAATTGTCGCTTCAATCTGCTTAAATGCTTTTCCAGTCTCCTCAACTGCCGCGCCCTGAGCCTGAACCGTGCTGCTTGTCTGCTCGCACAGCGCAACAGCGTGCGCCGTTTCTTCTGTCATGGCACTGATTGTTTCAGTGACTTCCCGTAATGAATCATTCGTCTGCTGCGCCAGTTTGCGGATTTCACTGGCGACCACCGCAAAGCCTTTGCCCTGTTCTCCGGCATGCGCGGCTTCAATACTGGCATTCAGCGACAGGAGATTCGTACGGCGCGCAATGCTGTCCAGCACATCAATAATCTGATTAATATCCCGCGTATGTTTATCAAGTGAAGTTACAGCACGTATAATTTGCCCCGTTGTCTCAGCAGAAACTTTGGACTGAGCGGACAAATGGCTCATTTTTTTCTCGCCGCCCTTGGACGTCTCATTCATTTGATTCACGCCTTCAAGCACTTCCTTGCTGCGGGCCTCCATCTTCTTAATTTCCTCGACAAGGGATTGGAGTGAAGTTTGCCCTTCATCAAGCGCTGTGGACTGGTTGGATGCGCCAGCAGCAATTTCATTTACCGTTGCGCTGATTTCATTCGCCGTAGCCGCATTCTCTTCGGCACTTGCAACCAGTGTCTGTGAAGCTCCAGCAACCTGCTGTGTGACATCGGTCAATTTTTTGAATGCATCCCGGTTTGCCCCGGCCATCGCGTTGATGCTCTTTGTCAGTTCCGAAAGCTCATCATTGCCTGTTACCGGTACCGATACGGTCATATCGCCCTGTTCTACCTGCTTAGCCACGTGCTGAATATTTCTCAGACGGATAACCACTTTCTTCATCAGGAAATTAGTTACAAAAATGGCAATCAGAAGAATCAGGAGTACAGTAATAGCGGAAGGCAGTGCAATCAGATTTGCCTGATTCGAAATCTCGCTCTTGTTAATGAGACCGAGCAGCGTCCATCCGGTCGTTGCATCCCGTTCAAAACAAATCAGTTTATTCTGGCCGTTAACGTTCGCATAGAAACTGCCGCTTCTCCCCATCTTTTTCAGCTTTTGATAAAATGGCTGCTTGGCAACACTGGTCCCGATCAACTGATTGCTTGGAGCAGCGATATACGTGCCAGACGGATCAAGAACGATGCCATAACCGGATTTGCCGAACTTTGCACTATTCGCCTGATTGATAATCGACTGAATATAAAGATCCAGCTTCACGACGCCCTTGACCTGACCGCCGGATACCACTGATTGCGCCACACTGACTATATATTCTTTCATCACATTATCCATATAAGGATTGGTCCACACCGGCCGGCCATGTCCACTCACACCCGCCTTGTACCAAGAATCTTTCATCGGGTCATACCCTTGAGGGAAAAAGTAAAGTGGCGCGCGTATCGCTGTTTTATCTGCCGCCCCATACGTCAGCGCCATATATTTCTGATTTGCATCAAGCACATTTTGAAAAGTCTGGTTAATCTGATCCTGATTTTTTGACGGATTGTTCAATACGCTGCTGCCCGTGAACTGACGCACGACCGATTCGGCATCCTGAAAATATGTTTCAAAATTCTGGTCGGTCAATTTGATCTGCGCCATTGTAGACTGCGTTAACTGATCCTGCGTCATTTTTGCACCGTAAAAATAGCTGAACAGCCCACCGATGAGCCCGATGATGACAATAGATGTAATAAAAGGGATCAAAAGCTGTTTTCTGATGCTGACGTTCCTCAAAAGATTGCCAGGTAGAATTTTTCCAATAAATGACTGTTGTACAGCCTTCGCCAACCTGGCATATGAACGACTTACAAGTGTTCCTGCACTGCTCAGGCGAAGCCCCTTGTCTTTTTTCAAGGCATTTTTTACAGGTGCTTTTTCTCCGGCCTGCTGCTTACTGCCTTGCTGCTCTTCCTTCTTCATAGACAAATGTCCTCACCTTTCCAGAGCTGTTCAAAAAGTCGCCTTTTCGAGCAGCTCTTTTCTTGATTATGTATCTGGTAAAAATGAAAGTCTGGGAAGAATTCAAGTTAATTTATATCCGGCCAGCTGTCTGCGGAGATCTGATGCATCGTCTTCAAGGTCTGATGCAAGATGCGACAGCTGCTCCATCCCGGCTGTCTGTTCTTCAATCGAAGCCGTGACTTCCTCAGTTCCTGCCGCTGTCTGTTCACTGATTTCCATCATGCCGTTCATATTGTCTTTAATCCGTTTATTCTGTTCAACCATTTCCCGGATCGAAGTGACGATGCCCGCAATTCGTTCATTGTTTTCAGCAACCGCCCCGGCAATCAGCCCAGCGTTCTTTTCAAAATCAGCGACTACAACAAACTGTTCCTCCAGAACTTTGCTCGTGTTTCCGGCAAAAGATACGGTGCTCGCTGTATCTTTTTGAATGCCGATGATTAATTCTGAAACTTCGTTCAGAGCCCGGTCGGTCTGCTCAGATAACTTGCGGACCTCGTCGGCAACAACGGCAAAACCCTTCCCCTGCTCGCCTGCGCGCGCTGCCTCGATTGCTGCATTAAGCGCCAGCAGGTTGGTCTGGCCGGCAATGTCTGAAATCGTTTCGATAATCCGGCCAACATTTTTCGAACGTCCGTCAAGCGATGAAATAGCGTCTATAATATCAGCGGTTGCGCTGATCGTGCGTTCCGAATGATCCCTGAGCTGCACAACGGAATGCTGATTACCTTCCGATGCCTTCGCCAGTGCCTCAGCGCCCTCTTTCATCAAATCCGTGTGCTCTGCAATACCTTCCATATGCTGGTCAAACGCATCCGCCGCTTCTTTGTTCTTGGCCATCAGTCCCGCCTGATCTGAAGCCCCCGCAGCGATTTCCGACATGGTCGAGCCAATTTCGTTAGAGGACGCCGTATGTTCTTCAACACTGGAAACCAGTGACTGGGCTGCATCACCGACCTTGTCCGAAACTCTGCTGATATGCTCCAGCATTTTTCGATTCATGCTGATCATACTGTTCACCCCATGAGCCAGAACAGCCAGTTCGTCCCGACCGCGAATCTCGCAGTGGCCGTTCAGATCACCATTTTCGGCCTTTGCCACAACCAGCTTGATTGCATGGATTCTTTTATTATAAGAATTGAAAATATACGTCAGACCAAGCCAGTTAACAATGAGAGTCAGAACCAGCAAAATTGCCGCCGGAAGAACCAGTTCTTTACTCCCGCATATAAAAAACAAAAAAGCCAGCACAACAACAACTGCCAGGTATATGACAAGTAACATCCGCTGCAGTGAGAAAAACCCTGTCTTGTTTACGGCACCTTCCGCGCCATTCGTCAGTGAAGCCATTTCTACATCCACCCTTCAAATCTGTAGGGAACAAACCGCTCTTGACAACTCGTCTTCACAAGCATGCTCATACTCTTTATCGGCTGATCCGGATATTTTATTAACAATGTAAAGATATGATGTCGGTCTTTAAACATCGGAATTTTGACCCAAAAAGCTGCAGGTTGCTGCGCAGCTAAACATCCGATATCATAGTTATTATTTTAAATTATCCATGAAACTGGGCATGAGCGTGACGCTTATGATTGCTTCCCGTATACAGAAAGTGAACATACACATCGAGCAGAAATACCAGCATCATTGCCGCAACCATTCCCGCCAGGTCGAACGTAAGCACATCGATTAAATGGCCGGTTCTGCCTGCGATAAAAGTCTGATGCCATTCGTCAAAAATCGAATAACAAAGCGCCACCGCCGGGCCGCATAAATAACAAAGCAGACGGAGGATCACAGTCGTCATAAATAGGTTGGTGATCATAAACGTGAGCAGAGCGTATTCAAAGACGTGGCTCGCCTTGCGGACTACAAACTCGAAGAGAGCGTACGGATCGTTCGACGTGATCAGTTGCCCACCATAATTGAAATTAATGTGAGGAAAGGTTTCAGAGGTCCACTGAAAATGTGCTTTTAAAAACGGCTGAATATCCTGCTGGGAATAGGGCATGGACGAGCCTTTGTAAATTATTCCGATCATCAGGATAATCAACACCATCCAGACCCAGAAAGTTTTGCGATTTTTCAGCATGACATCCTCCACCCTTCTTGCTAGATTTTTTGTCGTTCAAATTTACAGTTTATTAACACTTTTCTCATTATAGCGCAGATTGATTGGCATTTTGCAGATTTTTACGGACATTCTCCTTTTCAATCATGTAAAAGCAGACCTTTTGACAAATTAAGAAAAGCTTGGTAGTTTCAAAGAAAGGGGGAAAACAAATGACACTCAGAGCGGATGATCAAGGATTTACACTGACCAGTGAGCACGGAACAATGAAAATTAACAAAGCAGACGATTTCAGGCCCGGGGACCTTCTTGAAACATCAATCGGTGCCTGCAGCGGGCTCGTCTTCAAACGTCTGCTCACCAACCGGGGCATAAACTACAGCGATCTGTCTATTGAAACGGACAAAGTGCAAGCAAAAGAAGAACCGGAGCCCATCAAAAAGGTCGACGTCCACGTTACATTAAAAGGGAGCAATCTCGATGAGAAGCTCATTCGCAGACTGTTCAATCACGTCTACACAAACTGCACGATCGCCCAGTCCGTCAAGGGCGCAATTGAAGTAGAGGAAACACTGGAGATCGTTCAGACACAGGAAGCTTTGCAATAAAAGGTATTTCCATGGGTTTACATTGTGAAAAACGCTGACCAAATTGTTATTGTGCATAATCACTAATCGACGGGTTGTAAAACATCAGTTAATTAATAGCTTATGATGAGCTGCAGACAAGGATCATGCAACTTAGAGAAAAAGTGCTCAGACTTATATCGGCTGATGAAAGCGGCCGGATTAATCTCAAAGGCTCCAGGATTACATGGAACTGAGTGACAACAAGCATAATATTTGGAGACGCAGGCAGAGAAAGAAATGATCTTCAGGATTACTGCACGATCTCAATTTTATGTGAAACCTACTGCTCGCGATCTGTTCAGCTGCGTGTCTGCAAGCGATGAACACAAGGGACAATCTATTTATGAAAAAAAACGAATTATTGGTCTAGATCCGAGCCGCTTTTTCATAATAGGCGGCCCGGATTTTTTCCGGCACCATACCTCCGCCTGTCGCCCAAAACAGGTGCGCAGCAGCAGGCAGTTTATCTTGCAATTGGCGTGCTGACAGAAAGTCGAGCCCCTCTTCCGTGCCAAGCAGCATCTTTGGACCGATCAGCCCGGCGACCGCGGACGGTTCAACCGACATGTTTTCCGTATCCACAAGCCCCTTCAGAAATTGAAAAAGCCGTTCATCGTTAACCGTCAGGCATCCTGCAATCAGATGTCCGGCCGCCTTCCCGACAAATGCCGATGGCTTCGGCACAGCCAGCCCGTCCGCTACCGTTTGGTTATCAAGTCCAAAATCCTGCACGGAGATCTGATCATGCAGGCCGGTCAGCAGCCCAAGCAAGAAACACGGGGCATGCATCGGCTCGACAAAAAAGGGATGCACATTTTCACCGAATGCCTGCTTCAGACCAAATGTCGCGCCGCCCGGTCCGCCGCCAACACCGCAAGGCAGATAGACAAATAAAGGATGATCGGCATCTACAGGGATACTTTGTTCATTAAACTGCTCCTTCAGCCTGTTTCCGGCAGTTGCGTAACCGACGAACAAATCTTTCGAATTTTCATCATCGATAAAATGGCAGCGAGCGTCCTGTGCAGCCAGCCTGCGTCCTTCAGCAACGGCTACGCTGTAATCCGCATCGTACTCACAGACCTCAGCCCCTTTTTCGCGGAGCAGATCCTTTTTCCATTGCTGCGCATCGCGCGACATATGCACTGTCGTACGGAAACCCAGCTTGGCTCCGATTATGCCAATACTCAGACCAAGATTGCCCGTTGAGCCGACCGCTATGGAATACTGTGAAAAAAACTTTTTGAAAGCATCATCCGCCAGCACGGAATAATCGTCTGAAAATTTCAGAAGATTATGGCTGACAGCCAGCTGTTCAGCCGTTTTCAGTACTTCATAAATGCCGCCGCGCGCTTTGATAGATCCGGAAATTGGAAGTTCGTTGTCCGCCTTCATCATTAACCGCCCGGGAACAGCCACACCTGTCGCCTGCTCCAGAAACTTTTTCAACTTCGGCGTCTCATACAGCGGTGATTCAATCAGACCATGTAATGCGCCCGTTTCAGGAAATGCCTTTTCAATGTATGGCGCAAAACGGCGCAAACGGTCTTCTGCATCGGCCACATCCCGGGCAGTTACTCGATCAGAAACAGATTTTCCATACTCTGGATTGAGCCATAACATTTCCTGTTTGGCCATAATCTTTTTCAGAATCGGAAATTCAGTGATCCACTCTTTAATGGCCCGGCCGGCAATTTTCTGATCCACCTGATCTCCTCCTGGTCTTTCCGACTGCATATTTCTCTATGACATTTCTGAAAGAATATCCGGGTCTTGTACGCGCCGGCAAAAGAATGCAATCATCACTTAAATTCATTGATCCCTGATCAAAATTCTCTTTATCCGGTTCATTTTCGCTGTAAAAACTGTTCGCCGGACAGGTTCAGGCGCACCGTTTCAAGCTCCTCAAAGAACAATTAATTTCTGCTCTCACCGCTTTTGAGAGACGCCTCAATCATTTTACTGTTCCGATAGGCATTTTTCACCGAAGTAATGATCGATTCATGTTTTCTGTTGCTGCGATAAATATTAATGAACCGATCCGTCATAGTCATCTTCTTTTCTGAAAAATGAAATTTACCAAATAACATATCTGAATCATTCCTTTTATTTTCTAATTTCCAAGACCGCCGTATGGCCTACATTAGGAAAAAAACGTGCAACAAACACAGCATGTCCCGTCAAAAAGGGTTGTATACGAGCTGTCCCTATAAACTGTCCGACATCGCCCGGTGCGTGATTCAGGGCTTTTCCATTCCGAAGAGCGCTTCTTCAGCGCAGGCTCAAACAAATATATATAAATACCCCAACCAACAGTGCCTATTATAGCAAAGCTCAACTTTTACCGCTAATGGGGAACCCTCCCCAGATGAATGGCTTGAGTTTCATCATTCGACAAAACATACGACTAAAAAGTTAACAAAGACCTTTTTGCGATTTTGTGGTACATTTTAACTTAGAAAAATAAGCCACCATTCGACAGGATGGTCCCGAAAATTAATTTTTCGACCGGAAATTTTTATCGCTTTGCCAGCTTTCATTTTATTTTCAGCTTCGGAGGCCTTTTTATGAAAACCTTTTTTCTGATTTTCTTGATTGTCTTTCTTCTATGGCTGCTGACCCGCCGTTCGCGTACGCGCAAAGGTCATCCGATCCTTTTATTTCTGATTCTTGCCTATCTCTTTAACCAGAGCAGACGGTAAAAGGGCTGGCGGCGGTTTTCATCATATTTCTGCAGTTTTACTTTTACAAAAGAACTTGCCAAGCAGTTAGCTCAGGCAACCGGCCCCTTGATTATTTTCTTAATTAGTGTATCATGTCTTTAAGCTCAAATTGAAAATTAAAAAGCGATGAGAAGAAGAGTAGGTTTCTGCGCTATTTAAAGAGAGTCGCTGCTAGTGAAAGGCGATAATAGAACAGTTTCCCGAAGATGGCCTTCAAGCAGCATGGTTGAGTCCCCAGGATAAAACGATGATGGGTGTGCCCATTAACGCACAAGAGTATTTGCCGCTATATTATTTAGCACGTACTCGACAAGGAAAATCTCGTGAGGGATTCTCAAATTAAGGTGGTAACACGAATGAAAGCGTTCGTCCTTTACTTTCAGAAATGGAAGTAATGAACGGGCGCTTATTTGTTTGATGATCATTTCACAATGATTTTAAATGGAGGAATAGAAAATGGGAACAATCACTGCAAAGAAAGCCCCGTTCAGGTTTGATCAGGTGGGAAGTTTACTGAGGCCGGCAAATTTGAAATCAGCACGCGAAAAATTTGCTTCAGGAGCAATCGACCAAGCCGCGCTCACTCAAGTGGAAGATGAAGAAATCAAAAAGGTTGTTGACAAGCAAGTTGAATCAGGGCTGAAAGCTGTAACGGATGGTGAATTTCGCCGCAGCTGGTGGCATCTGGATTTTCTGGCCGGACTGGGCGGTGTTGAAACATATTCACAGAATGCAAGCTATAAGTTTCATGGCGCTAAGACGCGCGACACTAATGTCCGGTTTGCCGGCAAGGTTTCCTATAATCCGGATCATCCTTTTTTCACCGCTTTTAAATACTTGAACAGCATTGTGCCTGAAGGTGTTTTAGCCAAACAAACGATTCCAAGCCCTTCGCTCTACTTCCGCGACCACCGCAGCGATAACGCCGTAAACTATTACGATACGCACGAGGATTTCTTAACTGATCTGGCGAAGGCCTACCGCGAAACGATCCGGCATTTCTACGACTTAGGCTGCCGCTATTTGCAGCTTGATGATACAACCTGGGCTTTTTTGATTGACCAGATTATTAACGCAAAGGATGCTGAGGAAAAAGAAAAATATGAACAGATCGCACAGGACAGCGTAACGATCATTAACGGCGCACTGGAGAATCGCCCTGATGACTTAACGATTACAATGCATATTTGCCGCGGCAACTTCCGATCGACTTTTCTCTTCTCCGGCGGCTATGGTCCTGTTGCTCAATACCTGTCGCAGCTCACCATTGACGGTTATTTTCTGGAATACGACAATGAACGATCCGGCGATTTTTCACCGCTTGGCGCTATTTTTACCGAGAGCTCAGATAAAAAAATAGTATTAGGCCTTGTAACCTCGAAATTTCCTGAACTGGAATCCGCGGACTTGCTTCAAAAACGGATTAAAGAGGCGACCCAATACGTGCCACTGGATCATCTGTGCCTGTCAACACAATGCGGCTTTGCTTCGACTGAGGAAGGCAACAAACTGACCGAAGAGCAGCAATGGGCAAAGATTAAATTGGTTGTCGATACAGCGAAGAAAGTCTGGGTGGATGCTGAGGGGTGATGGAGTTGGACTTCCACCCAGTTGGTGCGCACCAGCTGAAAAATGGAAATAAATATGTTTTATTTTCAGAATACGCTGAATGGATGTTTCTTCCTGTGGCATCAATTAATGAATCTTCATTTGAAATACAGTCCAATTTTGTTGAGAATGTGACAATAGGTTTTTATAATAGGTTACTGGTCCAGCTGTTTGATTAAAAAACAGCTGGACCGATTTTTAGAATAACCAATTCATAATAAGAGTAAGACAGATTTGTTATTAGCCGTTCTTCACGTTCACCAAATTTTAATCCACGCACTCATGTAGAGTGCGACAGAAAACGGTTCCAAAATTGATCGCTTTCAGCGTATTTCAATCCACGCACTCATGTAGAGTGCGACCAAGCAAAACGACGATTGCGCCTAAGCCCGCTCCATTTCAATCCACGCACTCATGTAGAGTGCGACTTATTACTGGCGTTTGACGGCGCTATGATGCTTCGATTTCAATCCACGCACTCATGTAGAGTGCGACTTTGAGATCATGTTCAGAAAACAACGGGTTTTTAATTTCAATCCACGCACTCATGTAGAGTGCGACCTTTTTTATTTGCCAAAAAGGAGCGTGAGCGCATATTTCAATCCACGCACTCATGTAGAGTGCGACTTCAAAAAAGCTTTGGGAATTAGAAGAAAGAGAAATTTCAATCCACGCACTCATGTAGAGTGCGACCGTCGTCTTCGGCTTTATCCTTATCGAGGTTGGCACATTTCAATCCACGCACTCATGTAGAGTGCGACGAAACCTTATTTGAGCATCATAAAGCATCTTGCGATTTCAATCCACGCACTCATGTAGAGTGCGACTAAACATAAGAGGGAGCGGTATAGATATTAACTGATTTCAATCCACGCACTCATGTAGAGTGCGACAAGCGGAATTGTCGGAACAGACGCGCCACAATATGATTTCAATCCACGCACTCATGTAGAGTGCGACTATATCACTTCCCATAACATGAAAAGATTAAACCTATTTCAATCCACGCACTCATGTAGAGTGCGACACAAACGGCGTTTGGAGCGTTTGGCGCATTTATTATTTCAATCCACGCACTCATGTAGAGTGCGACTTATTCTAAACGGTGGCGCCCCCAGCATCTACATATTTCAATCCACGCACTCATGTAGAGTGCGACCTCGGCAGCTTTTTAGCCGGGATCGACAATAGTATATTTCAATCCACGCACTCATGTAGAGTGCGACATCATTGTCGCCAACAACCAGCGCATCCCAGAGCAATTTCAATCCACGCACTCATGTAGAGTGCGACGATATAATAAAAGAGTAGAAAAGAGGTGAGAAAAATTTCAATCCACGCACTCATGTAGAGTGCGACTTGGCCCGGATCCGCTCCTAAACGTGGTCGATACATTTCAATCCACGCACTCATGTAGAGTGCGACGGAAAAGTCCAAGTGCCTGAAAGATGACCGACGGATTTCAATCCACGCACTCATGTAGAGTGCGACGGTCGAAGCCTCGTATCATCTGTTTTCCTCCTATATTTCAATCCACGCACTCATGTAGAGTGCGACGCCAGGCCGAAAATAATCACGATCAGCCCGACCAATTTCAATCCACGCACTCATGTAGAGTGCGACGCATAGTAAGCGCGCGAAAAGGAAGGAAAGGGAGTATTTCAATCCACGCACTCATGTAGAGTGCGACCTTTACCCCTCTCGTTGAGCCTTTTAGTATTGATATTTCAATCCACGCACTCATGTAGAGTGCGACTTGATACCGGCATTCTTTCCTGGGCATGGTTTGAGATTTCAATCCACGCACTCATATAGAGTGCGACAACTTTTCTAAAATCAACGGTGCCCTGATAATGTATTTCAATCCACGCACTCATGTAGAGTGCGACAATCCGTCCCTGCTGAAAGAAGGCGCAGCGGAATATTTCAATCCACGCACTCATGTAGAGTGCGACCGTCGTCGTCATAAAATCGGATCCAGCAGCTGTGATTTCAATCCACGCACTCATGTAGAGTGCGACATTCTCGACTTACATCCGTTCCGCTGTTATCTCTTATTTCAATCCACGCACTCATGTAGAGTGCGACTAAAAATATGCAAGAAATGTTTCGTGCGTAAGTATTTCAATCCACGCACTCATGTAGAGTGCGACAGGGCAGTAGCTGCGACGTAATGGAGCTTTAGCGATTTCAATCCACGCACTCATGTAGAGTGCGACTATGGTTTTGAACCTGATGTTTATGCGTTTGTTTGATTTCAATCCACGCACTCATGTAGAGTGCGACAAGATTGGTATCGATACGATCCAATAAATTTTTCTATTTCAATCCACGCACTCATGTAGAGTGCGACCAGCGCGAGTACGCTTGCTCCGACCAGCGGTTTTATTTCAATCCACGCACTCATGTAGAGTGCGACATGGTCAGGCATGATCTAAAAATGGCGAACGATCTTATTTCAATCCACGCACTCATGTAGAGTGCGACTCCGGGATCGTCATTTGTGGCAGAGACGGAACAATTTCAATCCACGCACTCATGTAGAGTGCGACGCGGCAGACGCTGGTAATCCAAGCTGATGCAAAATCAATTTCAATCCACGCACTCATGTAGAGTGCGACAAGGATGATCCTTTATGCCTTTAGACACAAAGCAATTTCAATCCACGCACTCATGTAGAGTGCGACACGGAACCTTATAATCTCGCATTCTTCTAAAAAAATTTCAATCCACGCACTCATGTAGAGTGCGACCCATTCCAATTGCGATAAAACATTTTCGAGTTTATTTCAATCCACGCACTCATGTAGAGTGCGACAGGGTACATCGCCCATCCCTTCGGAAAACGAAAGCATTTCAATCCACGCACTCATGTAGAGTGCGACTACAGGGCAATCCCACGGTCAACCTCGCGTCCGATTTCAATCCACGCACTCATGTAGAGTGCGACGGGAAGATTTTTTTCATATTGCTGGGCATATTGAATTTCAATCCACGCACTCATGTAGAGTGCGACCCATAAGTGCGCAAAAAGCCAGCCACACATAAACATTTCAATCCACGCACTCATGTAGAGTGCGACTGGG
The DNA here is from genome assembly GCF_002802965.1 of Sporolactobacillus pectinivorans. NCBI lineage: Bacteria > Bacillati > Bacillota > Bacilli > Caryophanales > Sporolactobacillaceae > Sporolactobacillus > Sporolactobacillus pectinivorans. Next base: position 1,238,247 of record NZ_NXGA01000001.1, on the reverse strand, counting down.
TTGATAGGTGTACAGATGGAATTTTGACCATTTCAATCCACGCACTCATGTAGAGTGCGACTTGGACGGCTGGCGATTAATTTTTTAGTCAAATGATTTCAATCCACGCACTCATGTAGAGTGCGACAAGCGGCAGCGCAACTCATGGACGCGGGAAAGCAATTTCAATCCACGCACTCATGTAGAGTGCGACATGTCCCACCAGCGATTAAAAAGGCGGCAATCAGAATTTCAATCCACGCACTCATGTAGAGTGCGACCCTGAAGCCAATTGCTATCATCAAACATGGCCAATTTCAATCCACGCACTCATGTAGAGTGCGACAATTTATTCAAATTTTCACTTCCTTCCTCTTAAGATTTCAATCCACGCACTCATGTAGAGTGCGACAGCAGGGGAAGTTTTTGATACGTTTATGATGGTTATTTCAATCCACGCACTCATGTAGAGTGCGACATCCGGGCACAAAAGATCATGCTCGTTGAGAGTAATTTCAATCCACGCACTCATGTAGAGTGCGACACGTTCTGATAGCCAGCTGCTTTGATCGTAGAGATATTTCAATCCACGCACTCATGTAGAGTGCGACCAGATCTTCAAAGAATTTGCTAATTGCTGTGCATTATTTCAATCCACGCACTCATGTAGAGTGCGACTGATTTAAAGTCAGGACGATAGATCCGAGTTTCATTTCAATCCACGCACTCATGTAGAGTGCGACTAGCACGGTTGATGCGGCAAACAAGCAGATGCAGGATTTCAATCCACGCACTCATGTAGAGTGCGACGAAAATCATTCTCGGGAAATTGAGAGACGATAGTGATTTCAATCCACGCACTCATGTAGAGTGCGACTTCCATTGCCTGCGACATGACAATAAGCGTCCTTAATTTCAATCCACGCACTCATGTAGAGTGCGACTTATTTCTTCTCGAAGATCCACAAGGAGCGCGATATTTCAATCCACGCACTCATGTAGAGTGCGACGGCTGGCTAGGTCATGGATACTGCCGGCATAAATATTTCAATCCACGCACTCATGTAGAGTGCGACTCCTTGCATGCTGTTTCGGCATCGGGTTTTCGTAATTTCAATCCACGCACTCATGTAGAGTGCGACCCGGCTCTGTCGAGGCTAAATTGGCGAATCGCTATTATTTCAATCCACGCACTCATGTAGAGTGCGACGAGTTCCATAGCTTAAACAAGCGGCTTTTTATCTTATTTCAATCCACGCACTCATGTAGAGTGCGACTGAAAACATTGTTGCAGCGGTGTCTCAGCATAAAGTATTTCAATCCACGCACTCATGTAGAGTGCGACAAGCAGTTGAAACGGGTGATACCGTCTTGTTTAGAATTTCAATCCACGCACTCATGTAGAGTGCGACCGGAAGGCATTAGAAAGCTGGCTTGAGCAGGAACTATTTCAATCCACGCACTCATGTAGAGTGCGACAAAAGCAAAGAGAATCAGGAGGATGAGAAAGAGGAATTTCAATCCACGCACTCATGTAGAGTGCGACTGAGCACGAAAATGTAATACATCGCACGTTGCATATTTCAATCCACGCACTCATGTAGAGTGCGACGCGAATAGTCCGGCTGCCGTCATGGCAAAAGTTGGGATTTCAATCCACGCACTCATGTAGAGTGCGACATAATGCGACAAAATAGTGGTCGGCAAGCCGAGTATTTCAATCCACGCACTCATGTAGAGTGCGACCGGCAGCCCATTCGGCTGCCGCTTCTCTTTTCAGATTTCAATCCACGCACTCATGTAGAGTGCGACGCCAGATATACGCATCGGCATGATTCTTGTTCGTATTTCAATCCACGCACTCATGTAGAGTGCGACTATCCATATCCTGCGGGACGCGCGTCCCATTCATCATTTCAATCCACGCACTCATGTAGAGTGCGACATAAGGATAAGCGGAATGTATATCATAGTTGTAAATTTCAATCCACGCACTCATGTAGAGTGCGACAGGGTACATCGCCCATCCCTTCGGAAAACGGAACCATTTCAATCCACGCACTCATGTAGAGTGCGACGCAGGCGAATCCGGCCATCCTGGCGGCTCGCCCGGAATTTCAATCCACGCACTCATGTAGAGTGCGACGCTGTGTAGGCATAAAATCAATCCTTTCTTTTTTAATTTCAATCCACGCACTCATGTAGAGTGCGACATAACCTGTACCGTGGAAAGTCCGGCAAGGTTCGATTTCAATCCACGCACTCATGTAGAGTGCGACAGGCGAAGAAAAAGAAGCACTCTTTGCGGAGATTATTTCAATCCACGCACTCATGTAGAGTGCGACCCGGAGATCAATTTATAATTGGTCAAAACGAGCAATTTCAATCCACGCACTCATGTAGAGTGCGACAGATGTCGTTTTAAGATGTAGGGATTATGCTCATATTTCAATCCACGCACTCATGTAGAGTGCGACGGGCTGACTCACCCAAGTTGTTCTGCGCCGACACCTATTTCAATCCACGCACTCATGTAGAGTGCGACATAATTGGTCAAAACGAGCAGAAGAAGAATAAGCATTTCAATCCACGCACTCATGTAGAGTGCGACCACTCGTGAGCGTGAAGCCGCTCGCGAGAAGGGCTTATTTCAATCCACGCACTCATGTAGAGTGCGACGTTAAAGAGCATCAGGATGGAACACCACTAATTATTTCAATCCACGCACTCATGTAGAGTGCGACGATCATGATTCAGTACACGGCGATCATCCGGGCGCAATTTCAATCCACGCACTCATGTAGAGTGCGACAATGGCTCGACCTTGCAGCCGAACAATCAGGAAAATTTCAATCCACGCACTCATGTAGAGTGCGACGGTAATTCCAAGCCACACCAGCAAAATGCCTCCAAATTTCAATCCACGCACTCATGTAGAGTGCGACACTTTGTAAGTCTTTATGATTTTCCCAAAATTCGGATTTCAATCCACGCACTCATGTAGAGTGCGACCAGGTGGTGAGGGAGGATGGAGCCTTCCGAATTATTTCAATCCACGCACTCATGTAGAGTGCGACGCCCACGTCAGATTATCTTCGGTCATATCGGCATATTTCAATCCACGCACTCATGTAGAGTGCGACGCATTCCTTTTCCGGGCTTTAAAATGGCAAAATAATTTCAATCCACGCACTCATGTAGAGTGCGACCCGCTCTCAGTCGTTCTACTTCGGATATTAGCCAAATTTCAATCCACGCACTCATGTAGAGTGCGACAGAGCCCTGCTGTTTATAGACTTTGTCTTGCTATATTTCAATCCACGCACTCATGTAGAGTGCGACATTATCTTGATCTAAAATAAAATTGTCCTCGGTTAATTTCAATCCACGCACTCATGTAGAGTGCGACTACCCGCGTGGATTGCGGAAGCCATTGTTCAAGAAATTTCAATCCACGCACTCATGTAGAGTGCGACTATTCCGGAATGACGCGCCCGACACCGTCCGTTTATTTCAATCCACGCACTCATGTAGAGTGCGACTTTGCTGGGCAGTTATTTTTACTACTCACTGGTATTTCAATCCACGCACTCATGTAGAGTGCGACTTCGGCAGACGACGCATTTACTACGCTTTACGCTATTTCAATCCACGCACTCATGTAGAGTGCGACGCATTAACATTCGGCGTGCCGCTAATGGTAACCGATTTCAATCCACGCACTCATGTAGAGTGCGACGGCAAGGATTATATTGACCCGCAAGGCGGTATTGTATTTCAATCCACGCACTCATGTAGAGTGCGACCGAATTCGGCTTCTCCACTTCTCCGGGAATCGGAATTTCAATCCACGCACTCATGTAGAGTGCGACTCATACGTTTCAGCATTTTCCTTCCGGTCAGCTAATTTCAATCCACGCACTCATGTAGAGTGCGACGCGACGGCAGCGCTCATCAAGCTGCATCAGGAGCAATTTCAATCCACGCACTCATGTAGAGTGCGACTATGCGCTTTACTATGCGTCCGTCCCGCAGCCACATTTCAATCCACGCACTCATGTAGAGTGCGACGCGAGAATGAAACGTTCATATCGCCTTTCTCGTATTTCAATCCACGCACTCATGTAGAGTGCGACTTTGATTTTTGATTTCATATCCACGGGTTTAATAATTTCAATCCACGCACTCATGTAGAGTGCGACGCATAATATCAAAACAAGGCTCTATATTTTGCTATTTCAATCCACGCACTCATGTAGAGTGCGACAGGCACCAACCGTGATTGCAACGACACCGATACCGATTTCAATCCACGCACTCATGTAGAGTGCGACGTGATCGACGGCCAGCAATCGAATAAATTCGTGTCATTTCAATCCACGCACTCATGTAGAGTGCGACCTCTTTATGCATATAAATATGGAAGCTCCGAGGATATTTCAATCCACGCACTCATGTAGAGTGCGACTCGCTCGCGCGGTCATTGGGCTATTATTTTAATAATTTCAATCCACGCACTCATGTAGAGTGCGACAACGATGCAAGCGCAGACGGTGGCAGGACTCGATATTTCAATCCACGCACTCATGTAGAGTGCGACTCAGGTGGTGAGGGAGGATGGAGCCTTCCGAATTATTTCAATCCACGCACTCATGTAGAGTGCGACCCGACCGCATTCGGATTAAAGCCAGATTCTTCTTATTTCAATCCACGCACTCATGTAGAGTGCGACGCTCCTGCTCCGGAACGTCCTGCGCCAACCGATACATTTCAATCCACGCACTCATGTAGAGTGCGACGCTGCGTTGGCAGCGTGAGACTGCTATTAGCCTATTTCAATCCACGCACTCATGTAGAGTGCGACACTGCTAAAAATAGCGATGGGCGTCCACCAAGGCTATTTCAATCCACGCACTCATGTAGAGTGCGACTCGCCTGCTCTGTTATGTGAATATAATCTACAATAATTTCAATCCACGCACTCATGTAGAGTGCGACCGTCCCCGCGGCGAGATTGACTGTCGGTTGACCGATTTCAATCCACGCACTCATGTAGAGTGCGACGGTTAAAAAGTCCATGGAAATTCAACTCCATAAGGATTTCAATCCACGCACTCATGTAGAGTGCGACCCGACCGCATTCGGATTAAAGCCAGATTCTTCTTATTTCAATCCACGCACTCATGTAGAGTGCGACCGCAAAACATTAGTCCGCTCACAGCTGGAACCATATTTCAATCCACGCACTCATGTAGAGTGCGACAAAATTAATTCGATTGAAATCAAAGATGGCAAATTATTTCAATCCACGCACTCATGTAGAGTGCGACTTTTTTGACAAGCAAATATTGGGAAGAGGATTAATATTTCAATCCACGCACTCATGTAGAGTGCGACGTCCATTGTTCCGGATGAGAGCGTTGATGCTAAAATTTCAATCCACGCACTCATGTAGAGTGCGACATGTCCGCTTGTTTCATTAAAGAAAGCAAATGCGATTTCAATCCACGCACTCATGTAGAGTGCGACAATGTCCGGGTTCGTCTGGCCGAAAGAAGCATTAATTTCAATCCACGCACTCATGTAGAGTGCGACCATTTGCTGGGCAGTTATTTTTACTACTCACTGGTATTTCAATCCACGCACTCATGTAGAGTGCGACACCGCGCGAGCGAACAGGGCTTCCCTTATGGAGTTATTTCAATCCACGCACTCATGTAGAGTGCGACGCATTCCTTTTCCGGGCTTTAAAATGGCAAAATAATTTCAATCCACGCACTCATGTAGAGTGCGACCAGGATTCTTCCCGCCCATATACTTTGTTCTCAAATTTCAATCCACGCACTCATGTAGAGTGCGACATATTCCGCTGAACATGCTTCATCCGCTGTCTGTATTTCAATCCACGCACTCATGTAGAGTGCGACGCGCGGATGGCCGCGGGAGCGGGTTGCCCTACTCCATTTCAATCCACGCACTCATGTAGAGTGCGACGAGACTGCTATTAGCCTGAACTTGATTAATTACAATTTCAATCCACGCACTCATGTAGAGTGCGACGTTTGCTCCAGAATTTGCTGGAAAACCGTTGCCCTATTTCAATCCACGCACTCATGTAGAGTGCGACGCCTGCTCTGTTATGTGAATATAATCTACAATAATTTCAATCCACGCACTCATGTAGAGTGCGACGCACCTGAACGCCCGGAGTATTCGCGATATTAACGATTTCAATCCACGCACTCATGTAGAGTGCGACCAGACACATCAGATCTATGTAGACATCGGCGCTATTTCAATCCACGCACTCATGTAGAGTGCGACGCTGTGGGGCCGCCATCAGACAATGATGTGCTTGAAATTTCAATCCACGCACTCATGTAGAGTGCGACGCTAAAGCGGACACAGATCAACTCCATCAGCAAGCTATTTCAATCCACGCACTCATGTAGAGTGCGACAAGCTATCATTTGTGATGTTTGCATTAACCGGGCCTATTTCAATCCACGCACTCATGTAGAGTGCGACCGGCGACTAAGAGCAACGCCATTCCGTTTTTACTTAATTTCAATCCACGCACTCATGTAGAGTGCGACGTACCACACATGGCCGCGACTCCTTATAGATCATATATTTCAATCCACGCACTCATGTAGAGTGCGACTTGGGAAAATCATAAAGACTTACAAAAGGAGCGATTATTTCAATCCACGCACTCATGTAGAGTGCGACCATAATGATTAAACGTCACGGCTTGTTCAGGTATTATTTCAATCCACGCACTCATGTAGAGTGCGACTATGTCGTATTAGTAAAAGAGGGTGAATCTCTGCATTTCAATCCACGCACTCATGTAGAGTGCGACCCGTCCCCGCGGCGAGATTGACTGTCGGTTGACCGATTTCAATCCACGCACTCATGTAGAGTGCGACGTTTGAAAAGTTGCCCGGCCCGCTCCACTTGTAAATTTCAATCCACGCACTCATGTAGAGTGCGACACATTAGCCGCGCCGTGGTTAGAAACCCGAACCGATTTCAATCCACGCACTCATGTAGAGTGCGACCGTCCCCGCGGCGAGATTGACTGTCGGTTGACCGATTTCAATCCACGCACTCATGTAGAGTGCGACGACATTTATTCCCAATCCCTTCATTGCCTTTCAGTATTTCAATCCACGCACTCATGTAGAGTGCGACCGGAGATTAGCGGCCCGATTGATCTTGCTGCGGATTTCAATCCACGCACTCATGTAGAGTGCGACTTCCAAAGGGAGCTATCACACAACTTCTCGGTATTATTTCAATCCACGCACTCATGTAGAGTGCGACTTAACCTTGCTCCTATTCATCGCGGGCATATTGCCATTTCAATCCACGCACTCATGTAGAGTGCGACAAGCTATCATTTGTGATGTTTGCATTAACCGGGCCTATTTCAATCCACGCACTCATGTAGAGTGCGACACAGGCAGGCGGTTGACATGGCAGGCATGATGTCGATTTCAATCCACGCACTCATGTAGAGTGCGACCTTCCCCGGGACTTGCAGGTTGACTTTGCACCTATTTCAATCCACGCACTCATGTAGAGTGCGACGTTGAAATCCGGCGAAGAAGAACCCATCCGGTGTATTTCAATCCACGCACTCATGTAGAGTGCGACTGCCGCTCTTTACTCTGGCGCGCGATTGCACCGGAATTTCAATCCACGCACTCATGTAGAGTGCGACATGTCCGGGTTCGTATGGCCGAAAGAAGCATTAATTTCAATCCACGCACTCATGTAGAGTGCGACTGTCGCTGCGCACGATTGATCGTTTGCTAAAAAAATTTCAATCCACGCACTCATGTAGAGTGCGACCGGCAACTTCCCAAGCCCTACGAGATGGAGTCCCATTTCAATCCACGCACTCATGTAGAGTGCGACACCATACGTTTTAATAAAGTTCGGATACGTATAAAATTTCAATCCACGCACTCATGTAGAGTGCGACGATCCTTAAATAATCTGGTAGTCACGGTACTCAAGATTTCAATCCACGCACTCATGTAGAGTGCGACGATTCATTCACCGAGATTGATTTAGTCAATGCTGATTTCAATCCACGCACTCATGTAGAGTGCGACCAAGACATGCGCAGCTTTTAAAGTGACTCCGGAAATTTCAATCCACGCACTCATGTAGAGTGCGACCGGTCAAATATAGTGCAATACCGTTGATGCCCTATTTCAATCCACGCACTCATGTAGAGTGCGACACAGACACATCAGATCTATGTAGACATCGGCGCTATTTCAATCCACGCACTCATGTAGAGTGCGACGATCCGGATCCAGATACTCCTGTTCCACGTAGCATATTTCAATCCACGCACTCATGTAGAGTGCGACGGCGATTTTCGATGAATGTAAAGAAAATTAAGTTGAAAATTCACGAAAATCGCGCTAATAAACTCAGTAAACTAAATGTAAATAGATATTTTTGTAAATATATCCATTTTTTATGAGATAAAATTGGTGCGAATGTTCCCCAAAAAATCTGTGAGCTAAACATTCGCACTAGAAAAGTAGCGGCCCTTCTAAGTTAACCGATTCTTTGGCACCAATATGTTCAACCTTATTTTTATAGTTCTTACCTAATTGATAAAATCTGAGACTATCCCGAGATACATCAATAACGTTGGCGAGTTCTATTTTAAGGCTAGTAAATTGGGTAGCATCAACGATGCACTCAAAAACTGAATTTTGGACCCGTTGTCCATAATTTTGGCAGATCTTAGCCACTTTTCTCAATCTCTTTCGTCCGGCACCCGTTACTGTGCTAACATCATAAGTAATAAGCACCAACAACTCCCAGCACCTACTTCCATAAAAATGGCGGATACTCATCAAAATCATTTCTCAAAAAACGAGCGAGTAATGAGGCTTGAACATGTGGCACTAAACCCCATGAAATTTTTTCTCCTAGAAAAGGATGGGTAATTTTTTCTTGCTTTTTATTCTGCCACGCTTTTAAAAAATTCTTTTTGGCCTCCTCAGTCATGATAACCGCTCCGTTCTCTTTCTTCAAAAAGTCATCACCGTGGACTCCCTTTTTATTAATCAGAGACAGAACAAATCGATCCGCATATACACCACGAAGCTCTTCCATAGTATCAAGTGCGAGTGATGCTCTACCCGGACGATCCCGATGCAAGAATCCGACATATGCGTCTAGTCCCACGCCCTCAAGCGCAGAAGTCATATCATTAGCCAACAGTGTATAGGCAAATGACAGCATAGCATTCACATTGTCCAGCGGCGGTCTCCTCGATCGCCCTTTAAAAATGAAATCATCTTTTTGCTGCAATATCATATTGTCAAATAAAGTATAATAACTAGTTGCGGCCTGTCCTTCCAGTCCTCTCAACCGTTCTAAGTCATCACATTCACGTATTTCTTTAATGAGCAGCGATAAATCTCCCGAAACTTTTTTAAAATCGAAAACATTGATTCTCAGGGGGTAGTCACGAGTCATTCGTTCCAAAATCCACTTGTGATTATATACTTTCCCTACAATAAAATTTTTGGCAATTGTAGCCGAATCCTGTTCGTTATCCGAGACACGATACTGTTGTTTCCTAAGGACAACATTACCTCTGCTTTTTCCAATGACGCGTGCTAGGAAGCGACCATGCATAGTCAGAAAAGAAATTGAAATATTGCGTTCAGCGCAGTAACCCATCAAAGCGGGACTTGCACCCGTATACCCAAAAGCAACAATAGATTCCAAATTATGAAGAGGTAGTCTGCCGATTCTCTCCTTTTCCCTCAATAAGACAATATTGTCACCATCTAAGGATAGGTAGGTATCCGGTTGAGTAATATATAAGGTATTCAGAAGTTTTTTCATTCATAGATTTTCCCTTCTATAAAACTCTTTACAGACCGCTTCTTCATCAAGCCAGGCAGACAAACATTCTGTAGTGAGCAGCTATTACAAAATGATCCTGCTCGAACTTTAGGCGTATATTGTCTTTGATAATAATCCTGCATCTCAGAAACCATGGATGTTACTTTTGATTTGATAGAATCGGTTAAATCTACCTCAATTCTACGTTTTATTTCATTGTAGAAAATATATCCTTTATTGATTTCACAGAGCAACATTTCTTCAAGGCACATCGCCTGTGCAGCGAGCTGCAAGACGTCCGAATCATCTACTTTCGGTTTGCCGTGCTTGTATTCAACAGGATAAGCTACATACTTTCCATCCATACCATTGATGGGGACACCCTGTTTTTCATCACTCACAAATTCGACAACATCGCAGATCCCTGTAATTTTTAATTGCCGTGATTTTACAGGCATTGCACGAACAATAAGTTTATCGCCTCTTTTTTCGCGCACAAAAGGTTCATCCGCACGGCGATGGAGAAACTGTCCTTCTACCGTTTTGACGTTCTCGTTCCATTGTTGTTCAATATGAATCAATGCCCATTGCCGCCTGCAGAATTGAAAATGCTGAATGCCTGACAACATTAAGTAGTTATCTTCTTCATTTTCATTAGCGGCCATCGAAAACCTCGGCTTCCAGTCCCTCCAATTTGTCGAGAGTAATCTCGTAATCTTCTAATCTCTTTGGCGTATCATTTACAGCTTTTATTTCAAGGGAGTGATGTACTTTTGCGGATGAGTACTGACCAAGCTTGCTTCTATGTGCCCACCAGTAAACTTTATAAACTTCCATGCTGCCTTCGGGACGGGCAGAGGAGGCATCGTTTTCAAAAATAGAAATCAGTGCCTGTTTTATTTTTTCGGCATCTTCATTGGTGAAACCTGTTTTTTCCGCCAGTTGAGTATTAATGCTTCCATTGAAACGATAAACGCCAAAATCAACACGGTGCTTCATCCCCATCGTATCTGATCCCTTTCCCTCTCCCGGCTCAGAGTTAACACTCTTCGTAATCTGCATACTGGAAATATCAATCGGTGCCACACTCACTGCTGTTTGTACAGTTACTGGTCCACGAACCCCAACAGACACACCTTTTCCTGCTCCGCCTTTGAAAGCAAAGACCTGTCCGAAACTTCTTACATCGATCCATTCTTTACAGGCGGCCGCAGCATAGTCCTCATTTGTTTTCTTTTTATCTTTTACCATTTCTTTTAATACGGCATTTCCTTCCGCCCGCTCACGAAGACTGTTGAATTGATCGGATTGCCTATCATTGGATTGCACAAAAATGGATTCTTCAATGTCCTGAAGACGATTTCTTATTTTGCGTTTAATCGCGACGTCGGAAATCTCTCCAAATCCTTCATAATTCTGCCTGGGTCGGTTTCCGTTCAGTGGGTCACCGTTCGGATTAGCTTTACTGACAGTCAGAATAACTGCAAAATCAATTTTGTGGTCTAGAACAGCCATGTGAATCTCTCCTAATAATTAGTTTTTGTGTATTCGTAAACAAATTTTGCTGTTAATTTGTTTCAGTAACAGAATCTGCATCTTTTTTCTTCTGATAAAGCTGATGGCGCTGGCTGTAAAATCCCAGCAAAAATTTTCCAGTTAACGGTTGGTTATCAAAATCCTGATAACTGATTTTGGCTGCCACGTCATCAATTAATTGTGTGAGATACAGGCCACCATGACCAAGGCGTGCCTGATATGGCACCAAACTGGATTGAATTGTCTTCCAAGTCCGCTCCGGATGTTCGGAGAATTCATTCATGTAGCGCGTCGCATTGCTCAATCTCCAGTCTTCCGACTTAAGTGCACGATGTTCAAGCACATCGGCTATTGCCAAAAGGCGACCGAAAAGGTAATTCCTGTCTATATTTTGTTCATCCAATGCCACGGTAAATCCCCTCCCGTTGTTGTTCTCATATTCTTGCCTGTTGATCAACGCACAGGCAATACTCAGCGTTTTTTCCCATTCCCACCTGTCAATCGCAACGGGATTCCTCGCCCGATAAAAAGTGGAATGGACAATATCTTTAGGAACTCTTTTTTCATCAACAATGCAAGGAAGCATACGCTCCATCAGCCCTTTAACCACTTTATCGCTTGCTTTTGATCCATAGGCAGCATACGCAATATCTTTGGTTGCCGGGGCACCAAAGTACGCGAGTAACTGTTTGTCTTTGCCCTTCCGATAATCATGTTGCCAGACACACTGCGAATGCCAGTCAGCAAGCCTTTGCAGATAGACATTCTGCTGCATACTACGGTAATAGAGTATGGCCAGCCTTCCGGTTGTCGCCGAATCGAGAATTAAAATATTGACTTTTGCATTGGGATCCAGCTTATTCCGGTAACCATCCATAGCTTTTTTAAATTGATTAGCAAATTCACTGTTTGTATATGCACTTGGGTCTTCCATTTCTGCGCTAAGATGGGAAATATCATAGATGTCATCCTCAGGATTAATCACCTTATCATTATGGATTGACCAGACGAGGAAAACACGATTATCAACAATCCGTGCCTGCCGACGAATCAACCACTTTAGCGCATTGTGTGCTTTTTGTGATACTTCATAACTGATACTAGCTGCTTCATGACTCTCATTAAATCGTCCTCTGTAGGTAAACCCACTTGTATCATTAGCAGAAATTAATTTAGCCTTATCTCCTGCATTCCTAATTTTATTTGCATGTTTTTCTGTTGCCGGGAGCCACTGCCCTGAGACAAAGCATAGATCCCTTTCACTCAACTGTTCATTATAAAAGTGGGTAAATGAATCATACATTTCTTTATCTAGCCAAACTTTTTGAAGCGACTTTCCTTTAGAATAAATGGTAAAGCGGACAAACGCACTGTCCTGACCGGAAGCGACCGATGAAAAAATGTCTGGTTTTTTATCTCCACACAAAGCTTTATATTTATCATTCCACTTAGTAATTAATTGACCATTTTCATCAAGCCAGAGAATTTTCTCTGCAACCAAATCTTTTATCAATAGTCTCTTGCTTAAATAGGTATAGATACTTTTGACTTGAGATGTAGTGAAGGGCGATTCAGCCCATTTTTTCAAATTATTGATATAGCTTGAAAAGGGTTCATGATCCTTATCTTTTATTTTTCCACCATAAGAAACAAAGTCTCCGGCGACGTAGCTGAGTTTATCGTGAAGCGGATAAGGAGCAATTACTGCCCCAGCCCGACTGGCGGAATCTTCTGTGCAGGGAATAATCGTGTCACGGTCATTTTTATCAATGACATGTGCAGTATGAAATGATCCATCTTCTGTAACGGCGACTTCTATATGGGCCGTTTGTGTCGTATGGGAAACAGGTAGAAGTGTAAAACTCTGTCCACTATGCATATAATCTATTTTGCCGACAAAATCCTTGTTAGCTTCGTAAGTTTCATATAGATTCATTAAGCAGCTCATCGCATTGCCCCCTTTTCCAAGGCATCGAGCAATGAATCAGCCGTTTCTATATCTGCCAAAACAAACTCCTTCGACGTCATTTCTTTCACTTTTCTAATTTCCGAACACTCTTCCGGACGAATAAACTCGATAACACCCTTATTCATCACCGGTTGCCATAGCCGAACTTCTAGTTCATTCCTACCTGTTTCGTCCGGATAGGAAATGCCGTGAACCATTGTGCCAAAATAAATTTTTTCTTCCCTATCGTCATAAAAACCACTACCTTCGTTGAATGAACATGGTTCAACGTATCCCTGACATTCTCGCGTTCCCAAGAAAATGTCGCGGCGACCGCCCGCTTTAAGCGCACGCTGGAAGATGCTGTTATGTTTGCCTTCGTTACGATCAGATTCTAAATCCGGTCGATTCATATTAAACTCAAAATGACCCTTGACGATATATTTTGGTTCTTTTAAATATGTGTAATTAGCCAGGGTATTGCCCCCACCGTACTCAATTGGGCGTATACCTTTAGATTCCATTCGGATGACATTCATAACCCGTACCGCATCAATGTAATGAATGATTGTTGGTTTCCAGTAAACGCTTTCAACTATTCCTTTCAAAGCCTGATAAGTTGGAATTTGGTACGTGCTCTTTTCTCCGCCTATTTTCGTCAGCGGATCAGTAAAAAGGGCATAGGGTCCATATACAACGAATTCATATGAATTTTTCACTTTCTCACCTCCGGTAGAAATGATATACATTTATTTCACAAATGTCATTCATAAAATTTTCAAGGATATTTTTTACCATCCATATTAATCATCCTCCCTTTAGTAATTTTTAAAAGCCAAAAGTCTATAATGAATTTTTTTACTGAATTTATTCTTGCTCTGACCACCGCTGAACAGCTCTAAAGGATATTTCAAAGCCTGTTTTTTTTAAAATGATTTTCTGAATAGTATACATACTGGCTAATTCGTAATACTCAACTACTTTAATCTTTTCATTTATACAAACCGCTGTTTCAAAATGCATTAACTTTCTTTTATGCATGACAGTACCCCCTTCTTATTTTAATTTCATAAGAACAGAATACCACTAATCTATTATATATGCAATTCATATAATATATGGTTTAACAACTATAGAAAATAGAAATCATTGAATAATTTTAATTCATAAATGCTATAATAAAATAATCGCTGTTATTCAGCGCGGATTGAAATATATAGTATATTGTTTGTTTTTGGAAACCTATTATCATTATTTAATAGGTTTTTAATTTATCAACAGGCTAAGTCCACTCTCCCCTTGAACATCAAGTCCATATTCGTTACTGTAGGAAGATTCTTTCAATGCGAGAACTTGTCCATCTAAGTAATAAGCAATCTGTCCTCCCTGCTCCAGCCGTTGCAGTTCTTGATCGTATACATTAATTGAATAGTGCTGGGCTTCCCTCAGCAGCTCATTCAAATCCTCAATGGATTCGGCACTACTCAATTGCACAATAAGGTCTTTTCCATCTCCAAAAGGCACAATCACGGATTTTGTCGTATTTTTAATCACATAAAAGTTTTCTGCAGCCGTGCGTAAGCTGCTAAGCAGGATAAGTGGCAGAGTTTTACCGTTATGTACCTCCTTATAAGCTTTCAGATAACTGCTTTCCCGATCAGCGTACAACAACTGTGTCATGTTTATTTCCAGATAAGGGATATTAAAATCCAATTTTGCACCCATTTCTGTGAAAAATTTTTGGAAATACCAATCCATCGCCGATTTTGATAGCATACTGCCACCATAGCTAGAAGGGTCGTGATGCAGGTCAGCCAGAATATTTTTCGTGACGAATTTGCCTTTACTGATTTCTTCTAATGCAGGTGAATCCAGTTTTTCTTCATCATGATCAATGATATAGACTTTGCGCAACCCATTGTACTCACCGTTTCGATTGCACCGCCCCGCCGCCTGAGCAATTGAATCAAGCCCGGCAAGCGACCGGATTGCACATTCAAAACTAATGTCGACGCCTGCTTCGATCAATTGAGTGCTGATGCAGATTACCTTTTGTCCATTAGCAAGGCACGTTTTTATTTCTTCCAATATCTTTTCTCTGTGTGCGGCACACATGGATGTGCTTAAATGAAAAACTTGTACACCCTCATATCGATCTTTCAACTTCTGATACAGTGTCCGCACGACTGCGCGTGTATTTAAAATAATGAGAATGCTGCGAACATCTCCCAATAGTTTCCTGACAAAATCGGCAAGCTTGTCGTTATCAAATGTTTCACGGTATGAACGATCGACTATCTTCACCCGTTCAAAAGCGTCCACTACTTGATTCAGTTGATTGACAATTTCTCCGTTACTACTGGTTTCCAGGCGATGATGGACATAATCCAGCGCCGGTTGTGTCGCGGTACAGAGCAGGATGCTTGTTTGACCGAACTTATTTAAAAAATTTAACGCGTGATTAAAGAGGGCGACACAGTGAATCGGCACTTTTTGAACCTCATCAAAAACGATCACCGCCTGAGTCAGATGATGCAGTCGACGAATATTTCGCGAACCAAGCTTGTAAAAAGTGTCCAGAAACTGAACCATTGTCGTTAAAATAATCGGGCAATCCCAATTATCCTTTGCCAGTTCCAGCTTTTCACGAATAGTTAAAGCCCCATCTTCTGTTTCTTCATCACCCTTTTCCTCTCTTTCGACCACATTTGAATGATGCTCCAAGATATGCTCATCATCATCCAGAATCCTGCGAATAACTTTCGCATTCTGCTCAATAATGGTTGTATAGGGCACGACATAAATAATTTGCTTCTTGCCAAACAATTGCGCATGTTTCAAAGCATAGCGAAGGCTAGCAAGTGTTTTCCCTCCTCCGGTCGGTATGGACAGTGTATAAATTCCCGAAGGCTTGTTTGCAAAACGTTCACACTGCTCAGACATGTCCGCCCGCAACTGATTAATCGGGGTATTAGACTGTAGCTTTTGGTTCCGAGTATCTAGATAATTCATCAATTTTTTATAGTAAACGCTAAATAATTCATGGCTGTCCACTGCAGTGAGCGTCCTTTTTTCTTCAAATAAACGCGTGTTCGTCCGATCCGCATCAATCAGGCAACTGAATACAAAACGGGTTAATAGCGTCAATTTTTCCATTACATTACCTTTATTAATCATTATGTAGTGTTCGAGTTCAGCGACTGCCCAATCGACATAATCAGTCAGCTCTTCTACTGTCATAATCTCATTAAAAAAATGTTCTTTCGCCTTCGAATATTCCGGTAGTACATCCTCATTTTTAGTGACTCTATTGTAATAAGGGGATTCGGTTGCAGAATTAAGAAAATCATGTAAATATGAATGATGAGAAATAATTGCATTACCGACAACCTCGGCTAGTATCATTTTTAATTGATACTTAGGGATCGCTTCATGAAAGATTTCGTAAAGCAGTTTTCCTCCCGCAGAAGCATGGTCAACTGAACCGCGTCTAGGTGCTGATTCTGGATGAAAGACGGCCAACCATAAATACTTTTGAAATGCATCCGTGTATTTTCCAAGATCGTGCAACATGCCAGCCAGTCCGGTAATGTGAGAAGCATTTAAGTTAATTCCATATGATTCAGCTAGCTTTTTCACTTCCAGCAAATGTTCTTTTACTGTCTGCGGTTGTTTGTCACTTTCACGATAGTGCGCTACAAACTGTTTCGGCATGACTATCACTCTTTTCGACACGTTTCTTTAATTTTGCGTGATATATAATAGGTAAATTCTACGCATTTTGCTGAAATCCTCTAAAATAAAACTAATTTCTCAAACTTTTTGTACTAAATCTCTGATTTTGTCATTTATTAAAATAGGGGATCAGATACTGGAGACCAGATCAATAACTCAGGATGTATAATGATATAAGAAAACTCACTTTTTCTAAATCCAAACAAGTAAGGGATGACACAATGCACCACAATACACACGCAGCCTGCACGACCGTATTAGTCGGTAAAAAAGCGACGCTGGACGGCTCGACGATGATCGCCCGCAATGGGGACAGCTATGATGTACTCGTTCCGAAGCGGTTCACCGTTCATCCGCATGAGGTTCTGGATCAGGAGGAGCATTACGATTCGCCATGCAATCATTTTCAGATTACACTGCCGAGGGAACGGCTCCGCTACACTTCAGTGCCTGATGGTGAAGATCGCTATGAGACCTATCCGGATGCCGGAATCAATGAATTGAATGTGGGGATGAGCGCGACCGAGAGTGTTTATGGGAATCCGCGCGTTTTGGGTTATGATCCGCTTGTTGAGAACGGGCTTGCCGAGGACAGTATGGTTACGGTTGTTCTGCCCTATATTACGTCGGCCAGAGACGGCGTTTTGAGGCTCGGAAAAATTATAGAGACTTATGGGTCCGCCGAATCGAACGGTATGCTCTTTTCCGACAAAGACGAGGTCTGGTATATGGAGATCGCGACCGGCCACCAGTGGGTCGCTCAGCGCATACCGGATGATTCGTATGCAGTGGTCGCTAATCAGATGGCGATTCAGGAAATCGATCCGGATGACAAGGACAATTTTTTGCTGGGTTCCCATCTGCTTGAATTCATTGAAAAGCACCATCTGAATACCAGTTTTGACTCGATCGATTTCAGAAATATTTTCGGCACGCAGACTGTTCTTGATCATCATTACAACACGCCGCGCGTCTGGTATGGACAACGGTATCTGAATTCCGAGATTGATCAGGACCCGATGTCCGACGATCTGCCGTTTATTCGCAAAGCGAACAGGAAAATCGGCGTGGAAGATATCGCCTATATTCTGAGTTCTCACTATCAGGAGACGCCCTACGATCCGCTTGGAAACGGCAGTGAAAAAGACAAGACCGCTTTCCGTGCCATTTCGCTTAACCGGACACAGGATTCCCACATTCTGCAGATTCGCCCGGATGTCCCGGATGAAATTGCCGGCGTCCAGTGGCTGTCGCTTGCTGTCAGTGCCTTTAGTCCCTATGTGCCGTTTTACACAAACATCACATCTGTACCCAAGAGCTATGCGGTCGGACCACGAAAACTATGTCTTGACTCGGCTTACTGGCTCTATAAAATGGTTTCCGTGATCGCCGAACCGCATTACGAAGCTTTCCTGAAACAGGTAATGGATTACAAGGATCAGCTGCACAGCCAGTTTCTAAGCAACTTGGAAAAAGCGGATGATGAAGCGAAAAGTGCGGATAAAGAGCGCATTTCCAGTATTTTAACAGAAGCGAGCGCGCGCAATGCTGAACTGGCGCTCAGCAAAACGCGTGAACTTCTGCAGCAATTGTCGATGGATTCCATGTCTCTGTCGAAACTGACCTTTAATATGGATAAGAATTTGTGAAAATGGTCTCGGATAAGTCGCTGGAGATATTGCCCATATTTGAATTTTTCATATACAAAAAATCAGAGAATCGTGATTTATTAATGCTCCTATAAGGAAAAGCTGTCCATAGCCGATCAAATTTGGCTTTTGGACAGCTTTTTTCTATTTCTAGTTCACTTTTCACTCGGCTGTAATGGCTGATAGATCCGGAGGAAGACATCAGGCAGCCGCTCGCATAGGCACCAAAATCGCATCATTTCAATGAAGAAGTGAACAGCACCGTCTGACCCGCGGCCACGTCGGCCGGACTTGACCAGTCGAACGTGAACCTGTCTTCTGCACTGTTCGTGATCACAATCGGTACAACTGTGCCTTTGCCTTGTTGACTGATGAAATCAAAATCCACTTCCATAATCGGCTGGCCGGCCTTGACATGATCTCCGACCTTAACATGATCCTGAAAGCCCGATCCGTTCAGTTCCACCGTATCCAGTCCGATATGCACCAGAATTTCCTCGCCCAATTTTGAACGTATGCCAAATGCGTGTTTCGTTGATGCGAGCTGGATCACTTCACCATCGACCGGAGCGACTATTGTATGTGTCCGGATATCCGGATTGACAGCCATGCCTTCACCCATCATTTTTTCGGCAAAGACGGGATCAGGGACATCGGTCATAACCATAGACTTTCCCGAAATCGGTGCGTAGATTTTTTCTTCTTTAATAGCTTGTTTTTGAAATAGTTTTCCGAACATTTCCAAATGCCTCCTTCAACTTTTCAAACGCTGTGGGACTCAGACAAAAAAAGTGATGCGAATCAGCGCATAACAGCAAAGTGCAGACAAGAATACCAGTCCGACAGCAAAGAAACTGTACAGCCTGTGTCTTTTGAAAGTGGCCAGTGCCAGCGCCTGTCTCAGAGTGCCATTCATGTTAACTAGAATAAATCCGGCCATGATAGCGATTACAATATTGCCAATAGCAAGCTGTGAAACAGCCATCAGAAACAGCAGACCGTAGATATATT
Source organism: Sporolactobacillus pectinivorans (assembly GCF_002802965.1). Classification (NCBI taxonomy): domain Bacteria; kingdom Bacillati; phylum Bacillota; class Bacilli; order Caryophanales; family Sporolactobacillaceae; genus Sporolactobacillus; species Sporolactobacillus pectinivorans. The sequence goes on along the minus strand of NZ_NXGA01000001.1, from coordinate 1,218,498 downwards.
TCCGGCCCTCCGGAGAAGTGAAATCATCAGAGACGACAAACATCAGATAACTCCAGATCACATCAAGCAGAACGACCAGAAACATCACAGAATAAAGCGGATGACTGATCAGTAAAGTATTGAAGGACAGGTTCTGTCTTGCCATTGTAACAACAAGATAGGCTCCATAGACAACCGGAATCAGAAGTGTAAAAACAGTCAATAACTGATAAATGCGTCTGACGGAAAGCCCGCCTGTTAGCACGGTTCTCAGCATATTTCTCAAGAGAATCACTCCCTTCCCTCTTTGTTATCCGGATATTGAAAGAGATAGCCAAAAAACAAAGCCTCACATAAAAAAGACAAGGTGACCAGTGATATCGGATCTTCCTTTATTTGATGTTTATTTTTCAACGGATACATTGTGGAATGGTAGTACAGATTGTATGGCACAAGACTGGCCAGTTCATTATGGTCAAAATTAGCATTCGTGATCGACAGGACGGGCACTTTTTTAACGCTGAGCAGGCGAATAGCTTCAATAATATCGGAAATATCACCGCTCAACGATATAATGATCAATAAATCGCGTTCATTCAAAAAGCCAATACCCATATCCAGTTCACGCTTAGCTTCTATATTATTGATCATTCTGCCGCAATTCAGGAAGTTGCGCTTCAATTCGGCAATCGCATTGCGCTGCGCCCATCCTGTGCCATAGGCGTAAATATGATCCGCAAATTTTATCTTTTCATAAATGGGTAACAGATCTGCTTTTTCAAAAAAGTCCATTGTGCGCCTAACGTTGACCATCGTCTGCTGAAAATAACTTTTCGATTTTCCTGCCTCCGGATCTATATCAAGTTTCAGGGAATATTTAAATTCGCTGAATCCTGAAAAACCTAACTTCTGGGCCGTACGCAAAACGGAGGACTTTGAGATATTGCAGCTGTTTGCTAAATCCGTAATGCTCAGCTCGGAACACTTCTTCTTATTTTCAATGATATAGTGCAACGTGGACAAATCATTCTCATTCAGTTGTTCATAGTATTTGTTGATCAACATTTCCATTTTCAAATGCCAACACTCCTTATCCGGAAAAGTCACCCAGCGGCATAAAGAAAAGGCTTTCACAAATGATTGCAATTACCAACTGCAATCATCTGCAGGACTTCTTAGAGGATAATGGACTGTCGGCACTTGTGCTAAATAAGTGGATGCATGAACACCCAATCAAGTGCTTAAAAGTTTCTGATAGCCCATGACCCTGCTACTGAAAATAATAGCAGGGTCATGGTTAAATGACAATCAGCTTAAGCTCAGTTCCGCTTCTGCTTCTTTCTTATCTTTTTTCAGTTCCGGCCAGAATTCCTTGTTAGCCACAATCAGATCGTCCAGAATCTTTTTCGCAACATTCGCATCTGGAACCGTATGTGAAAGGGTCAGTGCCTGCCACAGTTTCAGATAGGAATGTTCAACCCATGCATCCACTGCCAGTTTTTCTACCGCAACCTGCTGTTCCAGGAACCCCTTCTGGAAACGCGGGATCTTGCCCATGGCCAGGCGTTCCGGACCATTCGAGCCCACGATACAAGGCACTTCGACCATTGCTGCCGGTTCAAAGTTGGAAACTGCTCCGTCGTTTTCAATAATAACAAGCATCCGTTCATGCGTATTGTAAGCAATGGCCCGCGACAGATCGACAATGTAATTCGAGTGTTCGTCTGGAGTGAATTTTAGTCCTTCGATGGACTGATTGGCTGCGATTCGCCGGCATTCACTGAACACAAATTTTTCACGCCCGTCCCTGACTTCATCAGTGCGTGTATAGTCCGGGTTCATGTGGTCGGCTTCGTATTTTGTATACAGATAGTACTGCAGGTACGTATTCGGGAAACGCTCAGGATCAAGCGCAAAAGTATTTTGCGCCATCCCGAATGTCGCTTTCCAGCTCGGCTGCGTGCTAACTTCTTCTTTATCCGAAAGCAGATAACCGTGCTGTGAAACATACTCACGCAGTTTCGGCATCAGATCATTGCCCTGTTTGTCACGGATTGCCGTCCACCAGCCGAAGTGGTTCAAACCAAAATAACGAACCTCCAGATCATTGTACTGCTTCAGTCCGACGATCGCTGCCATACGTTCCTGAATGCCGACCGGCATGTCGCAGATGTTGAGGATTTTCGAGTTCGGTCTCAGGCGGCGGGTTGCTTCTGCAACGATCGATGCCGGGTTCGAGTAATTCAGCATCCATGCATTCGGCGAATATTTTTCCATGTAATCGAGAATTTCGAGCACGCCGCCAATTGAACGAAGGCCATAGGCGATACCGCCAGGCCCGCAGGTTTCCTGTCCGATAACACCATATTTCAACGGAATCTTCTCGTCTTTGTCGCGCATCGCATATTTGCCGACGCGAATCTGGGCCATAACGAAATCCACATCGGTAAATCCCTGTTCCGGATCCGTAGTCGCCAGGAACTTGATCTCGGGCGCTTTCTCCCTGATAATCACTTCACATGCATCGGCAATCACTTTCTGACGTTCACCGTCATTATCGTAAAATTTAAGCTGACGGATTGGAAATTTGTCCAGATGATTCAGCAGCGTCATGACAATTCCCGGGGTATAGGTGCTGCCGCCTCCTGCAATCACAATTGAAAATTTCTTCATTATAAATCCCTCCAAGTTATATTATTTAATTCCTTGTTTCATCAATCTTTCAAAAGCCTCACGAACCTGCGGAACAGACAATCCGACAATGACCTGGAATGCTTTGCCGTGTCTGACAACGCCATGTGCTCCCCCAGCTTTAAACGCCGCGTCGGGCAGTACGCTTTTTTCATTCTTGACTGTTACACGAAGACGGGTTGCACAGTTTGTGACATCCTCGATATTGTCATAACCGCCCAGTGCATCGAGATAAGTGGCTGCGGATTCAGTATATTGATTGTTTTCCGTGAATCCTTCACGTTCCTTTTTTTTCTTGTAATCAGCTTTTGTATAAAGCTTTGCATCGGTATCGTCAGCTTCACGGCCGGGTGTCGCAAAATTAAACTTGAGAATCAGGAAGCGGAATAAGAAAAAGTAGATAACTGTGAAAATCAGACCGATGATGATCTGAGTCAGGTAAGTCGACCAATGATTTGCGAACAATGGCAGCCAGTTTTTGGACATAATTCCGATCAATCCATCCTGCATATCTCCAACGACACCAAACAGGTACATCGTTGTCTCCATTGTTGCGCACAGAATGGCGTGAATGACGAACAGGACCGGCGCAACAAACAGAAATGAAAATTCAAATGGTTCAGTGATACCAGCCAGGATTGCAGTTAAGCCAGCCGGAATCAGTAAGGCGAGAACCTGCTTTCTTTTTTCTTTTTTTGCCGTTACATAAAATGCTGCCGCAATCCCAATGGGTGGGAAGATTTTATCATTTCCAAACAGATCAAAACCACCTTGCGGGAACAATACCTTGAGCGGCTTAGTCGAATGCGAGAACTCCTGGAGATGAGCCAGCCAGTATTTCATCGTTCCCCCCGGAACTGCAGCAGGCCCATAAATAAACGGGATGTAAATAAAATGATGAAGCCCTGTTGGGATCAAAACGCGTTCCAGAAAAGCATAAACCCAAACACCGATGAAACCGGATGCCGTCATAAAACCTTGCAGAGAAGAAATGCCCCTCTGCACAATGGGCCAGATCCAGCAGGTTAAAAAGGCAATCGGAACCATTAAGAAGAACCCAATAATGACGACAAATGCGGATCCTTGAAAAACACCGAGCCAATCGGGCAGCTTTTTATTAAAATACTTGTTATGGATCCAGACAACAACTGCTGAAATCACGATCGCCCCTAAAACACTTGTATCAAGCGTTTTAATACCGGCGATCATTTTTAATCCGGTCCCGGCAGCCTGCTGGCTGATATCCACAGAGAAATTAACGCCAAATGTCTTTCCCCAGAAGGTCAGAATACTGTTGATAAAATAGTTAAACGTCAAATACGTAATGAGCGACTCCATTGCCGCCCGTCCGTTCGCTTCCTTGGCAAGGCCAAGCGGAAGACCGACAACGAACAGCAATTCCATCTGATTAAATACCGTCCAGCCGCCGTTTTCAATCAGTGTCCAGAACTGCGTCCAAAGCGTTCCGGGAGCGGCTATGCCTCCAAGGATCAATGGGTTTGTCAGCATAATCGATATCGCCAGAATGATTCCGGAAAACGTAAAGAGCAAAACCGGTGTAAACATCGCTCCGCCAAAGCGTTGAATCTTTTGCATCAAAGGAATCACCTCCCTGTTATCTTTTGAGTAGCATGGCTTTCTCACAGCATCAGACAATATGTTGCACTATGCATAGCTTTAAATCCAACGTTGGTATCGCTTACATGTTTTATACTACACCCTTCTTTCGCTCTTTCAATGATCTCAAAGCATATAGAGAAAACACACTTAACTATGAGAAACGTCCCATTTGAAGGGAATTTTCCCGGAAGAAATCAGTTTGTACTTTTTTGAACTGTCCATGGTTACGTTGATGGAAGATTCATCGGAAGGATAAGAAGTTGTGACTGAGAATGAGGATATAAAAAGCGTCCATATAATAGTTGACGGCCATGGGACAAAGAATTAGATTCCGGTGTTTTACCCGGCAGGCTGCCGGAAAGCTGCATATCTCCGGTTTGGCAGACAATTTTATAATTTTTCACTGTTTTTTTAATGCTAGCTCATGGAATTAGTCAAAAAATGATATTGGCAGGAGAACCAAATATCTTCGGGGATCACTGATTAAAAGGACGAGGGTCCAAAAGCTGAACAGGACAAAAAAATAATCCGTCCCACGTACGAAACGCCTGAACGGATGGATGGAAACAAGCTTATATCATATGATGTTTATAAAACGAATCCATTGAAGAACTATGCCGAAAGCTTATAATACTTCCTTCCCGCGCGATACTTCGAGGATCTTGAACCAATCTTTATTTGTCAGCTCAACACTCTGAGCATCAATGGCTGATTGGAGGCGTTCGAATTTGGTCGAACCGACAACCGGGCAGATCGTAGCCGGAAGTTTATTAATGAAGGCATAAGCGATTTTATCAATGGAATCAGCCTCATATTTTTTCGCCATTTGTCCGAGAATTTCACGGACGCGGAATTGCTGACCCGTTTTCGGATGAAACAGGGCACCGCCGGCGAGCGGGGACCAAGCCATGACCGGAATATCGTGGATCAGCGCGCTGTCCATCACACCGTTGAAAAAAGTATCGGTGTAGAGCGTGCTGACTTCAACCTGATTCGTAACAAGCGGCGTTTTGACATATTTGCTGACCATTTCAAAATAAGTATAACTGGCATTCGAAATACCGATGTGCCTGACCTTTCCTTGCTTAATCAGATCGTCCAGTCCTTCCGCGAGCGCTTTCGGATTCAGCAGCGGATCCAGGCGATGAATCAGCAGCACATCAACATAATCGGTGTGCAGTACTTCAAGCGATTTGTTCAGCGATTCATTTAAGTGCTTAACTGATGAATCATAGTAGTGGGCATAACCATTTTCCTCACGGGGCAGGATGATGTTGAATTTCGTAACGACCTGGATCTTATCACGCAATGACGGATTGTCTTTGAGCACCGCTTCGCCAAACAGACGGCTGCTCTCAAAGTATCCATAAATGTCGGCATGATCAAAAGTCGTCACTCCGGCATCCAGACAGCGATTCACAAAATCAGCCATTTTTTTGCCGCTCAGACCTTCATGCGCTGCCCTCATGGTGCCGGCAATCACCTTAGAAAACTTAAGACCCTCTGCAACATCGACATACTGCATCTTCTCAATCCTCCTATAATAATTCTGCTCATCTCTATTATAAAAGATCAACTTTCAAGCAGTTAGTAATGCGCTTACATATTTTCAGATAATCAATGAACCCGTGACAATTTTTCGAATGATAAAAGACAGAAATACAGAGTCATGCTGAGCTGCGTGGAACAGCAGTGAGGTGTGTCATTTAGCTAATAAAATCCAATGAACCGCAATGGCTGATTGTTTTTCGTGAAGACTGATTCTTTCGTTAGAACGACCGATTATTTTCCGTGAAGACTGATTCTTTTGTTAGAACGACTGATCTTTTTGTCTCGTATTTCTCGCATAAATCAGCTCAGTAAGCAGATAGGCCAGCGTCGATTCCGCACCCTGGTTGTGGTTGATCCTGCCCTTTCCAGTCCATCATAGCCGCCGCCGTGATCAGGATCAGCCATTGGCAGATGCAGATCATTTTCCCCGTGGAACCAGCCGTGGCATTTTCCAATAACGTCAGCATAAACATCGCTCGGTTCCAGGGACTTTGCTGCTTCTTCAGCAGCCAGTGCCATGATTTCCACCGGCTGTTGATCCCAGTGGCTTCGTTGCCGATGCGTGCACCAGCTGTGATTGCCGATTGGCCGCAAATGCCCCTCTGGAGCCGTCATTTTTTCAATCAGAAAATCTATTGAATGCTGCGCTGTTTGAAGAACGGTTTCGTGATGGGTCACTTTGGCAGAATAAAAAAGTGCCCAAGGCAGAATCCCGTTCCCATAGGTTATGGACGACTTAAACCATCGGAATTTAACTGATAAAAGCTTATCAGTTTAGTTTCAAACTGATAAATTAAATTTCTTAACTCAGTGATTTCAATTTTCTGAAAGATTGATCCATGGGGCTCGTTTACAAGCAAACTGGCCGCCGACAGAGCTTGACTGCTAATTACAATTTAGTTCTTTTATCAGAATATTTCAAGGTCCGGCCTTGACAAATTGTGAACGAGATCACATAAATAGCGATTTTTCAGCGAGAATTTTACGTCTGCTCTCCATTGGAGGATATTCGATACGCAACTTTCGATAAGCGAAGTGAGATATCCGGAACCAGAAAATAGTGAACAACAGTTAAAGAAAACTTGCCGATTGGCAAGCCTTTAGGCAATGCCAGAGGCCTAGTTGCACTTACACTTTAATCCTTGAAATTTTATACTTTCTTAAAAAAACAGCCNTAGTTGCACTTACACTTTAATCCTTGAAATTTTATACTTTCTTAAAGTGTAAAAACAGCCTCCATTGCCGGACAGCAATGGAGGCCTTGTATTATCTTTATTTCTTTCTCATTAAAAAGTAGGGTTCAACCGGCTGGTCAACGGTCATCGTTACCGTCATCATCGGGTTCGGCGCGCGGTCGATCGGTTCACCGTCCTCGTTCCAGAGATCGCGGACGGTCTGTTTGAAATACGCAAAACCCGGTCCGTAGAATTCAACTTCTTCACCGACGCCAAAGTTATTGCGTTGCTGCAGTGTAGCGATTTTTGTTTCCGGATTATAGCTCATCACCTGAGCGGCAAACGTGTACTTCGGAATTTTACGCGGCTTGCCGAACAGCTGCTCTTTTTCAGTCGGCACATGATAGTAGAAACCGGTTGACAGATCACGCTGAGCGACTTTCCAGATTTCATCTTCCCATGCCGGATCGAATGTGAAATGATCAGGATCGTCACAATACGCGTCAACTGCTGTACGGTAAACGTTCGATACGGTCGACACATAATGGATCGACTTCATGCGTCCTTCAATTTTCAGACTGTTCACTCCTGCTTCGATCATATCCGGGAGATGACGCAGCATCGACAGGTCGACAGCGCTCATTGAAAAAGGTTCGGCACCCTCGGGGATCAGAGTCTTTGCCGCCGTACCACCCATTTCAAACAGATCATACTTCCAGCGGCATGACTGAGCGCATCCACCGCGGTTTGCATCGCGGTTGACCATATGGTTTGACAACGTGCAGCGCCCGGAATACGCGATGCACATCGCACCGTGGACAAACGCTTCAATTTCGATATCCGTGTGGCGCCGCATTTCACGGATTTCTTCAATGCCTACTTCACGTGCGAGCACAACCCGTTCCAGGCCGACACTTTTCCAGAACTCCAGTGTTTTGTAGTTCGTCGCCGATGCCTGAGTGGACAGGTGGATCGGCAGTCCCGGTGCGGCGGAAAAACAGATCGTAATCATCGCCGGATCAGAAATGATGACAGCGTCGACGCCAATATCTTTTAACGTTTTGAAAAAATCACCGGCGCCTTCCGCGTCACCTTCATGAGTCACCATATTTGCGGCAACGTATACTTTGGCCCCGCGGCTGTGCGCAAAAGCAACGCCCTCGCGCATCTCATCATAAGAAAAATTACCAGCGCGCGAACGCAGACCGTAAGCCTGTCCCCCGATATAAACTGCATCGGCGCCATAGCGGATCGCCATTTTCAGTTTTTCCAGATTGCCGGCCGGGGCCAGCACTTCAGGTTTATTCATTATTTTTCGCATCATGTTATCCTTTCGATAATCAGTTCACTGATAAACTGACTATTTTACGTCATCTGGATTTTTCAGATAAAATCCTGTGCCAAGCGGCCGCGACTGAGGCTGCAATGCCCGAAGCCTGTTGCTGAACCCGGCAGATTCAAATGTCCCGGATTCAAGCGCTTTTTTTGCCTCAACAAACAGTGCGGCAATATCAACGAAACGCTCATCATGCAGCAGTACACCATCCAATTTCCACGTATGGAGCCCATGGTCAAAAAGTCTTTGGAGTTCACCCATCAGGGACAGGTCTTCTGTTGAAAAAATATGGGTTCCGTCTTCATCCTCAAAAATCGGATACCGGCTGTCTGGATTCTTCGGATCGCGGAGATAAAGCCCACGGTCATTGTCCGATTGCTCATCCAGATCCGCGTAATGATAATAATTAGTCAGAAGCGGCCGTCCGGACTGGTGAATGCAGGTCGGTCCGTATGCCAACACTTCAACCGGTCTGTCCAGTTTGCTCTGTATCTTTTCCAGCTCGGTCAAGGTCAGCTCCCGCGCAGCGACAGCTCCGGTGGCCCCCCGCTGCAGCCAAAACTCGATCTGTTCGGCAGAGGTGACCAGTGTTTCTGCATCGTAAATATAAGGGAGGGGAAGGGTCAGCTTCTCCAGAACAAAAATAGCTCCGGGATCGCCTGCCGTAATCGCGTCTGCCCCCATTTCAGCCAACTGCGACAGATACATCTCCAGTTTTTCTATCTGTTCGTTATGCATCAAGGCATTGCAGGCAACGATCACCTTTTTCCCCCGCGCATGAGCCATTTGCACGATGGTTCCGATTTGATCAAGTGCCAGCGCGCGCGGCAGGCGAAGCCCAAACGGATGCCCGCCAACATAAAGCGTGTCGACACCTGCATCCAAGAGTGCCTCAGCCTGCTCCTCAGACTCAGCGGTTGCAATGATATTAATCACGAAAAAACCTCCGTATCCGCTCTTCATTATAACTTTTTTATTATAGCATGATGGTGTCAGCTTTGTATGCTCACCGAACTTAACTTGGCAAGCAGTTTTTTTCGATTGCAGAGCATATTGTGCTATGCTGGCAATGGATGTTTTCTTGCTGAAAAGAGAGTTCTGTGAAAAGAGGAGACAACAGATGATTGGATTTATCGGAATCGGAATTATGGGCAGCCGGATGGCCGGCCGCCTGCAGAATGCCGGGGAATCGCTGGTCGTTTATAATCGGACGAAGTCCAAGGCCAATCCACTGATTGAAAAGGGGGCCAAGTGGGCCGAGTCACCGCGTACGGTCGGCGAACAGGCAGACATTATTTTTACGATGCTTGCCACCCCGCAGGCTGTCGACGCGGTCGCTTATGGTGAAGACGGATTATTGAATGGCCTGAAACCCGGCAGTCTCTGGGTCGACAGCAGCACGATCAATCCCGCCCACTCCATTAAACTGGCCCAAGCGGCCTCTGACAAAGGGATACATTTTCTTGACGCGCCGGTTGCAGGGTCGACAGCTCCTGCCGAAAATGGCGAACTGATTTTCTTTGTCGGCGGCGACGCCAAAGACGTAGAAACAGTACGCCCGCTGCTCAATATTATGGGCAAATCTGTACAGCATAAAGGAGCGAACGGCAGCGGTACAGCCATGAAACTGGTTAATAATCTAATGCTCGGCCAGACGGTCGCAGCTTTCTCGGAAGCCGTTGCGTTCGGTGAAAGCCTTGGTCTGGAAAAGGAAGCGCTGATCCAGTCTCTCCTTTCCGGACCGACCGCTGCACCGATTCTTCATTTCAAACAGAAGAAAATCATGGATCAGGATTTTGAAAATGCGGATTTCAAAGTCAGCAGCATCTACAAAGATATGGAACTTGCCTCGGAAGAAGCTTATGCACACAACTTTGCACTGCCGATTTCCAACCTGGTCAAATCACTTTATGGCCTTGTTAAACAGCAAGGCGAAGGAGAGTACGATTTCGCTGCAATTTACGCTTTACTGAAGAAATAATTCGGTGCGTGCCATTGAAAATCCCCTGGACTGTTAACTGACTCTCCAGGGGATTTGTTTGAGCATATTTTCGTGGTCCGATGTGATCAATCTGAGCGCTTAGTACTGATTTTTCAGGTTACTTGAACAGAATTTGTTCAGTCTACCAGCCGCTTCCCGCAGTCTGGCAGCACGGCCTCAATTAGGGTAAAGGGTGCTCAGTAAACGGGAACCCGTTTTATCGTTTCTTTTTTCCCCATTTTTCACGTGCAAATTGTAATTCTGAAACCGTGGGAATTAGTTTATAGTCAGGCACTTACTTAGACAGGATTCGAAACAATCAGATCCAGTGCACCATCCAATACCAGTTCTCCTACCGTGGAAGGCACAACCAGATGATCGCCCTTTTTCAAAGTGTACCGCTTGCTGCCGATAGCCAGTGCACCTTCGCCGTCCAGAACACTCATCAACAGGAATGGCCAGTTTTTCTTAATCGGGTCCGCATGCCCGCGAATTTCCCAGTGTGAAACGGTAAAGAGACTTTCGCGGAGCAGCTCGGTAAACTTGGCCTGCGCTTCCTGATGGATGTGATAGGTCAGCTCAGGATCAACGTGCGGACAATTGGCACATTCAATCGACTGGCGGATATGGAGCGGGCGCGGCTTCCCGTCGCCCCCCGGACGGTCATAATCATAAACGCGATAGGTTGTATCGGAGCTTTGCTGCGTCTCAAGAATCAGGCAGCCGCCGCAGATTGCGTGGATTGTGCCGCTCGGGACGTAGAAAAAGTCTCCCGGCTTTACCTTGACGCGGCGCAGCAGGCTGTCCCATTTTTTCTCCGCAACGTCCTGGCGGAAAGCTTCGCGTGTCTGGGCTGTATGCCCGTATACGATTTCTGATCCTTCATCGCAATCGATAATGTACCAGCACTCGGTTTTGCCAAAGGGAACATGCTCCTTCGCTTGAGCATAAGCGTCGTCCGGATGCACCTGAACCGACAGATCGGTCTGTGCATCAAGAATCTTGGTCAGTAAAGGAAAATCGTCGCCTTTATAATTGTCAAAAAGCTCGCGGTGCTCCGCCCACGCCTCGGCTAAAGTTTTTCCGGCAAGTGCACCGTTTTTTATCGCTGCAGGTCCGTTCGGATGTGCTGAAATACCCCAGCATTCGCCCGTTGTTTCACTTGGAATATCATAGCCGAACAAATCGCGCAGTTTCTTTCCACCCCAGATTTTTTCATGCAGCGCCGGCTGCAAAAAAAGTGGTGTCCTGTCCATCATGCTCACTTCTCCCGTTCTTCTATAAGTTTCCTTTCCCATTATAGCATGCTTTAGTTGAAAGCGTTGCCACTACATGCTATTTCTTTGTTCACATACCCGATGCTGCTTAAATGTGATCTAAAAAAACGTCTCACTATATCAGTGCGTCCGCGGTGCATGATTACTCGGATCACTTAGGGAAAGGAGGGGCAAGTATAGCAAAACAGCCTGCCGCTGATAAAACCAGGAACAGGCTGTTTGAAAATTTATCGAGCTACTGAATCGTTGGTGTACCCGGTTCTGTTTGCACTACTACCTGTTCACGGCGCATAAGCGAGCCATAAACGATACCGGTAATAGCGACACCGATTGGCCATGAGAACGGCGATACAATCGAGAATGCCGGGACAAGGGCAAGAGGAACTGTAACAATAATACCGATCATAAATGCAATAAATGCTTTCATATTGTACCCGTTCTTGTACCAGTAATCATGATCACTGCCCACCTGATACAGGGATTTGACATTGACTTTTCCCCGTTTGATGAGATAGAAATCAACAACGATGATAGCAAAGATGGGGCCAAGAAAAGCACCGAGTCCGCCCAGAAAATAGTTAACGGCCACCGGGCTGCCGTAGATTTTCCACGGCATGACCACAACGGCGAGAATGGATGTGATCATGGCACCGCGCCGAAAATCAATATGCTTGGGGGCGGCATTGGCAAAATCATAAGCAGGTGAAACAAGGTTGGCCACAATATTGACCCCCATTGTCGCGATAATGAAGACAATCGCACCCACGACCAAAAAGAAGGGATTATTCACCTTTTGAATCAGCAAAACAGGATCAGTGATCGCTTTTCCAAACACTGTGATCGTTCCGGCAGTAATAATGACGCTGGCAAGTGAGAACGCAGTAAAGTTAATGGGCAGCCCCCAGAAATTCCCCAGCTTCGTCGTTTTTGTGGACGGTGAAAAGCGGGTAAAGTCGCTGACATTGAGCATAATCGTAGAAAAATAAGCGATGACCAGAGAGATTGCACTGAAAAACTGAAAAATGGCCTGGCCGGGTGCGACGCGAACCGGACTGATCCCGATGTTGATTTTACCGCCTGCCTTCACGGCGATCCAGGCAATCATAATCAGCATCATCACATAGACTGCGGGCCCGCAGAAATTGTCAAACTTACGGATGAATTCCATTCCATAACGAAAAATTAAAAATTGCAGGAGCCAAAGAAATAAGAACCCAATCCATCCCGGCAGAGACAGCCCGAGAAAAGTCGTTCCCATCATACCTTTCATGCCTGGAAAGACCAGAAGAAGGATGGCTACAACGGCTACGGAGGACAGATAGGTCTGAATGCCATACCAGAAAACAGCGATAAACCCTCGAATCATTGCAGGTACATTACCCCCAAAGACACCGAACGAAATGCGGGACAGAACAGGATACGGAACGCCCAATTTTGTTCCTGCCGTACCGGTCATATTCGCCAGGAAGAAAACAGCAAATGCGCCGATTATTTCGGCAATCAGAACCTGCCAGCCAGTCAAACCCAGGAAAAACAAACCTGCGGCAAAAGTATAAGTCCCGATACTATGTACATCCGACATCCACATTGAAAACAGGCTGTAAACGCTCCAGTGACGTTCTGTTGCAGGTGCCAGATCTTTGTTGTACAGATGTTCACTTCCATTTTCAATCGTGCCGGTAAAAATATCATGATTGCCACTTTCCATGGTAAATCCCTTCCTTCATTCGCAATTTTTTGATTATTATAATCGTAAACGGCGGATCTTTTGGAATATCCTATACAAAGTAATAGAACGCTGAACCTACTCAAATACATATGATATCCTAGCCATTGTGCTGTATCAGCTACTTTTAATGATTTCAGCCTCCTCCGGATAGCTATGTCTGAAATACTAACAAAATATGTGACTATTCATTACAAATTTAATATTAATTCTGATAGTTACTTTTGTCATTGTTCAAAACAGCCAAAATGAATCGATGCAATTCATTAGATTAACCAATATTTGAAATTAATTTATCTCCTGTTGTCAGAAAACATGACAAAATCCCATACCCGGATAAAAGCCCGGGTATGGGACCATTAAATTTTCATCATTCTATCCTATCATTCGTGTTTTGATCGCATTCAATTTTTTAATGGTACACGTTTAAGATTTTAGGCCTGCACCATTCCCCACGTGCCGCTGTATTGATCTTTTCATCAGAATAGACAATCACGCCGCGGTTAATTGTCGTTTGAATACTGGATGGAAAAGTATGCCCGACATATAAACTAAACTTGTTTTTTTGAAATAAGCGTTCTTTCGTTACTTTTTCAGGTTTACGGAGATCAACAATGGCCAGATCCGCGTCCGTGCCCTGAAGAATTTTACCTTTTTCGGGAGCCATTCCGAAACGTTCGGCCGGGTGCCCGGCCGTCCAGTCAGCCACCTTGGTCAACGGGATGTGATGTTTCAGTGCGATTTCGATGACACTCAACAGCGTGAACTGGCCGCCGCTGATCCCGCCCCAGGCATCGAACAAATTGTCCTTCTGTTTGTCTTTCCATTCGCATGGCGAGTGATCGGAAGTCACCATATCAATCTCATTGTGAATCAGTTTATCAACCAACCCGAAACGTTCGGATTCCGAGCGCAGCGGCGGTGCACATTTCCCGATTACACCCAGACGGCAAAAATCAGCGTGATTATATAGCAGATAATGGGCACACGTTTCAAGCGTGACATCCTGCCCTCTCTTTTTCGCATGCTGTATCAGATCTACCGCTTCCGTTGTGCTGATATGGACAAAATGCAGCCGACAGCCGGTCAGCTCGGCAAACATCAGTGCCCGTGAGACAGCTTCTGCTTCGGCCAGGGGCGGCCGGGATTCGGCGTAATCATCGCAACCGGTTAGCCCTTGCGCTTCTTTTTCCTGTTGTAGAAAAGTAACGATCGGCGCGCTTTCCGCATGGAGTGCGAGAATACCTCCAAGCGAAGCAATTCGTCTCATGCCTGCTAGCAGCGAATGATCGTCAACCGATTCAAAATAAGGATTTCCTGAAGGCGAGAGGAAAGCTTTGAATCCAACAGCACCGGAATCATGCAGCCCTTCAAGGTCTCTGATATTGCCCGGCACCAATCCTCCCCACAGTCCGAAATCAATATGTGATGCGTCTTCTCCGATTTTTACTTTTTCAATAAGTGCTTTTTTATCAACAGTAGAGGGAATCCCGTTCAGCGGCATATCAAAATAGGTCGTGCATCCCCCTGCTGCCAACATTGAAGAACCCGTCTCAAAGCCTTCCCAGTCCGTGCGCCCAGGTTCATCAAAATGGACATGGACGTCAATCATGCCTGGAAAAATGGTTTGCCCTTCTGCATCAATCACTTCCTCTGCCTGTTCAGTCAGTGCATCACCAATTGCCGCGATTTTGCCTTTTTTAATCCCGATGTCCACTTTTCTAACTTCATCTTTCAATACAGCGCACCCGTTTTTTATTAGAAGGTCGAAAGACATGTTGGTCGCACCCTTTCGCATATTTTGTTTGAAGCATCCAGCAGCAGGTATTAGTCAAAGAGGTAAGAAAATCAGCTGAATTCTATTACTTTTAATCCCCTCATTTAACGGAATTCTGATCATAAACGTCCATTGCCGCCTGCAGGCCATCACCGCGATTGACCGTTGCACCACACCGGATCAACGAAGCCTCAAGCCCGGCGAGCACAGCCAAAACATGATCCTGCCTGCAGCCGTAACCCATCGTGCCGATCCGCCAGATTTTCCCCTGCAGCGAACCGAAAGAGCCGGCAATTTCAATACCAAATTGTTTGAGCAGAACATTGCGGACTTCGTCAGCGTCGACATGTTCCGGCACACTGACACAGGTCACTGTCGGCATTACGCAGGAAGGATCGCCGAAAAGTTCAAGCCCCATGCCTTCAATACCGGCCTTCAAGGCTTCCGCATTCAATTTATGGCGGGCGAAGCGGTTCTGAAGCCCCTCTTCAAGGACCAAATGCAAGCCTTCGTGCAATGCGTACTCCATCGACGTCGCTTCCGTATGATGATTGAGCCGGCGCTCACTCCAGTAATCCTGCAGCTGACCAAGATCGAAATAATTGCTGCGGATCGGCAGATGGCCCTCCGCTTTTTTTCTATCGGCATCGGTTGCAATTCCGCGTTCCACTTTTTTGCGCTTCAAAATCTCTTTTTCGACGCGTTCATTGTAGGTGATCGGCACAATACCGGACGGGATTGAAAGACATTTCTGCGCGCCGCCGATCACTGCATCGATACACCACTCGTCCGGTTTGATGTCCACTCCACAGAATGTTGCGACTGCATCGACTACAAGCAGCACACCCATCTCACGGCAGGCGCGGCCGACAGCATCCAGCGGCTGCATCCTTCCCGTCGAGGTCTCTCCATGAACCAGTGCCACGATTTTCGGATGGACTTCTTCTATTTCAGAAATGATTTCTTCCGGATCAAACACGGTTCCCCATGGACAGGACATCGTATGGATTTCAGCACCATAACGTTCGCCGATTTCCACAAACAGATCACCAAAACGGCCAAAGACAGGCACAAGCATCTTCTCTCCCGGTTCAATCAGAGCCGCCAGCAATGCCTCCGTGCCGGCGCGGGATGTGCCGTCAATCGGGTATGCCCAATGATTCTTAGTCTGAAAAACTTCCCGCAGCATCTCCATGACTTCGTTCATAATGGCTGTAAAAGCAGAATCAAACTGTCCGAGAATCGGCATTGACATGGCGCGCAGCACGCGGGGATCGACTTCAACCGGACCCGGTGTCATGATCGTGCGCGGCGGAACGGATAATTTCCATGAACTTGCAACATTTTCCGTCATTCGTACTCACACTTTCCGTTATTTTTTTCAGGAGCATAAGCCAGATGATAGAGCATCTTCATCAGCATATGCACACCGATGGTCAACTCATCAAGGCCCGTATACTCGGCCGGCGAATGGCTGACACCCAAATGGCTGGGAACAAACATCAGCGCAGTCGGACAAAAGGTGCCGAATACCTGTGAATCATGTCCGGCTCCGCTGACCATTTTTCTGAAGGGAATTCCAGCGTCTTCAGCCAGTTTCAGATTCATTTCCATCAACTTCTGATCCAGCTTCACAGGCGGCACATCCATCCATTTATTAATTTGGATCTGTATTCCTGCTTTGTCCGCCGTTTCTTTGCAAAAAGCAAGGGTTTCCTCGCTGAATCGGTCGAGCACACTAACTTCGTGATGGCGGATATCCAATGAAAATCGGCATTTCCCTGAGATCACGTTTGCGACATTCGGATCTGCTTCAATCCTCCCGACCGTGGCGACCAATCCGTTTTGCTGCTCACCGGCCATTTTGATCACATGAGATACCATTAATGCAGCAGCATAGACTGCATCCCGCCGTTGGTTCATCGGTGTCGTACCAGCATGATTGCTTTCTCCCGTCAAAGAGATGGTGTACCGCCGCTGCCCGACGATATGGCTAACGGGAGCCCATGTTTTTTTCCCCAGCTCAAGTGTTCTTCCCTGTTCGATATGTATCTCCAGAAAACAGGCGATGTCGTTTCTGAATGCATCCGGATAATTTCCTATGCCAAAACCGGCACCATGCATCGCATCTGTCAGAGACATTCCGGAATGGTCGGCCAGTCTTGTCGCATCTTGCGCATGATACTTTCCTGTGATATTGCCTGATCCCCAGAATGACAAGGGGAACCGGCTACCTTCTTCCTCGCAAAGCGATACAACTTCAATGGTCTTTCTTGGTGCACCATATTGATGAAAGAGACGTGCCGTAGCAATCATCGAAGCAAGGATGCCATAGGCACCGTCATATTTTCCTCCGTCTACAACAGTATCAACATGGGAACCGGTCAATATCCCCTTCTCTTCATTTTCGGTACCCCTGATACAGCCGAACAGATTGCCTACATCATCAAAGCGGGTATTAAAGCCCATCTCTTCCATCTTATACTTCAGTGCATGCTGCGCTTTCTGCCAGTCCGTATCATACAGCAGCCTGGTGACACCGCCATGTCCGGTTTTTCCGAAAGCAGCCAGCCATTCGATTAAATCGTGAAGTTCATTTTTTATTGTCGTTGGGACTTGATCGATCATCGCTTTTCTCCCTCTTTACCTGTTAGATCATCTAACAAACACCGATAGGAACATTATCATTCTAACAAATTCACCTTTCCACACCATCAGCAAATGATCTAATTTTCTTTTGATACATTAGTCATAATGGCTAAGAATTTCCCGGATTTACCATATCCGCCTAAATAAGAATTCAGTGATAAGGAATAAGGCACGAAGAACGATCGTGGTCGTCCGTCTCGATGTTCACACTTTTGACAAATCATACAAAGGAAAACCAGTCCATGAACTTTAGCTACAAAAAAGGCTGGTTATTGTAAGAACATCTAACATTTTAGTTCAGTTATTTTCAGATTTATTATAAACTTTTTAAGAATCAAATGAATATTAAAGGGGGAATCGCTATGTCTATGGTATTTACCAAAAGGAGTGCGCCTTATCCGACGGACTGCACATTCACCCCGGAAGACTGGAATGTGTTGGCCCAGTATTGGTATCCGGTAGCGAGAAGCGAAGAGGTGACCGACAAACCGCTTGCCCTCAAACTGCTCGATGTGGAACTAGTTGTCTACCGCGCGAATAGTAAACCGGTAGTGGCACGTGATCTCTGCATCCATCGGGGAACACCATTGAGCATGGGATGGGTTGAAAATGATCATATTGTCTGTCCGTACCACGGATTCAGCTATGCCTCAGACGGACAATGCGTTTCCATCCCCGCTCATCCGGGAGCAAAGATTTCACCGCGTCTCTGCCTGACGGTCTTTCCCGCTGTCGAGCGCTACGGACTGATCTGGACAACACTCACCGGCGAAGAAGAAAAAATCCCGCCGCTGCCTGCCTGGGAAAATGAGGGCTATATCTCTTTTCTGGCTCCGGTTGTCGACATTAATGGATCGGCAGGCCGGCAGGTAGAAGGGTTTCTGGATGTCGCCCATTTTGCCTGGGTGCACACGGACACTTTCGCCGACCGAAACAATGCATTTGTTCCGAGTTACAAAGTCACCAGGACAGACGGCGGACTGCACACGGACTATCTTAGTACGGTCAGCAACTATCCTAAGGGCATGAAGGATCCGTCACCGGCCGGTTTCAAATGGCTGCGGGAATATGACATCTACTCGCCGCTCGCGGCTAGGCTGATCGTTCATTTTCCGGATGATAAACTGCTCTGGATATTGAATGCTGCCAGCCCGATTTCTGCGAGAAAAACGAGGCTTTTCTGTCCGATTGCCCAGAATTTCGACAAAGAGCTCTCAATTGAGGATGCCTGCGCTTTCAACCTGAAAATTTTTAATGAAGACCGGGAAATGGTTGAAAATCAGAAACCGGAAGAACTGCCTCTTGACCTTCAGGCGGAAGCACACATTATGGCGGACAAAACATCGATCGCTTAC
Organism: Sporolactobacillus pectinivorans; assembly: GCF_002802965.1. Taxonomy (NCBI): domain Bacteria; kingdom Bacillati; phylum Bacillota; class Bacilli; order Caryophanales; family Sporolactobacillaceae; genus Sporolactobacillus; species Sporolactobacillus pectinivorans. The sequence continues at coordinate 1,199,381 of NZ_NXGA01000001.1, read as the reverse complement.
CGGAAATTGCTGAAAGAAATGGGCCTTGGAAAGCACTATACAAGCTAAACATGATCATTGACTTTCTACCTTAAAGGTGACGAGATAAGGAGATGAAGCCTGATGAAATATGTGATCGTCGATAAGGATACTTGCATTGCCTGCGGGGCATGCGGTTGTGCAGCTCCGGATATCTTTGGTTATGACGATGACGGAACTTCGCATGTTCTGCTCGATGACAATCAAGGAACAGCGGCTATTCCTGAAGAATGCCTTGACGATGTCGTCGATGCATTCGAAGGCTGCCCAAGCGAATCAATTAAAATGAGCAATACGCCTTTCAATGGCACCCCTTTAAAGGAGAAGGGCGAAGCCAGCTGAGTCAGAATTTCATACCGATCATGTGATAATGCTCTATAATACAAAAAATGGGAGTGTGAAAACTATGGAAACGATGCATAAATACGGAAAGATTTTATCTCTTGGCATTCAGCACATGCTGGCAATGTATGGAGGAGCTGTGATTGTTCCACTGATTGTCGGCGGGGCGGTCGGTTTGAAAGGAACGGAACTTGCGTTACTTGTGTCGATCGATTTGGCAGCCTGCGGTGTCGCCACATTGCTTCAGGCTTGGAAAAACCGCTTTTTCGGGATCGGCC